>JAZRTX010000028.1:0-5166 GCA_045652205.1 Clostridia bacterium
AATTGTTTTTTATACTTTTTTATTTAATTCGCAAAGGAGAATATTCAATGAAAAAAATTGCTATTATGGACATTGGTTCAAACAACTCAAGGCTTATACTTGTTTATATCTACGATAACGGTAGTTACCGTATAGCCGACCAATTAAAAGAACCTGTAAGGCTTATATCAGATATGGGCCATGATAATATTATTAAACCACGCCGCATTCAGCAGTTAATAAAAACCATACATATGTTCAAAAGGCTTTGCGTTGCAAATGGAATTGAACAGATTTATGCCTATTGTTCAGCTGCTGTAAACCGCGCTGCAAACCAAAGAAGCTTTTTAGATGAGGTTTATGCTACAACACAAATCAATCTTGAAGTTTTAACAGGTGAAAAGGAAGCAACGCTCGTTTTCCAGGGTGTTATCAATACGATGGATATTGATAGCGGTGTTATTATGGATATTGGCGGTGGAACAACTCAGCTTGTTCATTTTGAAAAACGTCAGATAAAAGATCTTGCATGTCTTCCTTTTGGTACTGTTACTTTAACAGAATTATTTGGTCTTGCTGATAAAGTTAAACAGGAACAGATTGATGCTATTGAAGATTTCTATAAAAAACAGCTTGAATCAGTTTCATGGCTTGCAAACATTGAAGGTCTTCCTATTATCGGTGTTGGCGGTTCGTTCCGTAACTTAGGCAAGATTATGCGCATGAAATCAAAAAAGGATATCGGTACACTTCACAACTACAATATCCGTGCAAAAGAAATTGATGCGGTTTATGAAAATATGTGTCGTCTTGACCTTGACAGACGTATGAAAATAAAAGGTCTTTCAAATGAACGTGCAGATATTTTCCTTGCGGCTTTTGCAGCAATTAAAACAACTGTTAATTACATCAATTGTTCAGATATCTTTATTAGTTGCAACGGTCTCCGCGAAGGCATTATGTTTAATGAGATTGATCCTCAGCTTGCGGTTAAGCCTGTTCAGCACGTACTTGATTTCTCACTTAAAAATGCACTTGGTCTTTTCCAGGAAAACGTTGAACATGCTAATAACGTTTCAAAGTTATCACTTTTAATGTTTGAACAGCTTCGTCAGCTTCATAAGTTGCCTAATTCTTATATGCGCATTATTAAAACTGCCGCAACGCTTCACGATATTGGCGCAACTATTAAGTATCACGACCATCATAAGCACAGTTTCTATTTGATTCTTAATTCAAACATTTACGGTCTCACTCATCGTGAGCATCTTATGAGTGCTTTTGTTGCTCTTGCTCATAGAAAAGATGATGTTAAGAAAGAGTGTCAGCGTTACTCTGATATGATAAGCTCTGATGACCTTATGATTATTTATCGCCTTGCAGTTCTTGTAAGAATTGCTGAAAGCTTTGACAGGGCGATGGATGGCATTGTTGAAACAGTTTCCTGTGATATTTTAGGCGATTCTGTAATAATGAAAACACAGGCAACAGGCGATGCGTCACTTGAAATCAAAGATGCGCTTACTTGCAGTGAAATGTTTAAGAAAGCCTACGGCAAAAATCTTGTTATACTTTAATACGGAGAAATTTAAATGAAATTCACTAATAAAAAAACAATTATTAAAAACGGAATTGAAATTATAAATAGTGATATATCAGCAAAAGAGGGTACCATAAGCTATGGTATCCTCAACGCACATAATACCAGCAGTGATATTAATAAGCTTCAGATAAAATTTGATGCTCTTGTTTCACACGATATTACCTATGTTGGAATTATTCAGACTGCCCGTGCAAGCGGTCTTAAAAAATTCCCGCTTACATACGCTTTAACAAACTGTCATAATAGTCTTTGTGCAGTTGGCGGTACGTTAAATGAAGATGACCATTTATTCGGTCTTTCTGCTGCAAAAAAATATGGGGGAATGTATATACCTCCTCACCTTGCAGTTATTCATTCTTTTGCAAGGGAAGAACTTGCTGCTTGCGGAAGAATGATATTGGGTTCAGATAGCCATACCCGTTACGGCGCCTTAGGTACTATGGCGATCGGTGAAGGCGGACCTGAACTTGTTAAACAGCTTCTTGAACGTACTTATGACGTTGATTATCCCGATATCGTTGCAGTTTATCTTACAGGTAACGTTAAAAAAGGCGTTGGTCCTCATGACGTTGCTATTGCTATGTGTAAAGAAGTTTTCAAAGAAGGCAAGGTTAAAAACAAGGTTCTTGAATTTGTTGGCCCCGGCGTTGAAAACTTAAGTGTTGATTTCAGATGCGGTATTGACGTTATGACAACTGAAACAACTTGTCTTTCATCAATCTGGATGACCGATGAAAAGGTTAAAAATTATTATAAAACTCATAACCGCGTGGAAGACTATAAAGAGCTTAAACCTGCTGAATATGCTGAATATGATGCACTTTTAGAAATTGATCTTTCTGAAATTGAGCCTATGATAGCCCTTCCGTTCCACCCAAGTAACGCTTATACCATCAAAGAGTTTAAAGCAAATGCAACAGAAATTCTTTCTGAGCTTGATAAAGAAATTGAAAAACAGTATCCAAAATGCTCATGCAAAGTATTACCTAAACTTAAAGAAGACGGCTTCCACGTTGACCAGGGCGTTATAGCAGGTTGTGCAGGTGGTATATTTGAAAATATTACTTGTGCCAACGATATTTTAAAAGGTGGAAGCACAGGCAATGATGCATTTTCATTAAACGTATATCCTGCAAGCCAAAGCGTATATCTTGATCTTGTTCAAAAAGGCGTTATCGGTGATTTAATGGAAAGCGGTGCAGTAATTAAAACTGCATTCTGCGGTCCTTGTTTCGGCGCAGGTGACGTTCCTGCAAATAATGCTTTCAGTATCAGGCATACAACCCGAAATTTCCCTAACCGTGAAGGCAGTAAGCCGGGTGAAGGTCAGTTGTCACTTGTTGCCTTAATGGACGCACGCAGTATTGCGGCAACTGCATTAAACGGCGGCATTCTTACAGGTGCTGATGAGCTTGACGTTGAATATACTGATTATGATTACACCTATCATAACGATATTTATAAAAAACGTGTTTATGATGGCAGAAACGAGCCTAAGAGCGATGAAGAACTTATTTTAGGTCCAAACATTGCTGATTGGCCAAAACTTAAAGAAATGCCCCAGCAGGTTTTAATTAAGTTTGCAAGCGTTTTAAGGGATAACGTAACTACAACCGATGAACTTATTCCTTCAGGCGAAACAAGTACACTTCGTTCAAACCCCTATAAGCTTTCAAGATATACTCTTTCAAGAAAAGATCCTGAATACGTTGTTCGCACTGATAAAATTGCTGAAATTGAAAATAGTAGCGAACGTAACGTTTTATTTAAAACTCTTAATAAGATTGATAATATTGAAATTAACGATTGTGTGTTTGGTAGTGGTATATTTGCAAATATGCCTGGTGATGGCTCTGCGCGTGAACAAGCTGCAAGTTGCCAAAAAGTTCTTGGCGGTTGGGCAAACATTGCAATTGAATATGCAACCAAACGTTACAGAAGCAATCTTATAAACTGGGGTATTTTACCGCTTTTATGCGATAAGGAAACTTCGTTAAAGTTTGAAAATGATGCATACGTTTTCTTACCAAACGTAAAAAATGATCTTATTGCAGGTAAAGAAACAACAGAAGCATATCTTATTAAAGATAATAATGCAGAAAAAATTACACTTGGTATTGTTAGCATGACACAGGATGAAAGAGAGATTCTTTTATCAGGTGGTCTTATAAATTATTACTCTAAAAATATTTAGGAGGAATTTTTAATGGGATTTTTTACCCGTGACCTTGGTATTGATTTAGGAACTGCAAACACTCTTGTTTATTTAAGAGGCAAAGGCATAATTATAAGGGAACCAAGCGTTGTTGCTGTAAAGGTTTCAGGTAGCAGAAAGGAAGTTCTTGCAGTAGGTGAACGCGCCAAAAATATGATTGGCAGAACACCTGGAAACATTGTTGCAGTTAAACCATTAAGAGATGGCGTAATTGCTGACTTTGATGTTACTGCCGCTATGCTTTCTGATATTATTCACAGGGCAATGCCTAAGGCATTCTGGTTAACAAGAACACGCGTTGTTATTTGCGTTCCTTGTGGCGTTACAGGTGTTGAACGTAAAGCAGTTGAAGATGCTGCTAAAAATGCAGGTGCTAGCCACGTTGTTATTATTGAAGAACCTAAGGCAAGTGCTATTGGTGCAGGTCTTCCTATTAATGAACCTTCAGGTTGCATGATTGTTGATATCGGCGGCGGTTCAAGTGAAATGGCTGTTATTTCTCTTGGCGGTATCGTTGTATCAAGATCACTTCGTATTGCAGGTAATAAGCTTGATGATGCTATTATGAATTTTGTTAAAAAAGAATTCAATCTTGCAATCGGTGAAAGAACAAGTGAAGAAATTAAAGTTCGCATCGGCTCTGCGTATCCAACAGGTGAAGAACAGTCAATGGATATTCGTGGTCGCGATCTTATAACAGGACTTCCCAAAACCGTAACAATTACTTCAACACACGTTCGTGAAGCGTTAAGAGAACCTTTGATGGCAATTATAGATGCTATTAAGGTTACCTTGGAAGATACACCCCCTGAACTTGCGGCAGATATTATGGAACGTGGTATTTATCTTGCAGGTGGGGGTGCTCTTTTGAAGGGTATGGATACGTTGATTAAGTATGAAACAGGTATGCCTGTTGTTATTGCTGAATCACCACTTGATTGCGTTGTAACAGGCGCAGGTATGGCACTGGAAGATCTTGATTTTATTTCATAAAAGGATTTGTTTATGAAAAAATTAGACCGTAAAAAATTAAAAGTTACAAAGATTGTTACAATAAGCGTTGTAATATTTATAACGATAATTTTGTTAATGTTCAATAGTGGCGTTGCGTTTTTAGAAACACTTTCAGGATACGTTGTTTATCCTGTTGTAAATGCCGTTGATTCAGCTTGCACAGGTATTGGAAACTTCTTTTCAGGTTTCGGTACAAGAACGAAGTTAAAAGATGAACTTCGTGTTGCAAATGAAAAGATTGCACAACTTGAAACTGTTCAATCAGTTGCAGATGAGGTTAAGGCAGAAAACGAACGTCTGCTTGCGCTTTTTAATGAAAGTGAAAAGTATCCAAGTTTTGAATATGAATATGCTA
>JAZRTX010000029.1:0-36568 GCA_045652205.1 Clostridia bacterium
GGATATTATGAATAGATATAATAACGAATGTGACAAGCATATATCTGATTTAGGATTAAACCATACAGCTAATAATTGCAATGATGGTTGTTCTTGTTTGCCATATTGTCCTAAACCTAATCCAATACCAGATCGTCCCGGTGTAGTAGGACCTACCAGACCAACAGGACCAATGGGTCCAACCGGTCCTCAGGGTCCACAAGGCGTTCAAGGAATTCAAGGTGTTGTTGGTCCAACGGGACCCCAAGGTATTCAGGGTATTCAAGGAATTCAGGGACCAACAGGCCCGCAGGGTTTACAGGGTATTCAAGGTGTAGTAGGCCCAACCGGTCCAACAGGTCCACAGGGAATACAAGGTGTTCCAGGTGAAATCGGTCCCACAGGTCCTCAAGGCTTACAGGGAATTCAGGGTGTAGCGGGTGCTGCAGGTCCAACCGGTCCAACGGGACCCCAAGGCTTACAAGGTGTTCAGGGTGTAGCAGGCGATATAGGTGCAACAGGACCTACAGGTCCTCAAGGATTACAAGGAATTCAAGGTCCAACAGGTCCAATAGGACCACAAGGTATTGCAGGTGAAGTAGGAGCAACAGGTCCTACCGGTCCTGCAGGCGATTCGGCAATTATTGAAGCTTATGGCGGATTGTTTGATACAAGCGTTGAATCATTAACACTTACTCCTGGTACGTCAACGTTAATTCCATTAGCAAGTATAATGCCATCATCAAACGTAACTATTGGCACAAATACGCTAACTATTGAAGAAGCAGGCATTTATGAAATCAATTATATGCTTTCAGGAACTGCTGCACTTGGTAATACGGGTGATATTACTTTCTCTGTTCAAAACAACGGTGTTGCCATTCCAAGCGCTGAAATAACACAGCGTGTTACAACCAATGATAGTGTTCAGATGACAGGAAGCACCATTGTTACTCTTGCAGAAGGCGATGTGCTTTCACTTGCTCTTGAATCAGAATTGACAGCAACTTTCAACCTTAACGCAAACACAAATGCAACACTTTCAGTTAAAAAATTAGCTGACTAAAAAACAATCTCCGCATTTTGCGGAGATTTACATATAAATGGGGGTGTTATTATTAAGGTTTGTGTTTATGCAATTGCAAAAAACGAAGAAAAGTTTGTTAAACGTTGGGTTGAAAGTATGAACGAAGCCGATGAAATCTACGTTTTAGATACAGGCTCAACAGATAACACAGTAAAAGAACTTGAAAAATATGGGGTAAAGGTGTTTCAAAAAATAATAAAACCTTGGCGCTTTGATGAAGCCCGTAATCAGTCTTTATCACTTGTGCCTGAAAATGCTGACCTTTGCGTTTGTACTGATTTAGACGAGGTGTTTGAAAAAGGTTGGCGCAAAAAAATGGAAGATGCTTTTTGTAACGGCGTAACTCGTTTAAGTTACAGATATACTTGGTCATTTAACCCTGATGGTAGCGAAGGTGTTGTTTTTTATATTGATAAAGCACATAAAAGGCAAGGTTATTCTTGGAAAAATCCTGTTCATGAAGTTCTTGTTGGTAAAAACGAAAAAATTAAGCTTGTAAACGGTGTTCAATTAAACCATTACGCCGATAATAATAAATCCCGCACACAGTATCTTCCGTTATTAGAATTAGCAGTTAAGGAAGACCCTGAAAACGACAGAAACATGCATTACCTTGGCAGAGAGTATATGTTTTATAAAAAGTATGATTTAGCAATTTTTACGTTAAAAAAGCACTTAAATTTAAAATCTGCCACCTGGAAAGATGAACGATGCGCATCTATGCGCTATATTGCTAAATGCTATACTGCATTAAATAATTTAACTGATGCGTATAAATATTATCTGTACGCTATCTGTGAAGCACCTTATTTAAGAGAGCCTTGGATTGAAGCAGCTTATTTTGAATATTACCGCGAAAATTACCTTGGCTGTGCGTATTTTATTGAGTATGCCCTTAATATTAAGGAACGTCCGCAAACATATATAACACAAGCAAACTGTTGGGATGCAACGCCTTACGATATTTTGTCCATTGCATATTATAAAATGGGCGATATAGAAAAAGCAATTTTAAACGTAAAAAGGGCTATTGCAATATCTGATGAACAACGGTTAAAAAATAATCTGAAACTATATGAAAAAGCCACCTTGACATAGGTGGTTTTTTATTATATTGACATTGAAAAAAAGCTATTATATAATATTTATAATAGTACCGTCATTATATGGAGTAAAAAAATGAAAAAGATTTTTTGTTTATCACTTGTCATTAGTATAGTTTTTATTTGTTGCTCTTGTATCGATATTTATTCGTTCCCACTTGATGGCGTGTATGTAAGCGAAGACAAAACAATGATTATAAACTTAATGCCAGAGTATTCTGAAGCTTACGGATGTTGTGGTAAGTTGGTTAATGAAGATGGCAGTATTACTGAAATTTCTTTTGAATCGTTTCATGGAGATTTTATAATATGGAAACACGATATTCAATCAGGAGATGACAATGCACCAAAAGTTTTTCTTAAAGGTGAATGTAGGCAAAAAAAGGGAAAATTAATATTGTATGTTGAAGATGGAAACAAAATTGTTTTAATAAAAGAAAACTCCGATGATACAGTCGGAGACAGGGAGACAAGGGGACGGTTCTCCCGTCTCCTTGAATTAAAGGAATGTGTTATATGGGATACTTAGTAGTTACTTTAATTATAAATTTAATTATATTTACAGTTTCTTTACTGTTAAGCATTTATTTGGTACGTGCATGGATTATGCCCAACAAAAGAATTGCACAAAAAGTTACCGCTATTATTTTGCTCGTAGTTATTATATCAACAAGCTGCTATATAATTGTCCCTCGTATAGTAAAAGTAGAATTGGTTGCAGAACTTACAGTAACGGATCGACTGATACCGGAAAACGTGGATCCTTCATGGCAAGGGATTTACGGTGAGATTGATGGGAAGTCTGAGGCATACTATTTTTTTGCGGGATGTGTAGGGCATGATTATATGAAAAATATTGAACTTCCCGAATTTGATTTAGATAACTACACCTACGTTCTTTCCTTTGGGCGAAAAATAAACTTTCTTACATATTATGTTTGGGATACCTTGGGCGGAATGTATCGTTATGATACAAAATCGGGATATCCGGTATTTAACGGAGATTTTCATAATGATAAAGTATATTTGTACAGACTAAAAAGGATGCGCATTGATCACCCCGGTATATAACATTAGCATTAGAGATAGGCGACAAGTGGACGGTTCTCTGATTGCTACTAACACACCCCAAAAAATAATTACTAACACCTTAACAGGCTCGGGATAAAACCTAAGCCTGTTTTTTGTTTAATATAGACATTAAAAGAGATAAAATATTGACGAATAACAATTTAGTAGTTATAATAAAAATATAAATGAAGCAAACCTTGTAGAAAGCACACAAGGGAACACAGGGGAAGAATCCCCTTGTGTCGTAAGATCTATTAACTGGGATCAACAATAGAAAGGGAAAAATATGTGGATCAATCTTATAGGATCGTGTTTAGTGCCTTTTTGCGTAGTTGGCGTTTTAACGATAATTGAAAGAACAAAAAAGAAACATAGTAAGAGAATGACCGATGATAAATTTGTTGTATCTCCGCCGCTGATAGCATCAACCATAGGAATATTATTGATGATTGTATTAACAGTAGTTATTTTAATACAAACCTTTCTGCAAGAAGAGATTCCTCATTATAGCTTTTATATTATATTCAGCTTGTTTGAATGGATGGCAGTATGTTTAATAGTAATGCCATATTTTAAAGTAGTTGTCAAAGGTAACGAAATAACAGTATATCCTATAATTAGAAAATCATATTCTTGTACTTTTGACGATATTGTTTCAGTTAAGCGATACGGAAATCCTGAAGTTTCTAATGCGGGAGAAAGACTTGTTATAAAAATATCATCAGGCAAAAAATTTGCGATCGAAAGTCCTTATATAAGTTATAACAGATTTGAGAAAAAACTCATTGAAAAAGGTATTCCAATCGAACAGAAAAGTAATTGGTAGGGAACACAAGAAGGATTTAAACACAACGGCAGAAGAGACAAGGCGACGGTTCTCCCGTCTCTGCACCAAAATAATAAAAAAGCCACCCATTAGGGTGGCTTAAATTTTTATTCTTCTTCTAATCCTGTTGCTTCAATAACGGTAACGTTGGGGTGAAGCTGTAAAAGTGATGCAGGAACCTGTGTTGTAATTTTGCCAAAGCAAGCTTTTTTAAGGATTTCTTTTTTGCCTGCGCCTTCGGCAATTAAAACGATATGTTTAGCGTCCATAATTTCTTTAACGCCCATTGAAAGTGCCTGACGGGGAACTTCGCTTATATCGTTATAAAAACGTGCATTTGCCTGAATTGTTGATTCAGTAAGGTCAACAACGCTACAAGTAGCAAAAAGCTCTGTATCGGGCTCACAGAAGCCGATATGACCGTTAGGGCCGATACCCAAAAGCTGAATATCACGTGTGCCAAGTTTATTAAGTAATGCACTGTAACGCTTGCATTCTGCATGAAGATCTTCGGCAGTTCCGCAGGGAACGTTAGTGTTTTCTAATTTTATATTGATTTTTTTGAACAAGTTATCGTTCATAAAGTATCTGTAACTGTTTTCGTTATCGCCTGTTAAACCTGCATATTCATCAAGGTTTACGCTTGTAACGCGTGAAAAATCACAACCGCTTTTGCCAAGCTCATCATATAAACCAACGGGTGTTCCGCCTGTTGCAAGACCTAAAAGGCTATCAGGCTTATTTGTAACCTGCTCAATAAAAATCTGAGCGGCAATTTTGCTCATTTCTTCTTTGTTTTTTGCATGAATAATACGCATATTTTAATCTCCAATCTCTAAAAAATTGTGTTTTTTAAGATACAGTTAAATTATAATGCTTTTTCTTTAATTAGTCAAGAAGTTATACGTAGTATATTTTGTAGATAATTGAAATAAATTTTTATCATTGACACTATATAAGGGAATGTGTTATTATTTACTTAATAAATAAGGAGAAAAATTATATGGGTAAATTTTTAAATAAGAATAATATTACAATTGATAAAAACAGTATAGAATATGCAGTACAACAATATTTATATGCAAGAAATAACATGCTTTGGGTTTTGATTTTATCAGCAATAAACGTTGCAAGTTTATTTTTTGGTTTTAATTTTTATTTCTTGTTTTCTTCAACAATAGCTTATTTTGCTACTATTGACGTTATCATTTTATCAGGTTTTAATTTAGGTATTGTTTTTTGTATTGGTGTTCTTGCTTTGTACCTTTTATGTTGGTTAAATGCAAAAAATAATACAAAATGGATGATTACTTCAACTGTAATATTTGCACTTGATTGTTTTACTTTATTATTCTATATACTTATGTCAGGCACCATTATACCTTGGATTTTAGATGTTGTTTTTCACGTTATAATAATGCTTTCTTTAATTAACGGATTAAGGCATTCTGCAAAATATAAACAGTTTATTAATGGCGAAATCAGTAATAACGAGAATAATGCAGAGATTTCAGATAATACTGAAAATACAGAACAAAATTAAAATGCATTTTTAGGGAGGAATATATGAAACTTAATTACAAAAGAACGATTTTAATTGGTTTTGCCTTTATGGCAATACTTGCTTTCTGGCAGTTTTACGATCAGGTAGTTCCTTATTTATTAGAATATAAATTTGGGCTTACACCTGATAAAACAGGCTTTGTTATGGCGGCTGATAACGTATTAAGCGTTTTTATGCTTCCGCTTTTTGGCGCAATTTCAGATAGAACAAGCACACGTTTAGGTAAAAGAACGCCTTATATCCTGTTTGGTACAATCGGCTCTGTAATACTCCTTGTTTTAATGGGTATTGCAACTGAAATGAGCAACAGAATGTTATTCTTTATTCTTTTGTTCCTTGTACTTTTTGTAATGTCAATTTACCGTACACCCGCAGTTGCTTATATGCCTGACGTTACACCTAAACCTTTAAGAAGTAAAGCAAATGCTATCATTAACCTTGTTGGTTATATTGGCGGTATTTTTACAACAGTTATAATGATGTTTATGCTTAAAAGCGAAAAGAACGAGTTAGGCGAATCTGTTTATTCATCAGAACAATCCTTTTTGCCTATATTTATCGTAGTTGCGGCATTTATGCTTATTTCTGTTTTAATTCAGGTTCTTACGCTTAACGAAAACAAGATTTTAAAAGAAACCAATATTCAAGACGAGCCTGAAGAAAACGCTTCAACAGGTGGAAAAATGTCCAAGCCTGTATTTACCAGCCTTGTATTTATCTTGCTTTCAGTTGCACTTTGGTATATGGCATATAATGCTGTAACGTCTGCATTTTCAAGATATTGCATTGAAATATGGAATGCTGATTTAAGCGTTTCATCAGGTTATCTTTTAACTGCAACTATTTCCGCTATAATTGCATTTGTTCCTTTAGGTTTTATTTCAAGTAAATTAGGCAGAAAAAAGACAATCCTTTTAGGCGTTGCTTTGATGACTGTTTGTTACGCTATTGCTATTTTATTAAAGCAACAAACACCTATTATGTATGCAATTTTCGGTCTTGTTGGTATTGGCTGGGCGGCAATTAACGTTAACTCATTCCCGATGGTTGTTGAAATGAGTAACGGTGCTGATGTTGGCAAATATACAGGTTTTTACTATACTTTCTCAATGGCGGCACAGATTATTACACCTATTCTTTCAGGTCTTTTAATCGGCAAAACCTCATTAGGTTATAACGTTTTATTCCCTTATGCAGTAGTTTTCTCTGCTTTATCCTTTGTAACAATGCTTTTTGTTAAACACGGTGACGTTAAACCCGAAGGTAAAAAATCTTTACTTGAAAATTTTGACGTTGAGGATTAAAAATGACCGCTATTATAATTTTAGTTTTTTTAATTGCGATATTTTTGTTTTTGATTTTTCCATCGCGTATTAAAGGTAAATCATTTTTTGATAATTATAAATTTATAGCGCATAGGGGATTGCATAGCGAAACAATCCCTGAAAATTCGTTGCTTTCATTTGAAGAAGCTATAAAAAATGGTTATGCAATAGAAAATGATATTCACGTTTTGAAAGACGACAGTGTAGTAGTTTTTCACGATGACACGCTATTAAGAATGTGCGGTATAGATAAAAATATAGAAGATTGCACATTAGAAGAACTTAATAAACTTACTTTAAAAAACACGTCTGAAAAAATCCCTACGTTAAAAGAATGTCTTGATTTAGTTGATGGTCAAGTTCCGTTGTTAATTGAATTTAAATGTCTTAACAAAGAAACAAGCGATAAATTATGCGTTAAAGCAAATGAAATTCTTAAAGATTATAAGGGCGAATACGCAATTCAATCCTTTTATCCTTTTGTTTTAAATTGGTATAAAAAGCACAGACCTGACGTTTTAAGAGGTCAGCTTGCATCAGCTTTTTATAAAGAAAATATTTCAAAAAAGCTTTTAGGTGCAATGATGTTTAATTTTATTGCGCGACCGCAGTTTGTTTCATACGAGCACATTTATAAAAATAATTTTTTCCTTAAAATATGCTTATTTTTAGGCGCTTATCCTGTTGCTTGGACGTATAAAAATCAGGAGCAAATTGATAACACAAAAGATACTTTTAAAAATTATATTTTTGAACAATTTATACCAAAAATAAAAGACTGATTTATTTCAGTCTTTTTTTATTATCAATAATCAAAATATGCACATAATATATAAAAAGCTATTGTAAGAAATTGTTGTTTTTGGTATAATATAATAAATATTTTAAAAGAGGATTTTTATATGATCAGGCTTGATGACTACAAAAATAAAAATATTCATTTTATTGCAATAGGTGGCCACAGTATGTGTGGTCTTGCAGAAATTTTACATAACTGGGGATTTAGCGATATAAGCGGTTCTGACCGCGCTGATTCTGATGCCCTTCAACGCCTTGTTTCCTTAGGTATAAACGCAAAAGTAGGGCACAGCGTTGAAAACGTAAAGAACGCTTCATTAGTTGTTTATTCTGCCGCTATACCAAAGGATAATGTTGAACGTAAATTTGCTGAAGAAAACGGTATTCCTTGTATTGACAGGGCTCAGATGCTTGGTTTAATTTCTGCAAAATGCCAAAAATGTATTGGTATTGCAGGAACACACGGTAAAACAACAACAACCTCAATGGTATCAGAAATCTTTTATAATGCAAAAAAAGAACCTACCATTCATATTGGTGGTGTTTTGCCAACCATTGGCAGTAACGTTTACACAGGAAACGACGAATTTTTTATTACAGAAGCCTGTGAATACGTTGATTCATATCTTACTTTAAAACCGCATATTGCTATTGTTTTAAATATTGATTCGGACCATCTTGATTATTTTAAAACAGTTGATAACATCGTAAAATCATTTAAAACCTACTGTCAGCTTGTTGATGAAAACGGTTACGTTGTAGGTTGCTATGATGATGAACGTACTTTAAATATGCTTAAAACCTGTGAAAGAAACTATAAAACCTACGGTTTTTCAAAAGAAGCTGATTATCACGCTGAAAACGTTACTTTTTCTGATGATGGTTACCCAAGATATGATATGTTTGAAGGTGATAAGTTCTTAACAAAAGTTGAACTCTCTGTTATAGGTGAGGTTAACGTATTAAATTCAATGGCTGCAATAATTTCAGCGTTATTATGCGGTTTAACTCTTGAAGAAGCAGTAAAAGGAGTTAAAGCATACACAGGTGCAGGAAGAAGATTTGAGTATCGCGGAACATATAATGGCGCAAAAATCTATAACGATTACGGTCATCATCCTGAAGAAGTAGCCGCAACTATTGAAGCTACAAAACACGTTAGAAAGAACAGGCTTTGGCTTATTTATCAGCCTGCGTTATTTACCCGTACAAAAGCGCAGTTTGACCGCCTTGTAGATTGTTTCCATAATGCTGATAAAACTGTTTTAATTGACGTTTACGGTGATCGCGAGCCTTTTGACCCAACAATAAACTCAAAAATGATTGTTGATAAAATCATTGAGAAATATAATGACGATTGCATTTACATTCCTACAATGGAAGAATGTGGGGCATACTTAAAGACACAACTGCAACCTGATGATCTTGTTTTAATAATGGGTAGTGGAACAGTTGATATTTTAGATAAATTTATTCTTAATTAAAGGAGAATTCAATGAATATTTGTGTTTATGGTGCAGCAAGTAAAACTATTGATAAAAGCTTTATTTTTGCCGGTGAAAACTTAGGCAAGGAATTAGTTAAGCGTGGTCATAGCCTTGTTTACGGCGCAGGTGCTGAAGGTATGATGGGCGCAGTTGCACGTGGTGTTCATAGTGAAAAAGGTTATATTTTAGGCGTTGTACCAACGTTTTTTACTAACGAAGAAATTTTATATTTAAAATGCGATAAATTAGTAAGAACAAAAACAATGCGCGAACGTAAGCAGATTATGGAAGATAACGCAGATGCATTTATTATAACTCCGGGTGGAATCGGTACCTTTGAAGAATTCTTTGAAATTTTAACTTTAAAACAGTTAGCACAGCACAATAAACCTATTGTTATTTATAATATAAACGGCTTTTATGACAGCATGCTTAAGACACTTGATGAAGCAATTTCACTTAACTTTATTAATAAAGAATGTATTGATATGTATCCTTCTTTTGATAACGTTGATGACGTTTTTAATTATATTGAAAACTACGAAAAAATGGATTTATCCAATATGAAAATAAGTAGGTAATAAAAATGATTTCATTCCAAAGTGATTATATACAGGGTGCGCATCCTAAAATTTTAGAAAATTTAATTAAAACTAATTATGAGGCTTTATCAGGTTACAGTACCGATAAATATTGTGATAGCGCAAAAGAAAAAATTAAAGTTGCTTGTAATAAGCGCGATGCTCAGGTTTATTTTCTTGTCGGCGGAACACAAGCTAATCAGGTTGTAATTTCAACTTGCTTAAGGAATTATGAAGGCGTTATTTCGGCTGTAACAGGACATATTAACGCCCACGAAGCAGGTGCAGTTGAATACACAGGACATAAGGTTTTACCGCTTCCAAATCATAACGGTAAAATTGATGCAAACGAATTAAATGAATTAGTGGAAACCTTTTATGCTGACGATAATCACGAGCATATGGTATTTCCCGGTATGGTTTACATTTCACACCCAACTGAGTACGGTACACTTTATTCAAAAGAAGAATTAACTAACATAAGTGAAATTTGTAAAAAATACAATATGATGCTGTTTTTAGACGGTGCTCGTCTTGGTTACGGTGTAATGAGTAACGAAACAGACGTTACGTTAGAGGATATTGCCAAACTTTGTGACGTTTTTTATATCGGTGGAACAAAAGTTGGTGCGCTTTGCGGTGAAGCAGTAGTATTTACCCATAATAATGCACCAAAGTATTTTATGACCACAGTTAAGCAACACGGTGCTATGATAGCAAAGGGCAGGCTTTTAGGCATTCAGTTTGATACCTTGTTTACAGATAACCTTTATTTTGATATTAGTAAGCACGCTATTTTAATGGCTGAAAAATTAAAGAATCTTTTTGTTGAAAAAGGTTATAAATTTTTCCTTGATTCACCAACAAATCAACAGTTTATTATTTTAGAAAACAAAAAAATGGAAGAATTAAAGAAAAACGTTGTGTTTGGTTTCTGGGAAAAATATGATGAGAACCATACTGTTGTTCGTTTTGCAACAAGCTGGGCAACTACCGAAGAAGACATAAATGAATTAAGTAAATACATATAAAAAAAGGACTGATTTCAGTCCTTTTTGTTTTTATAATAATCGTAAACTGCTTGCGCGCTTTGTTTATTCATTCCGCTAACTTTTTCAAGTTCTTCTAAGCTGGCTTCTTTAATTCTTGAAACTGTTAAAAACGCTTTTATAAGAGCTTTTTTTCGTTTAGCTCCAATACCTGTAATTTCATCAAGAGTTGAGTTTAATGACCGTTTATTTCTTAATGATTTATGATAAGTTATTGCAAAACGGTGTGCCTCATCACGAATTGTCTGTAAAATCTGAAGGGCGGGATCATTTCTTTCTAAAATTAAAGGAACAGGGGAATGGGGCAAATAAATTTCCTCGTATTGTTCTGCTAAACCAATAAGTGTTAAATCAAGATTTAATTTTTTTACAACTTCAATTGCAGAATTTAACTGACCGATTCCACCATCAATAACAATAAGGTCGGGCTTTTTATCAAAACCTTTTTTAAAGGCTAAATAATCGCTAAAACGCCTTGAAACAACCTCTTGCATAGAAGCATAGTCATTGTTGCCCTGATGCACCTTAAAACGCCTGTATTCTTTTTTATTTGGCGTTCCGTTAGTTAAAACAACCATTGAAGCAACAGTATCTGTGCCTTGGATATGCGAAATATCAAAACATTCTATTCTTTCAGGTGTTTTCTCTAAATTTAAAATGTTTTTTAATTTTTCTAAGCCATTTGTTATGCGGTTTTCTTTATATTGAAGGCTTTTATATGATTTTTCAAGTTTTTCTTTTGCGTTGCGCTTTGCCATCAAAACAAGCTCGTGCTTTTTACTGCGCATAGCTAATTTTACACTTACTTTTTTACCTTTAATATCGTATAAAAGTTGTTCAATAATTTCTTTATCCTCAGGTAAACAATCTGTGATTATTTCGTCGGGAATATACGCACCGTCATAATAATGCTGAATGAGATACTGTGAAATTATCTGATTTTCATTTTCAAAGGTTATATTTTCCTGTTCAACAGTGTTTACTCCAATCAACCTTCCTGAACGGATAAAAAGTGAGCATATTACACCATAGGTATCCTTTGTTAAAACAGAAATAACGTCAATATTCTGATTTTTATCTAAAACAATCTTTTGTCTGTTTAAAATTTCGTTTATTGTTACAAGTTTATCCCTTAATTCAGCGGCACGTTCAAATTCAAGATTTTCACTTGCTTTAAGCATCTTATCTTTTAAAATATCCTGAACGTCACCATCATTGCCTTTTAAAAATGAAATAATCCCGTTAACGTTTTTCTTGTATAAATCAGAATCATAGTTAATGCACGGGGCAGGGCAACGGTTTATATGATATTTTAAGCAAGGTTTAATGTTTTTGCGTTTTAAAAGATCATAGTTACAGGTTCTTAAAGGATAAATTTCCGTTGCAATATCTTGAATAATTCTCGCACTTGTTGCGCCGTGATATGGTCCAAAGTATAATGCACCGTCATATTTGATTTTTCTTGCAAGTTCAAGCTTTGGAAAGGATTCTTTGGGATCAATTCTTAAATAAGGATATCCTTTATCATCCTTTAAAAGAATATTATATTTTGGCTTGTATTTTTTTATTAAATTGTTTTCAAGAAGCAAGGCTTCAAGTTCGTTTGCAGTAACAATATAGTTTATATCCACGATATTTGAAACTAAAACGCGGGTTTTGTAACTTTGTTCCGTAGAATTAAAATACGAACGTACTCGGTTTTTAAGGCTTTTAGCCTTACCAACATAAATAACCGTTCCGTTCGCATCCTTATAAATATATACTCCCGATTCACTCGGGAGTTTTTTTAAAATTTCTTTTATATTATTGGAAATCATTTACGTGTAACATTCCTTGAAGAAGAATTTGACCGATATGGTCGTCATCAAGTGAATAATAAACAACCTTTGCATCTCTGCGATATTTAACAATACGGCTGTTTCTTAACGTTTTTAACTGATGGGAAACAGTGGATTGATTCATGTTTAAAGTAGCAGCAATATCAGAAACGCACATTTCATTCATAGTTAAAAGGTATAAAATTTTAAGCCTTGATTCATCAGAAAAAAGCTTAAAGAAATCAGCAAGACTCATAAGACTTCTTTCGTCAATAAGCCTTTGTGACATTGATTCAACTAATTCAGAATTTATAATTGGTCTGTTTTCTGTTATTTCACTCATAACACCAATCTCCTGTAAACATTATTGATAATAGTATAGCCAAAAGGAAAAAAATTGTCAATAAAAATTAACAGAAATATTCACAGTTTATTAAACATATTATGTTTTGAGGTGATTTTTTTGAAAAAATACTTGTATATTTGTGCAATTGTTGTATTGATTATCGCGATTTTATTTGAAATAATGAACATAAATGCATATACGCCTGTTTATGCGCAATTAGGGAAGGAAAAACCGATTTATTGTGTTGATACAAGTGAAAAGAAGGTTGCAATAAGCTTTGATGCTGCCTGGGGAGCAGATAACACAAAGCGTATTTTAGATATACTTGATTCTTTTGAAGTGCACGCTACGTTCTTTTTAGTAGGATTCTGGGTTGATAAATATCCTGAAATGGTAAAAGAAATTGATTCACGTGGTTACGAAATAGGAAATCATTCTGAAAATCATCCTAAAATGAGTCAGTTAAGCATACAACAAATGGAAAACGAAATAACGTGTGTAAATAAAAAGATATGTGATATTACAGGAAAAACGCCTAACGTGTTCAGGGCGCCCTTTGGGGATTATTCTGACAACGTTATTAAAACCTTAAAAAAATTAAATATGCATACAGTTCAATGGTCAATTGATTCTTTGGATTGGAAAGAGTACGGAAAAAATCAGCTTGTTGAACGTGTTTTAAAAAAAGTTAAAAACGGTGATATAATTTTGTTTCATAATAACGCAAAATATACACCTGATGCGCTTCCTGAGATTTTAACAGAATTACAAAATCGCGGTTTTGCAGTTTGTTCTGTTGGCGAACTCATATACCAAACTGATTATAATGTTGATATTAACGGTATTCAACACAAGCTTCAACAATAATATTATTAAATTTTCACAAAGTAACCAAATTGATAACACAAAAAAATTTTATACTAAAATAGTAATATTTTTATAATTTGCCACATATATATTACTGAAAATAATTTACATAACACGGGGGCATATTTATGGTTCAACCAACAAACAACAAGATAATCTTATGTGGAACAGTGTGCGAAGCACCAATGTTCAGCCACGAAGTATTTGGCGAAAGTTTTTATACTTTTAAATTAAATGTTAAGCGCCTTTCAGGGCAAGGTGATATTTTACCTGTTATTGTTTCAGAAAGACTTATTTTAAACAATGAAATCATTGTTGGTGAAAGATATTCAATAGAAGGTCAATTACGTTCGTATAACATTATTACTGAAAATAAAAGCCGCTTACAATTACAAACTTTTGCACGTGAAATTAAAATAGATGAAGATGGGGAAGATATAAATCAGATAACACTTAACGGTTTTATCTGTAAAGCACCTGTTTACAGGGTAACACCGTTTTCAAGAGAAATTGCTGACGTTTTAATTGCAGTTAACCGCGCTTACGGTAAAAGTGACTATATTCCATCAATTTGTTGGGGCAGAAACGCAAGATACTGCCAGCAATTAAACGTTGGTGAAAGTATTTTGGTTGAAGGAAGACTCCAATCACGAGAATATCAGAAAAAACTCCCAGATGAAACTGTTATTAACAAAACAGCTTACGAGGTTTCTGTTTCCAAACTTACGGTTTTTAAAGAAGATAACGAGGATTATGACGAAGAATACGACGAATATGATTTAGATTAAAAAAATAAAGGCAACTTAACGTTGCCTTTTAATTTTATCAATTTGTTCTTTTGTTGGTGTAACGTAATACGTTGTTTGGTTAGTATAAATAACTTTACCGGGTAAGGATGATGCAGGTTTTTTAATATATTTTCGCTTTGTTGCATCAACGGGAACAAGAGAAGACTCCTTGGCTTTTGAATAATATGCCGCAAGATGTGCCGCTTCTTCAATGGTGTTTTCATCAGGTTCGTTTGATTTAACTATAACGTGTGAGCCGTGAATATCTTTTGTATGAAGCCATAATTCGTTAGCTTGAGCAAATTTCATAGTTAAATAATCGTTTTGCGTGTTGTTTTTTCCAACAAAAATATCAATTCCTGTTGAAGAAATAAAATGCATAGGCTTACTTTCCTTAGGCTTTTCCTTTGTTTTAACAGGCTTTATATACCCGAATTTTACAAGTTCTTGCCTTATATCGTTAATATCAGTTTCGTCTTCGCACATTTCAAGACCTTCAAGCAGTGAAGTAATAAACTCAATTTCTTCGTTTGTTTCTTTCATTTGACCTGATAAAAGCCTTAATGCAGTTTTTAATTTATTGTACTGTTTAAAATACTTTTGTGCGTTTGCGCTTGCTGAAACAGTTTTATCAAGAGGAATACTGATAGGGGAATTATTATCGTAATAATTTAAAACCGTAACTTCGCTAGCACCTTTTTTTATTAAATAAATGTTAGCAGTTATAAGCTCACCATAAATACGATACTTTTCAATATCGCTACATTCAACCTTTTTTTCTTCTTGTTGCGCCTTTTTCTTTTGTGCTTTATCCAGTAAATTGTTTAATTTAATTCTTAACCCGTGAGCTCGCTCGTTAATTCGTTGAGTGCGGTCTTTTAAAATATAATAATCATCAATTGCTTGAGAAATAGAGGGGCATACAACCTGATTTTCAGGCAAAAATCTTTGCTGATAAACTGCATAAAAATCAACAGGCTCACCATTTTCGCTTTTTAAAACAACAGGAGTAAAATCTTTATCTAAAAACAATTTTAAGTAGTTTTTAAAAGCATTTACATCGTAGTTATATCTGTATGCAATTTCTTCGGCGCTTTGCCTTGAAATGCCCATATATTTATCTGCAATTATTCTTGCAGAAGTTTCCTCAAAAGATTCTTGTTCAAAGGGATTAAGTTTATCTTGTGACGGTGGTAAAACATATTCAATACCAGGCTGTATTAAACGAACTCTGCTCATTAAAGAATTTACACGTTTAATGCTATCATAAATGCGGTTATTTTCGTCAGTAAAAATAATATTACTGTGTTTACCCATAATTTCAAGAATAATTTTTTTTGTTACAGGTTCACTGAAATCATTTAAACAGTCAAAATAAATTATTACAATTCGTTCGTTTGAAATTTGCTCAAAACGGTTAATCTTTGCGCCTGTGAGATGTTTTCTTAACAACATACAAAAATTAGTTGGGGTAGATGGATTAGTTTTTGATATTTCGGTAATGTTTAATCTTGCAAAATTAGCATTTGAACAAAGTAACAGTTTATAATTATTCCCGTTATTGCGAGTTAAAATATGAAGTTCGTCGTTTTCGGGTTGATTTATTTTGTCAATCCTTGCGCCTTGTAAAAGAGAGTTAAGTTCAAAAACAGTAGCGCCAATCGTTAAACCGTCCATTGGCATAATGAATAATACCTCTTAAAATTTTTTCTATATTATAGCACTAAAACATAATATTTGAAACAATATTTTATTATTTTATATATTTTTGTATAAAATTATGAAAAAGTTTAGCAAAAAATGGTCTTTTACGGTTGCCTAAAAAATTTCTATGTGGTATAATTATCAACGATTGTATTGATAATTTACTTGGAGGTAAATATTTATGAGCACCATGGTTAAAAATGAAAAAAATCAGGCTGTGATCAGTTTAGAGATCAGCAAGGAAGCAATGGACGCTGCAACAAGCGCAGTTTTCCAGAGAAATAAAGGCAGATATGCTATTCCCGGCTTCCGCAAGGGCAAGGCACCCAGAAGAATGGTAGAACAGTATTACGGAGCAGGCGTCTTCTTTGAAGATGCTTTTAACGACGTTTTACCCGGCGTTTACGAAGCAGCAGTAAAAGAGCTTGAACTTGATCCTGTTGACAGACCTGAAATTGAAATTGAAGATATCACCGATGACGGCGTTATCAAAGTAAAAGCAACTGTTACACTTATGCCCGAAGTTAAGCTTGGCAAATACGAAGGTATAAAGGTTGATTTGGTTGAGTATAATGTAACTGACGAAGAAGTTGATCACGAAATCAAGCACGCACTTGACCGTGCATCACGTTTTGTTGACGTTGATGATCGCGCAGTTAAGATGGGTGATACTGTTGGCCTTAACTATTCAGGTTCTATTGATGGCGTTAAGTTTGATGGTGGCACAGCTGAAAATCAGACTCTTGAAATCGGTTCAGGTAGCTTTATTCCCGGTTTTGAAGAACAGATGGTTGGTATGGCTATCGGTGAAGAAAAAGCTCTTAACGTTAAATTCCCCGATGAATACCATGCAGAAGATCTTAAGGGTAAAGAAGCTGTATTTGAAGTAAAGGTTCTTTCTATTAAAGAAAAGCAGGTTCCTGCACTTGACGATGAATTTGCAAAAGACGTTTCTGAATTTGATACATTAGACGAATACAAGGCTGACATTAAGGCAAAGCTTACTGAGCGCAAGAAGAATCAGGCTGAAACCGAAATGGAAAACAAAATGATTGAAGCTATTGCTGAAAATTCTACTATTGATATTCCTGATTGTATGGTTGAACAGCAGATTGATGCTCAGCTTCGCGATATGGAAATGCGTATGAGCTATCAGGGTCTTAAACTTGAAGACTACATTAAGTATACCGGTATGACTATGGCACAGATGCGCGATATGTATCGTGACGGTGCAAAGAAAACTGTTCAGATCAGACTTACTCTTGCTGAAATCATTAAGGCTGAAAACGTTGATGCTACTGAAGAAGAAATCAATGCTGAAATTGCTAAGTATGCTGAAAGCTACGGCGCAAAAGCAGAAGAATTTGCTAAGACTGTAACAGACGATCAGAAAGAATATTTCAAAGAAATGGCTGTTATGAATAAGCTTATTACACTTTTAAAGGAAAAGAATCCTGCAAAGAAAGCTGCTAAAAAGTCAACAAAGAAAACTGCAGAAGCAACTGAAGAAAAGCCTGTTGAAAAGAAAACAACAAAGAAGACAACAACAAAAAAAGCAGAAGGCGAAGCAACTGCTAAAAAGACAACAACTAAAAAATCCACAACAAAAAAGGCTGAAGAAGCTTAATAAATTGGAGGAAATATAATGCCTGTAATTCCTTACGTTATTGAACAGGATGGCAGAGGGGAAAGATCTTACGATATTTATTCCCGTTTGCTTAAAGACCGTATTATATTTTTAAGCGGTGAAATCAATGATGAAATGGCAAACTGTATCGTTGCACAGCTTTTGTTCTTAGAAGCTGAAGATATGGAAAAGGATATTATGCTTTATATCAATAGCCCCGGCGGTTCTGTAACTGCCGGTATGGCTATTTATGATACTATAAAGTATATTAAGCCTGACGTTTCAACTATTTGTATTGGCATGGCTGCATCAATGGCAGCTGTATTGCTTTCATCAGGCGCAAAAGGTAAGCGTATTGCATTACCTAACAGTGAAATTATGATTCACCAGGCTTTAGGCGGAGCAAAAGGACAGACAACTGACGTTTTGATTCACGCCGAGCAGCTTTTAAAATGCAAAAATAAGCTTAATCATATTCTTAGTGAAAACACAGGAAAAGATTTTAAGCAAATTGAAGCTGACTGTGAACGCGATCATTTTATGGACGCACAGGAAGCACTTGAATATGGCATTGTTGATGCTATTTATTCAAAAAGACAGTAAGGAGAATTTATGGAAGAAATAAGATGCGTTTTCTGTGGCAGAACAGCGCAGGCAGGTCTTTCTTTTGTTTCAGGCCCGCCCGGAGTTTTTATTTGTGAAGAATGTGTTCAGGATTGTGTTGATTCACTTGAAAACGACGGAACACAAGGATTTTCACAAGAAAAGCTTGACTTATTAAAGCCACAGGAAATTAAAGCGGTTCTTGATCAGTACGTTATTGGCCAGGATAATGCAAAAATTGCACTTTCTGTAGGTGTTTATAACCATTATAAGCGTATTAACGCTATGAAAAATGGCGAAAAAGCCGAAGTTGATATTCAAAAAAGTAATATTCTATTAATCGGTCCTACAGGAACAGGTAAAACTTATCTTGCACAAACGTTAGCAAAAATTCTTGACGTTCCTTTTGCTATTGCAGATGCAACAACTATTACTGAAGCAGGTTACGTTGGTGATGACGTTGAAAATATCTTACTTCGTTTGATTCAAGCTGCTGATTATGATGTTCAAAAAGCAGAACGCGGTATAATTTATATTGACGAAATTGATAAAATTGCCCGCAGAAGCGAAAATCCTTCATTAACAAGAGACGTTTCAGGTGAAGGCGTTCAGCAATCCTTATTAAAGATTCTTGAAGGTACGCTTTCTAACGTTCCGCCAAACGGTGGCAGAAAGCATCCTCATCAGGATTTTATTCAAATTGATACAACCAATATTTTATTTATTTGTGGTGGTGCGTTTGACGGTCTTGAAAAGATTGTTCAGCGCAGGGTTGGTAAAAAGACTGTTGGATTCGGTTCTGAAACCAATATTGTTGCAACAACTGATGATTTAGGTAAGATTTTTGAATCTGTTACACCGCAGGATCTTCAAAAGTTTGGTTTAATCCCTGAACTTATTGGTCGTCTTGCTATGACGGTTACCTTAGAAAATCTTAACGAGAATATGCTTGTTGATATTCTTAAAACTCCTAAGAATGCACTTACAAAGCAATATGCGGCGTTAATTAAAATGGATAACGTAGAGCTTGAATTTACCGATGAAGCCTTAATTGCTATTGCTAAAAAAGCAATAGAATTAAAAACGGGTGCTCGTGGTTTAAGATCTGTTATTGAAGGCATAATGATGAATATTATGTATGAGATTCCATCACTTGAAAATCTTGAAAAATGTATAATCACTGCCGAAACAGTAACAGAAAAAGCAAAACCAAATTTCATTTTTAAAGAACAAATAACTGCATAAAAAATTAACGGGTTTTAGTAAACCCGTTTTTTTATATAAAAAAACACCTTAACAAGAAAGTAAGGTGTTTCTTTTTTTATTCAAGTTCAAAAGCTCCTGTATAAAGTTGATAATAAGTGCCTTTTTGTTCAATAAGTTCGTTATGATTTCCGCGTTCAATAATTCTGCCGTTTTCAAGAACCATTATAACATCTGAATTCATAACTGTTGATAATCTGTGGGCAATAACAAAAACCGTTCTGCCTTCCATAAGTTTATCCATACCTTTTTGAACGATAGCTTCAGTTCTTGTATCAATTGAAGACGTTGCTTCATCTAAAATCATAACAGGTGGATCGGCAACTGCCGCGCGGGCGATAGCGATAAGCTGTCTTTGTCCTTGAGAAAGGTTTGAACCGTTATTGGATAATAATGTATTATAACCATCAGGCAATCTTGTAATAAAGTCGTCAGCACCTGAAAGGCGTGCGGCATCAATACATTGTTCATCCGTTGCATCAAGATTACCGTAACGGATATTTTCCATAACGGTGCCTGTAAACAGGTTAGTATCCTGCAAAACAATACCTAATGAACGTCTTAAATCGCTTTTCTTAATTTTATTGATATTTATACCATCGTAACGGATTTTACCGTCAGCAATATCGTAAAAACGATTTATAAGATTTGTTATTGTTGTTTTACCTGCGCCTGTTGCACCAACAAAAGCAACTTTTTGACCAGGTTTGGCATAAACACTTACATTGTGAAGAACTTGTTTCTCTTCATTGTAGCCAAAATCAACCTCATTTAAGCGCACGTCACCTTGAAGTAGGGTGTAGGTGAGTGTTCCATCGTGATGTGGGTGTTTCCATGCCCAAACACCTGTATGGGTGGTTGCTTCTTCAATAGTACCATCATCAAGAATCCTGGCATTAACCAATGTAACGTAACCATCATCAGTTTCAGGTTCCTGGTCTATTAACGCAAAAACACGTTTTGCACCTGCCATAGCCATAACAATAGCATTTATCTGCTGTGAAACGTTATTGATATTACCGGTAAATTGTTTAGTCATATTAAGGAACGGCACAACAATACTTATACTGAATGCCATACCCGATAAGCTAACGTTTGGAAAATTTGAAAGTAAGAATATTCCGCCAACAAGTGCCATAATAACGTACAAAATGTTACCGATATTCATTATAATAGGACCTAGCATATTAGCGTATGCATTTGCACGGTAACTATCTTCGTAAAGTTCGTTATTTATCCTGTCAAAATCTTGTTCACATTCTTCTTCATGGCAAAAAACCTTAATAACTTTTTGACCGTTCATCATTTCCTGAATAAAACCTTCAGTTTTACCCATGGCTTTTTGTTGCCTTATAAAGTATTTTGCCGAACCACCGCCAATTGTTTTTGAAACAATAAGCATAAAACAAACGCCAACAAGCACAACAAGAGTCATCCAAACACTGAAATAAATCATAATAGAAAGTACGCTTACAACAATCACAAATGATTGAATTAAAGCCGGTAATGCTTGGGAAACAAGTTGCCTTAAAGTATCAAGGTCATTTGTATAATGGCTCATAATATCGCCGTGTTTATTGGTATCAAAATATTTAACAGGTAATTTTTGCATACCGCTGAACATCATTTTACGCATCTTTGCCAAAAATCCGTGGGTCATATATGCCATTAACTGCGTATGTGTTAAAATTGAAGCAAAAGCTAAAACGTATAAGACAATTAACACACAAACAAGAGGTATAATTTCCTTTGATGCGCTTGCCCAATCAAGTGTAGGCTGCCAAATTTGTATTTTTTCAATAATCTTTTGAATAAAAAGTGCAGGAATTGAAGATACGATTGCTGAAAAAATAATGCAAACGATAGTTAAGGGAAGAAGAACAGGATAAAAACTTCTGAAAAGTTTTATAATTCTGAATACATCTTTGAATCCGACCTTATTGTTCTTATTCATCTAAAGCACCCCCAATCTGTTGGGAATAAACTTCTTTATAAATTTCAGAATTTTCAAGAAGTTCTGCATGTGTGCCAACAGCAGATATTTCGCCATTGTTCATAACAATAATTTTATCCGCTTCAATAACAGAAGCAACACGCTGTGCAATTATAATTTTTGTAGTTTCAGGAATATATGTTTTAAAACTTTGCCTTATCATAGCATCGGTCTTAGTATCAACTGCACTTGTTGAGTCATCTAAAATCAATATTTTAGGCTTCTTTAATAAAGCCCTTGCAATACAAAGTCTTTGTTTTTGTCCACCTGAAACGTTAGAACCACCTTGTTCAATAAAAGTATCGTATTTTTCAGGAAAACTCATTACAAAATCGTGGGCACAAGCAAGTTTACAAGCTTCAATAAGCTCTTCGTCAGTTGCTTCTTTGTTACCCCAACGAAGATTCTCTTTTATTGTACCTGAAAATAAAAGATTTTTTTGCAAAACTACTGCAACAGATGATCTTAACGAATTAAGATCGTAATCCTTTACGTTTACTCCACCAACTAAAACTTCACCTTCAGTAGTATCGTAAAGCCTTGAAATCAACTGTATTAACGAAGATTTACTTGAACCTGTTCCACCGATAATACCAACAGTTTCACCGGATTTAATTGAAAGATTTATATTTGATAACGCATATTTTTTTGCTTTATCAGAATATTTAAAAAACACATTATTAAAATCAACAGAACCATCTTTTATATCAAAAACAGGGGAGAAAGGTTCTTTAATGTTTGGCATTTCAACTAAAACCTCATCAATTCTTTTCATTGATTCGGCAGACATTGTTAAAATAACGTATATCATGGAAAGCATCATAAGTTGCATTAAAATCTGCATACCGTATGTAAGCATCGCAGATATATGACCGATTTTTACGATTTCGCCACCGCTTTGAACAATAAGCATTGAGCCAACAATCAAAACGAAAATCATATTAAAATACAGACAAATCTGCATTAACGGTGTGTTTAAAGCAACCATTCTTTCAGCGCGAGTAAAATCTTTGCAAATTTCATTTGATGCTACATCAAACTTTTTGTTTTCAAATTCTTCCCTTGAAAAACCTTTAACAACACGCATACCGCGAACATTTTCTTCAATAGATTCGTTTAACTTATCATATTTTTTAAAAACGCTTCTGAATGCAGGCATAGCTTTATTACCAATCATAAGTAAGCCAAATGCCAATAGGGGAACGATAACAACAAAGGTTAATGCAAGTTTTCCTCCCATAATTGATGCCATAATAATAGCGCAGATAAGCATTAATGGTGCGCGAACTGCAATACGAATAAGCATCATGTATGCCATCTGAATATTACCAATATCAGTTGTAAGCCTTGTTACTAATGATGAAGATGAAAATTTATCAATATTTGAAAATGAAAACGTCTGAATTTTTCTAAAAACTTCTTTTCTTAAATTTTTAGCAAAACCGCCTGACGCCTTTGCACTTGTAAAACCTGCGATTCCACCGCAACAAAGTGAAATACAAGCCATAATAGCAAGAACTATACACGCTTTTATAACGCTGTTTAACGGCGCACTTTTTTCAATATTATCAATTATTTCAACGGTAATAAAAGGAATAAAAACTTCAATCGCAACTTCAAGAATAATAAATATAAAAGTAAGAATGGATGGCAGTTTATATTCTCTAACGCATTTTAGTAATCTTTTTAACATTATTTTATCCTTTCATTATATTAATTAGTTAATAAATCGCTGCGGTTAAATTCATCTACAAGATCATCTGCAGCATAGGCCATTCTAGGCGAAACAGGAATAACTAATTCCATAGCAGTTTGTTGAAAACCGCGTGTTTTTGTGTAATAAAATACAATAGCATCCTGCCCGAAGATTTCTTTACGTTCAACCCTGTGATACGTAATGCCGTTATCACCAAAGTAACAAACTTTACCGCAATACCAGATTCCTGAACGTGAAAATATAATTTCCTTTGCATCACCTAAAATATGAGTTCTTAATTTCAGCAATAAATACTGTATATATGGAAGATTATAAATTCCGCATAAAAAAAGAATAATTGCACCAAACAAAAATGCTATTCCGAGATAATGTGCAACCTCATTACACATCATAATGATGCTTATAACAAGAACTGCAATTCCGCTATAAGTAAAATTCCAAAAAGATGCTTTACTCTGGCGCCTGCACATTTTGCGATAAAAATTATATATCGTTTCAGGTTTATATTTCCATATTGCATATAGATTTTCGTTTATACTGTCGGCAACATTCTGCTTCATTGATGCAATAACGCTTATAACTATACCTGCAACAAGACCGAACAATGCAACACAAAAAATATAATATATCATTTCAGTATACATATCTTTTTGCAACATACAGTATATAACGAATAAAGCGCCGATAGGCAAAGCCAATAAAACGATACCAAGAGCCTTGAATAAATCAAGGTGATTCTGGTACGCAGTATTCATTTTTTGTTTTTTATTCTTCGTTGCCATCTTGATTAAAATATTCCTTTAAATCAACTAAAAATGCATCAACTTCTGCTTGTTTATCATTTGGAATTTCTACGGTAACAGTCTGTTGCTGTTTACCGTTTAATAATTCAATATTTAATTTATTATTTTCACTATTTACGCCGATAATTCCTTTTGAATATCCGTTAAAAACAGAAATCTTATTATTATAAATCAATCCGATATGTGAAAGTAAAAAGTTATCTGTTTCATTTTTCTTATTATTTAAGCGCTTAATACCCATAAGCCACCAGCCAAGGCAGGAAAAGGCTAACGCAAGACTTAATAATAAGTTAGAGAAGAAAGGTACTTGCTTAATTGCTAAAAACACACCCAATCCAATACCAAATAACAAGCTTAAAAGATAGGGGATTTTTGAAATTTTAATTTGCTTTTGTTCAATATTCCATGAAACAATCTTCTTTGAGTTAAGATAATCAATCTTTGCAATTTTAAATTTATAAATTGATAAAATCGCATACGCTAAAACAAAAAATGAAAAAGCGATTAAAATCAAAAAGTAAACTGTACCTTTAAAATTTAAAACATCGTAGTGTAAAAAAGGTGTAATACAAGCACATATAAAGCCTGTTATTAAAAATAGAATATCCATTATTAAACCTCAAAACCACAGGCAATAAGGAATTTTTTAAGACCTTCACGACCTTTTTCGTCTTCTTTAAACACACCTGCATCCCTTAAAACGTTTTCACAAACTCCGCCTACAAGGTTATCAATATACTTTTTAGCATCATCAAAATCTTTTGGCTGATATTCATTCCTGAATGAATTATACCAAGCATAATGAACGTTGTTTTCACTTAAATCTTCATTATTAAGCCATTTATTTGCAATCTCATCAAGTTCTTGTTTAAGTCTTCCGGGAAGAATAAATAATCCCATAACTTCAATTAAACCGATATTTTCTTTTTTAATATTATGCTTATCAGGATGTGGGTGGTAAACGCCAAGTGGTAATTCATCAGTTGTTAAATTATTTCTTAAAACAATATCACATTCATAAAGACCATCAGAATTTATCCTTGCAATAGGTGTGATTGTATTATGTTCATTTCCATCAGTAAACGCAAAGATATTAAGAGATTCATCAGAATAGTTCTGCCAGGTTTCAAGCACGTGTGCAGCAATCTTAATAACTTTATCACAATCTTTTGATGCAAGACGGATACAAGTCATAGGCCAATTAACAATAGATGCTTTAACACCATCTTCTTTACAATCAAAAGTATAAAGGTCTGCGGCAGTTTCCATAGGCATAACGTGCCTGCCGCCCTGAAAATGCTCGTGTGTTAAAATTGAACCGCCAACAACGGGAAGCTGTGTGTTTGAACCGATAAAATAGTGGGGGAACAATTTAATGAAATCAAAAAGACGAACAAACTTTCTTCTGTTCATTGTCATCGGTGTGTGTTCTGAACAGAAAACAATACAATGTTCATCATAATAAACGTAAGGACTGTATTGGAAGTTCCAGGTTTCGTTATCAAGAGTAATGGGAATTGTTCTTAAAGTTTCGTGTGAAGGATAGCCAAGCCTACCTTCATAACCAACGTTTTCAAGGCAAAGCATACACTTAGGATAGTTGGTTTGGGGCATTGATTTTTGTTTTTCAATTTCTTTAGGATCTTTTTCAGGCTTTGTAAGGTTTATGGTTATTTCCATTGTGCCGTATGAAGATTCATAATCGTATTTAATGTTTTTTGCAACATCATACGTACGGATATAGTTTATATCCCTGCAAAGATCATAAAACCAATTTGTTGCTTTTTCAGGTGATTCTTCATAAAGTTTTTTGAAGATTTCCTGTGCCTGAGATTGCATCATAAGCATACAACCGCAGATTTTAGTATCAAACATTGCGCGATAAGCGGCAGTGTTCATTTCAAGCATACCGTTTTCAGCTGCATAATCAACCATTTCATCTAAAACAGGAATAATTGAATCAGGAACTTCAACAGTTCCTTCAAACATTGAATCAAGTTTAAAAAGCGACATAAGTCTGTTACGAACATAGGGCATATCAGCTTCATAAACCAAGCCTTTTTTTACTGAAAATTGTGTGCAGATTTCAACAAGTTCTTTGATGTTTCGCATTTGCGATTTCCTCCATATTAAAATATCTAAAATATATTATATATAATAAAATAAATATACACATTTGTCAATTTAATTATAAAATTATGTTGTATTTTACGTTAGTTTATGTTATACTTTTTTTAAAAATAATATAAAAGGAACAAAAAGTCATGGGATTTATCAAAGACATAAAAAACACACAGATTTTAAAGAAGATTTACGGTGAAAACGCAAAGCTCCAGCTTGACCGTTACGAAAAAATTCAGGATAAATTTGAAGATTTGTTTGGAAAGGGCGATGTGCAATTCTTTTCAACTTCAGGAAGAAGTGAAATAATCGGTAATCACACTGATCATAATCTTGGATGCGTTATGGCAGCAGGCATTAACCTTGATGCTGTTGCAGCAGTAAGAAAAACCGACGATAACAAGGTTTATCTTGTTTCAGAAGGTTATAAGGATATGAACGTTATTGACCTTTCTGACCTTACTTTACAAATTAAGGAAAGAGGCACCACAAACTCACTTATCCGTGGTATTGCATATCACTTAAAAGAGGATTTAGGTTTTAATATCGGTGGATTTAAAGCATACGTTCAAAGTGACGTTTTTAAAGGAAGCGGGTTATCTTCTTCTGCCGCAATTGAAGTTTTAATATATACAATTTTTAATTATCTTTACAATGACGGAACACTTGATACAGTTGAAGGCGCAAAAACAAGCCAGTGGGCAGAAAACAATTATTTTGGCAAACCTTGTGGTTTAATGGATCAGACTGCCTGTGCATTAGGAAGACTTGTTTTTATTGATTTTAAAGATCCTTCAAATCCTGTAATTGAAGGTGTTGATTTTGATTTTAATAAAGAAGGCTATTCAATAATAATAACTGATGTTCACGCAGATCATGCTGATTTAACAGGAGAATATGCTGCGATTACTGAAGAAATGAAAGCTGTTGCAAAATACTTTAACAAATCACATCTTCGCGAAGTTCCCGAATCACTTTTTTATAACAGTATAATGAATCTTCGTGAGGTAGTATCCGACCGCGCAATTATGCGTGCAATCCATTTTTATGATGAAAACAAACGAGTTTTACAAGCTGTTGATGCTATTAAAAATAATGATTTAAAGGGCTTTTTTGATGCAATTACAAAATCAGGCGAATCAAGCTGGAAGCTTTTACAAAATACGCACGCAACAGGTAGTTTAAATCAGGCAATGACGCTTGCACTGGCTTTATCTCAAAAACTTCTTGATGGCGAAGGCGCTTGTAGAATTCACGGTGGCGGATTTGGCGGTACAATTCTTGCTTTTGTTCCTAAAAAAATTCAAGCTTTTTATATCACAGAAATGGAAAAAGTATTCGGCAAGGATGCTTGTAATGAACTTTCTGTTCGTCCTGTAGGTACAACCAATGTGGAAATCCAAGGATAATTTTTACGCTGTTTTAATTTCTGCAACACTTTGCATATTGATTTTAGCTTGTTCTGCGATTATTTTTGATTTTAATATTTTTGAACATAACCCTTATGACAGCTATACAAGACAGGCGCTTGCCTGGCGAGAGGGCAGAACGTTTCTTGATGATGATCCATCTTCAATAGAATACTTGGAACTTGCTATATACGAAGGTAAATATTACGTTAGTTTTCCGCCTGTTCCGTCATTGGTTGAACTTGTATTAACGTTTTTCTTTGGCAGTAATACTCCAAATCAATTTATGCTCTACGTTTATACTCTTGTTTCCTGTATTGCATTAACGGTTTTGTTTTATAAAAAATACAATTTATTATTATCGGTTATTCTTGGCTTAACCGCATCATTAGGAACAAACATATTGTCTTTGGTTGCTTTTGGTGGCGTATGGCACGAAGCTCAATGTTTATCTTTTATGCTTTGTTCTCTTGCAGTTTTATTGATAACGTCAGATAAAAAGTTTTTAAACGGTCTTTCACTGTTTTTAGCCGCACTTGCAGTAGGGTGCAGACCTTTTACGGTAGTTTTTATTCCATTTTTACTTTACGAACTTTACAAAAAGAATATAAATAACGAAGAAAAGTCACTAAAAGATAAAATTATTGATTTAAAATTCTTTATACCGTATTTAATTGCACCTTTATTTGTTGCGTTAGCTCTTATGTTTTATAACTATATAAGATTTGATAATCCATTAGAATTTGGTCACAATTATCTTCCTGAATTTACCCGTGTAGAAGAAGGTCAATTCAACTTAAAATACCTTATTCCAAATTTAAAACAGGCTTTTAAACTTCCTTTTGAGTTTAAACCTGTATTCAAACTATCAGTTAACAAATTTTCTGCAAATATTTTTTACGTTTTTAACCCAATAATTGCCGTATTTTTTTACTACAACATTAAAAAAATTATAAAAGAATTTAACATTAACGATATTTTGTGGCTTTTTGCAGTTATTATTTTTATATTAGCTACTTGTATGCATCGTACGTTAGGTGGATTGCAATTTGGCGCAAGATATTTTATTGATTTTATTCCTTATATAGCATTTTATCTTGCGAAAATAAAGATAAATTCAAGGATTGCCGTGCCTGTTTTATCTTTGATATGCATCTTTGCGATTTCCTTAAATATTTACGGCGCATATTCTTTGATGAAATAAAAAACAGGGGTTTATACTCCTGTTTAATTTAATGGTGATTTTATGAAAATTATTGACATTTTAAATCAGAATAAATTAACGCTTTCTTTTGAAGTTTTTCCACCAAAAACTGAAAGCAGTTTTGATTCTGTTAAATCAGCAACAGAAGAAATTGCGCAATTAAATCCTTCATTTATCAGCGTTACCTATGGCGCAGGTGGTGGAACAAGTAAATACACCCTTGACATTGCAAAAAATATTAAAAAGAATTACGGTGTTACTGCACTTGAACACCTTACATGCATTTCATCAAACAAAAATGATATAAAAAATAAAATTCAGGAAATTAAAGATGCCGGAATTGAAAATGTTATGGCATTGCGTGGCGATATACCTGAAAACTTAAAAAATACCGACAGATCAAATTGGGATTACAAATATGCTATTGACCTTGTAAAAGAATTAAAAAAATTTAATCCTGATTTTTGTGTTGGTGGCGCTTGTTATCCTGAAGTTCATCCTGAAAGCATTAATCAGAATGATGATATTGCGTATCTAAAAGAAAAAGTTGATGCAGGCTGTGATTTTTTAACAACACAAATGTTTTTTGATAACAATTTGTTATATAATTTTTTATATAAAATCAGACAAGCAGGAATAACCGTTCCTGTAATTCCGGGTATTATGCCTATAACAAATTCAAATCAGATTGCAAGAGCAATCACACTTTCCGGTTCGTTTGTTCCACAAAGATTCAAAAGCCTTGTTGATAAGTTTGGCGATGATCCCAATGCTATGAAGCAAGCCGGTATCGCTTACGCAACAGATCAAATTATTGATTTATATGCCAATGGAATTACTAACGTTCACGTTTATTCAATGAATAAGCCTGACGTTGCAAGTAAAATACAAAATAATTTATCAGATATTTTAGGAAAATAAAAATGAATTTTAGAGAGTTTTTAAAATCTAATATTGTTGTTTTAGATGGGGGAATGGGCACTTTATTACAGGCAAAAGGGCTTAAAAACGGTGTTTTCCCTGAAACCTGGAACATAACCCATCCTGACGAAATTATTGCCATACATAAGGCTTATTTTGATTCAGGAAGCAATGTAGTAAGCACAAACACCTTTGGTGCAAATATTCTTAAATTTAATGAAATTGAACTTAAAAAAATCATATTATCCGCTATTGATAACGCAAAAAAAGCCAAGGAAGCATCTGTTTCAACAAAAGAAAAATTTATTGCCCTTGACATTGGTCCAACAGGTAAATTGCTTAAACCCTTAGGTGATCTTGATTTTGAAGACGCAGTTAATATTTTTAAGAAAACTATAAAAATCGGTGTTAAAGCAGGTGTTGACCTTGTTATTATTGAAACAATGAACGATGCTTATGAAACAAAGGCGGCACTTTTAGCGGTAAAAGAAATTTGTGATATTCCTGTAATTGTAACAAACGCCTATTCTGAAAACGGGTTACTTATGACAGGCGCCACACCGGAAGCTATGGTTGCACTTTTGGAAGGTATGGGTGTTGATGCATTAGGCGCAAACTGTTCATTAGGCCCTAAACAACTACTTCCTATTGCTAAAAAACTGTTAAATAACGCTTCTGTTCCCGTTGTATTAAAGCCAAACGCAGGGCTTCCTAAAACCATCAACGGAAAAACTGTTTTTACTGTTAATGCAGAAGAATTTTCAACTGATTTATTAGAAATAATTAAAGCAGGCGTTCGTGTTGTAGGCGGTTGTTGCGGAACAACACCTGAATATATTCGCGCATTAAGTGAAAAAATCAACAATATTCAGCCTGTTAGTATCACCAAAAAGAACAAAACTGTTGTTTCTTCGGGTACACATACTGTTGAATTCAACAAAAAACCTGTTTTAATTGGTGAAAGAATCAATCCAACAGGAAAGAAAAAATTTAAACAGGCTTTAATTGATAATGATATAAACTACATTTTAAATGAAGCTGTTTTGCAACAGGAAAAAGGCGTTGATATTCTTGACGTTAACGTTGGAATTCCTGATATTGACGAAGTTTCCGTATTGACTGATGCTGTTTGTTCAATTCAATCAGTTGTTGATTTACCGCTTCAAATTGATACTTCTAACATCATTGCTATGGAAAGCGCATTAAGAAGATATAACGGTAAAGCACTTATAAATTCTGTTAACGGCAAAAAAGAAAGTATGGATGCAATATTTCCGCTTGCTAAAAAATACGGTAGTGTTATCGTTGCATTAACGTTAGACGAAAACGGTATTCCCCAAACTTATGAAGGTAGGGTAGAGATCGCAAAAAATATACTTGAATATTCACAGAAATTTGATATTGATAAAAAGGATATAATTTTTGATACACTTACCTTAACAGTCAGTGCTGATAACACTTCTGCATTAACCACGTTAAAAGCATTACAAATAATAAAAAACGAACTTAATTGCCACACGATTTTAGGCGTTTCCAACGTATCATTTGGGCTTCCTAATCGTGAAACTATAAACAGCACTTTCTTTGCATTAGCTCTTGAAAATGGACTTTCAGGCGCAATTATGAACCCTTATTCAAGCGAGATGATGAAAACTTATTATTCATTTAATGCTTTAAAAGGTTTTGATGATAATTGCACTGAATATATTACAAATATTAAAGAATATAATGCTCAGGAAATAACAAAGGCGAAAAGCGAAAATGATAAATATTCTTTATTGCAAAAAGCAATTATTAACGGTTTAAAGGAAAATGCAAGGGATTTTACAGAAGATTTATTAAAGGAATCAAAACCCCTTGATATCGTTAATAACGAGATTATTCCTGCGCTTAATATAGTAGGGGAAGGCTTTGAAAATAAAAAATATTTTTTACCACAATTATTAATGAGTGCCGAAGCCGCAAAAGAAGCTTTTAACGTTATAAAATCAACAATTAAGCAGGCTGAAACCAAAACAAATGGCGTTTTAATTTTAGCAACTGTTGAAGGCGATATTCACGATATTGGCAAAAATATCGTTAAGCTTTTGTTAGAAAATTACGGATTTAACGTTATTGATTTAGGTAAAGACGTTTCACCTGAAACTATTGTTAAAAGCGCAATAGAAAATAATGTAAAAATTGTAGGATTAAGCGCATTGATGACGACAACCGTTCCTAAAATGGAAGAAACCATCAGGCTTTTAAAAGAAAAAGCGCCCCAAATTAAAACTGTTGTGGGCGGGGCAGTTTTAACAGAAGATTATGCTAATAAAATCGGTGCAGATAAATACGCAAAAGATGCTATGTCAACTGTTCGTTACGTACAAGAAATAATAAAATAAAATAGTGGAGTGATTTTACTCCACTATTTTTATTTATAAAAGAACTTCTTTGTTTGTTCCGTAAAAAATATCTTCTTTATTGCTGATGAGTTTAAAAAATTCTTCTAACCTAATCCAATAATCTGCACCGTAATCCATTTCGTATGAATGTCCCCAGATATAAAAAACTTTGGGTGTTTCAGTTTTAAGATTTATAAATTGTTCACCTAACTGCATCATTTTATCAAAATCAAGATGATACACGCTTGGATTAAAACGGTAAAGATTATCCTGAATATCAAAACTATCATTCGTTGTAATTGTTCGGCAATATTTAATGCCGGTATTATTCTTTATAAGTTCAGCAACGCGGTCATCATTATTAACACCGCCGCAGGGATATGCCATACCAACAACTTCATATTTAACAAGTTCTGATAAATTCAATCTGTCATTTTCAACCTGACGGATTACTTCTGCATCGTCAAGATGAGTAAGATTAGGGTGGGTGAGAGTATGTGCTGCAACCTCATGACCTTCGTAAACACTTAAAACGTCAGACGGATGTATTTTATAGTGGGAAATACGTTGATTATCCCGAATTAAAATACCCTTATGTGATAAAAGTTCAGAATTAAGATTAAACGTACATTTTAAACCATATTTATTTAACAATTCAATTAATCTTATATCCTGTGTTATTCCATCATCGTAACTAAAAGTTATTGCTTTCATTTTATCAAAACTCATAACATTATTCCTTAAATTATTTTTTCTTTATTATACAATAATGAATTTTAAAAGTCAATTTATGTAGTATTAGTGTATTTAAAAAGCGTTAAATATTCTCGTTATAATTATATTTTTTGTTGACATTTCAACAATTTCTGTTATAATATTTTTGTTGATTTATCAACAATATTTGTGAAGGGAGAACAAAAATGCAAGAAAGATTTGAAACATTTACAGTTCTTATTAACAGAATTAGCCGTAATATTAAAAAGATTAAGAAGCAAGAAATGGCGGCATATAATTTAAAAAGTGTGCACGTATCGTGCCTTTATTATATTTTTACTTTGAACGGTGCTACTTCAACTGACCTTTGCGAGCATTGTGAAGAAGACAAGGCAACCATTTCACGCGCATTAGATTATCTTGATATGAACGGATATATTACACGTGAAGTTAATAGTATAAAAAGATATAAGAATCCCATATTATTGACAGATAAAGGCTATGCAATCGGCAAAAAAATAGCTGATAAAATTAATATTGCTCTTGATAATATCAGCGGGGGACTTACCGAAAAAGAAAGAATAGAATTTTATCGTTGTCTTTCTGTTGTAAGTGAAAGTTTAGAAAATCTTTCAAAAAATTTGGAAAATTAGGAGAAAAAATAATGAGAAAAATTAAAATTGTATCTGATTCATCATCGGATTTATTAACGCTTAATAACGTTCCTTTTGCAAGCTCACCAATGAAAATCATCACTTCTGAAAAAGAATTTATTGATGATAAAAAACTAAATGTAAAGGAAATGGTGAATTTTTTTGATGAATATAAAGAAAGATCTCAAACGTCTTGTCCAAATACTGCTGATTGGTTAGATGCATTCAGTGATGCAGATGATATTATATGTGTTACAATAACAAGTGCTCTTTCAGGTAGTTATAATTCAGCTTGTTCAGCAAAAGAGTTGTTTGAAGCAGAAAATAAAGATAAAAGAGTTTTTGTTCTTGATACGCTTTCAGCCGGTCCTGAAGTTACTTTGGTGGTAAAAAAATTAGAAGAACTTGTGGAATCAGGTATGTCTTTTGAAGATATTTGCAAAAATATTCAAGAGTATATTGAGAACACAGGCCTTGTTTTTATGCTTAAATCTTTAAAAAATTTTGCCGCCAATGGCAGAGTATCACCACTTGTAGCAAAAATTGTTGGTTTTGCAGGTGTTTGTATAGTTGGTAAAGCAAGTGCAGAAGGTACTTTGGAACCAACGCACAAATGCAGAGGTGAAAATCGCTCACTTGAAACTCTTGTAAATGATCTTAAAAAGCTTGGCTTACAAAAAGGGAAAGTAAGTATCGGGCATTGTCAAAACGCTGAAGCCGCAGAGCAACTGAAAAAAATGCTTTCAGAAGAATTTATTCAGGCACAATTTGAAATTCACGAACTTCGTGGATTGTGTAGTTTTTATGCTGAAAAAGGCGGTTTATTAGTTGGCTTTGAAAAGTTCTGAACAAGTTTCATTCTAAAAATTATTTTTTACTTTAAATTGTATTCTTTAAAACACGACAAATGAGTATAATATTGGCAAATTTTCATATACTAACTCCGCACAAATTAAATGTTAAAAAGGAGTTTTAATATATGAAAGCAACAGGAATTGTTAGAAGAATAGATGAACTTGGCAGGGTAGTAATACCAAAGGAAATTAGACGTACTCTCCGCTTCCGCGAAGGCGATCCGCTTGAAATCTTTACGGATAAAGATGGAGGAGTTGTATTAAAAAAGTATTCAATAATGGGTGATATTGAGGAGCATGCAAAAGAATTTGCCGAATCAATACATCACACATTAGGTCATACAACAATTATAACTGATAAAGATTCGGTTGTTGCTGCATCAGGAAAAGGAAAGAAAGAGCTTGTAGGCAAAACCCTTTCAAAAGAACTACAAAAGAAAATAGAGGGCCGTAGGGGAGTAATAACAAATTTAAGGTCAAATGATTCGCCTATACCAATCGTTGAGTTTGATACCACAGAATATAACTCACAATGTATTTTACCGATTTTAAGTGCCGGAGACGTTTTAGGTGCAGTAGTAGTTGTTTCAAACGATGAAGTATTAAGCCAGGTTGCTTATAAAAATGCAGAAACTGCCGCTTATTTTTTAGGTAGTCAAACTGAATAAAAAAAGAGGATGATGTTATTCATCCTCTTTTTTATCTCTTAATTTAACTGATTTTGCCGCAATACGTCTATTTTCTTCTGCCTGCGCTGCATAATGTCGCCTTGTGGTATTAACGTCTTTATGACCTAAAACGTCAGCAACAAGGTAAATATCGCCTGTTTCCTGATATAATGTCGTGCCGTAAGTTGAACGCAATTTATGGGGTGTAATATGTTTTAAAGGCGTTATAATAGCAGAATATTTTTTTACTAAATTCTGTACCGCGCGTGTTGAAATTCTTGTACCTTGCAGTGATAAAAAGAAGGCAGGGGAATCTTCTGCGCCTTTCATCATAGGACGTGTTTCATTATATTCGTTTAATGCTTCGGCAACCTCATCACTTAAATATAAAACGGATTGATTTCCGCCTTTTCGCGTTACGCGAATACTTAAATTTCTAAAATCAACGTCTTCAATATTAAGCCCAATACATTCGCTGATTCGTATTCCTGTGCCTAAAAATAGGGTAATTAAAGCTAAATCGCGCTTTTTTGTTATAGCGTGAAAATGCTTTTGTTTTTCGCTTAAACCGTCACCTGATTCAATTTCATCTAATAGCTTAACGATTTCATCAACGTCCAAACGAATAATGGCTTTTTCGTGTATTTTAGGTAAATCTACCAAAGATGCAACGTTAGATTCTAAATCACCGCTTTTATAAAAGTACTTGAACATCATACGAATTGATGCTATTTTACGTGCTTTACCGTTTTCATGATTGGCAACGAGTTTTTTCTCATCGTTTTCATATAGGGAAATGTGGTTTATATAGTTTTCAATATCGTGCACGTTTAACTGCTTTAAATCATTCAACGTAATATTTTTAATTTCTTTGTTTAATTCACTTGATAAAAATACAAAAAACAACCTTAAATCATAAGCATAATTTAAACGGGTAAGCGGACCGGTGGTATTATTTATACCAATAAATAAAGTTTTACAAAAATCAGGTAATTCATCTAAAACACCTTTTAATTTTTCATTTGCAGAATAAGTTCTTGATAAATAATAAGAATCTACCATATAAATTTCATCCTTATTTTTTTACTTTAAATATATTATATAGGGTACTTTGCAATTTGTCAACTATTCGCAAAACACAAGTTTTGCGAAGTGTTAAGTGTATTTTATGCCAAAAAAGATGATTTGTCAATATATTTTATTAAAAATAATAAAAAAGCCGCGGTTTCACTTTTAATTAAA
>JAZRTX010000030.1:0-124447 GCA_045652205.1 Clostridia bacterium
CTGCCTTTAACTCGAAAGCCTGCTCATACGCTCTACACTGCTTAAAATGGGGATAATTGCCACGACCTTGCGCGTGCATAAGATAAATATCAAAATAATCCACTCCGCAAGCCTCAAGCTGAATTTGGAAGATTTTTCTAACGTCTTCTTCAGTTTTAAAGAATGGGCCGGATAGCTTGTTCGTTAAAAGGAAGCTTTCTCTTGGATAGCGTTTAACAACGCACTCGCGAATGGCAATTTCGCTTTTTCCTTCAAGGTAGCCGTGTGCGGTATCAAAATAGTTAAAACCGTTTTCAATAAAGTAATCAACCATTTTAGAAGTTTCTGTTAAATCAACCTCATCATTTATCATTGGAAGACGCATACAGCCAAATCCAAAGTTTTTATCAAAAAACATATTTTATTCTCCCTGCTCAGCGTTTTCACCCACAACCATTTTATCAAAATCTGCAATATACGTTGCGTGGCGTGAGCCTGTTTCATCATTATACATAACACTGATTATAATTTCATTAGGCTTGTTTGATGGAAAAAACACGCTATTTATTGCCTGTGCTTTATTAACGCATACCATCTTTTCAACGTCATAACACATTATGTGATAATAGAATTCATCATCGCCTGTTTCAACGGTGAAATAAAGCTGCTTACTATCAAAACCAAAGAAGAACTCAGTGGTAACAACGTCTTCCATTACGGTATCCCAAGCATTCTTTTCTAAATCAACTACCCTTAAATCACAAACGGCAGTTTCGTAATGTTCAACGATTAAAGCAAGTTTTGTACCGTCAGGCGAAATGGTAAACTGGGCACCCTTATGCAAAAGTTCCTGTTCATTTTTTGCAATATTCAATCTTACAACGGCTTCATATTCATCAACAACGTCACAATAATACAGGTACCCGTTATTGTAATACAAATCGCTTTCAAGCAAGATGTTATCCTTTACCGTTGTGATTTTATCAGTTGCAAAATCGTAAACCTTAATTGAGTAAGTTTCGTTGCCGCTTAAACAATAAAGTTTTGTGCCTGTTTCATTTAAGGCAACGCCCATAATGATTTCACCAAAGGCGTTTTCTTCTTTGTTGATAACGTTGATTTTGCCGGTTTGAACGTCCAGCGTAGTTACAACCATAGCACTTTCTGACTGATCAACAAGGGCAAGCCTTGTGCCATCTTTTGAAAAGAACGGTTTAATAACGGTTGAAAAACCTGTTTCTGTTAAAAGATGCCTTGCGCCGTTTTTATCAGCAATGTAAAGCTTTTCCTGACCATCTTCCGTTTTTGCAAAAAGTGCGCCACTGCCATCAGGATTCCATGCTAAAAATCTTGCATCGCCATAAAACAGGGACAAAGTGGTTTTAGCACCATCAATACTTAAAATTGATTCACCTAAAAGCGCCTGTGATGAAGAACTTTCGCTATACGTTGGAAGTTCCCCTGCTTTTAAGGAGATAAGCCTGATTTCTACGCCTTCAAGGGAAGAAGTTAAAAGTTTATCTCTTTCACTTTTTGCCTGATTTTCAGTTTTAAAACGTTGGCTTAACATAATAACGCTGATTTTATCATCGCAAAGGCTTGGTGTAAAACCGTAACCGGTTTTTTCGCCTGTCTGATATTCGTAATACATATCACAGGCAAGGTACCAGCCATCTGCCTGTTTATCCTTTTTATCCGGTTTTAATGATATGGTTAAAACGTTATCCTGTTCAATCACCTTGAATTTTACGGATTTTGACAAGCTGAAATACAAGGTGGTATCAGTGTTATCGCTATAAGGGCTCATCTGAAACATTCCGTTAATTAAAAACGTTTTATCATCAGGTATGCCCTGAACCATATAATCCCAATATTCCATATCCTTTAAGGTGATTTGAAGCCTTAAAGGTGATTCTAAAAATTCTATTTTATATTCAGGCACCTGACAAGGTGTAGTTTCTTCCAAGGAACTGCCTGAAATAAAATGAAGATTTATATTGATTGCACCGTTATCCTCAGTTAAAGTTATCTGGTTAAGGTTAGCGTCCTTTTGTTTTGAACCGCCCTGTGTTGAAACGGTGGTATTGTTATATTTATTTTTATTATATTTTCCGCCTGAAGAAAAAATCAGCACAGACGATATGATTACAGTAAGTATAAGTATTAAGGCAATAACTACTGCCCCAATATTTTTTTTATCAAGCTTTATCAAAGGGTTTCCTCCTTAAAGCACAGATTTAAGTACGTTGAATATTATGTTACCGTTAAAGAACAGCCTTCCTAAAAGCGAACCTTGTATCAGGCTGTTAAAATCTTCTAAGGGAAGAACGGACATTAAAATTGGAACGATGGAAAAAACAACCCAAACAAAGATTGCTGCCTGCAAAACGCCTACCGCACCGCCGAAGATCTTATCAAACTGCTTTAAAATGGGCAGTTTTACAATATAATCAACCAAGCCGATTACAAAGGTGCAGATAAGTTTTACTGCAAAAAAGATAATCAGAAAGCTTATAAGGCTAAGACTTAAATTGATAAGCGTCTGGTTAAAGTAATCGCTTAACGTGGTGATGCCCTGTGAAGCGAACGCACCGTTTACGATATTATCAAGCATCATATTTTCAATGGGTTTTGGTAAGTTTGAAGTTGATATAATCTCCTGAATCTTTTCAAAACCAAGTTCATGCACCGAAACGTTTGCAACGGACATATCACTTAATTTTTCTGCCCCTGCGGTGTAGTATAAAAGGGTATTATCAAAGTTGGTTTTTTCTAAAATAAAAGACGCCAACGATGAATATGATGCTACCGCAATTATCCAGGAAACAACGTAGGATGCCACGTGAAGCACAGAAACAAGAAAGCCTTTATACCAGCCGAGCAAGAAGCCAAGCCCAAGCACAAGGATAATTCCTAAATCAATAATATTCACAATTTAATCCCCCTGTTTATGCTAATGAATAACGGTACATATCGTTGCCCGACTGCACAATAACATAATCAGTACCCTGAACAATATTATCAATACGTACAGGGAATCTGTATTTTGTTACCTTACCGTTTTTCGCTTTATATTTATACATATAGTAATTGCTGAATGCGTACAAGTGTTTTTGGTAAACTGCACCAAAAAGCACCTTTTCTTCACATTCAAGATTAAAAATGCCTTTTTGGTTAATAGCTTTTATTCTGCCGTTATTAAGTAAAAGCATATTTACGCTTTTTTCTGTTTTACCGCAGGCAATAACGTCATAACCATTTGCTTTATAATCTTTATTTACCGTTCCTGTGTAATCGCAATCGCGAACCATAATTTTTTCAGTACCGAAAATATAACAGATATTATTATTGAACACTGCATCGTACATCATCTGTGAATCATCGGAAAAAGCAACTGTTTGTGTTTTACCTGAATCGTATTTATAGGTTGAAAGCTGATATTTAGGATGAAGCCCTGTGTTTTCAACGGTTATTACCCAAACGCTGTTATCTTCAAAAACGCCGAAGCGGATATTAGTATTGTTTACGTTTGATATAATACGGTCAATTTCTTCACCTGTGCTGTTTAAAATAATAGTATCATCAGAATTGCTTAAAGAAACTGCAATTAACTTTTCGCCCATAGCAACGGAAGAAATGTTTTTATTAAATTCCTTTGTAAAAACAAGAGTGCCTTCTTTATTGATTACCTGAAGTTTTTTGCCTTTGGTTACGCCAACCTTACTTTCGCCTGCAAAAAGTTGCATTTCATTATCGGCGCCTTCAAAACCCCACATAACTTCGTTACGGTCATCAACGTAAAGCACCTGACCGTCTTTAATATAAACTGCACCGCCTGCAAAAGCCGTAAACACGTTTTCTGCTTTAAAGGGCATAAGGTCAACTTTTGATTTTTTAACCGTTTTTATATCCTTTGTAAAAAGTGTGCAAATAAAAACAATAATAAGAATTACTGCTATTAAGCCTACTATCTGTGGCACATAATTTACAACATCAAAGCGCCTGCGCCTTCTTACTGCTTGCATAAATCGTACTCCAAACTATATATCAATTATTTATATATTATTACATAGTATAGATTATACCATATATTGCACATAATTACAAAGAAAAATTTAAAAGGAACTGTAATTTCGTTACAGTTCCTTGTTTTTTTATTTTACTTTGCCGAAAATTATTTTGCCTGCATTGGTCTGCAACATACTTGTTACAACAATTTCTACCACGGAATCAACGTACTCTGCACCGTTTTCAACAACAACCATAGTACCATCATCCAAATATCCTACGCCTTGGGTTGGGTCTTTACCTAACTTTGAAAGTTCTATTGTAAATTCATCCCCCGCAATAACCGTTGGCTTTAACGCATTAACAAGTTCGTTAATATTAAGTATTTTTACATCCTGAACAGTTGCAACCATATTTAAAGAATAGTCATTTGTCATAACACAGGCGTTTAATTCTTCAGCCAAACTGATTATTTTCTTATCTTCGTTTTCAGAAGAAAAATCCCTGTCTATAACCTTTACGCATTTTAATTCCTTTAATTTTTTAACCGTATCTAAACCAATTCTTCCGCGCGTACGCTTTTTATTATCTTCCGAATCACTTAAACGGGTAAGTTCATCTAAAACAAAAGTTGGAATTATTAACGGCTCAGACAAAAAACCTGTTTTAAAAATATCAAGGGCTCTGCCATCAATTAAAATGCTTGAATCTAATATCGTTCCGCTACTTTGTGTTTGTTTTTCTTCTTTTTCACCTTTTTTGCGTTTTTCAAACAAATTAACGTCATCCCTACGCATAAGAAATACGCGAACACCCAGAAATCCCGAACATATGTACACAAGCGCATTTATGCAAGTAACCAATAATTGATTGGTTAAGTTACGGAAAATCTGACAAATAAGGAATGCTCCAAGTAAACCTACAAGCAATCCCGCAAGCGCTAAAAACATATCTTTTGCAGGCATTTCTTTTGCGGTTTTTGTGATTTTCAAAAGCAGTTTTGATACCCAGTTTGATATGGGACCGCCTAAAAAATAAAATGCAACTGCCATTAAAGAAACGAAAGCAATTTCACAAAAGATTCTTACGCCTGTTGGCAAAACGATATGTATTAAATTAAAAAGTTTTTCAATTAAAGTAAGGCTCCAATAACCTAACGCGCCGCCGATTGGAACAAATAAAATCTGTATAATTTTTTTGATCATTTTTCTTTTTTTGCAAAGGAAAGGGAAAGTGCTGTAAACACGTTATCTGCAAACAACAGATTTACCCTTTCTTCTTTCTGCAAGCTCCTTTGATTTCCTTTTGGTAATATTATATTTTTAAAGCCAAGCTTTACACATTCATCAATACGTTGTTTAACGCTATATATTGCCCTTAATTCACCTGTTAAACCAACTTCGCCTAAAAGCACGGTGTCCTTTAATAACGGTGTATTTTTATATGCGGAAGTGATTGAAGCAAGAATAGGTAAATCAAGTGCAGGTTCTTCAATTCTTAATCCCCCTGCAATTGAAACGTAAACGTCCTGATCATATAACTTATAGCCTAAACGCTTTTCTAAAACTGCAATCAGCGTTACAAGGCGGTTATGGTCAATACCTGTGCCTACGCGCCTTGGGTTATTAAAGCCTGAATTACCTGTTAAAGCCTGAATTTCAACCATAACAGGACGTGTGCCTTCCATTGAGCACATTGTAGCAACACCCGCGACCGCTTCTTCCCTTTGTGCCATAAAGATTTCAGATGGGTTAACAACGTCAATCATACCCTTTTCTTCCATCTCAAAAACACCGATTTCGTTAGTTGAACCAAAGCGGTTCTTTTTTGCCCTTAATACTCTGAACGTGGAATTAGTTTCGCCTTCAAAGTACATTACGGTATCAACAATATGCTCTAATACCTTTGGTCCTGCCAACGTGCCTTCCTTTGTAACATGACCAACGGTAAAGATAGTGATGCCGTTTTCCTTGGCTACACGCATAAGGCGGGAAGCACATTCACGAACCTGTGAAACAGTACCCGGTGCAGAAGAAAGATAACTTGCATAAACCGTTTGAATTGAATCAATTACCGCCATATCAGGTAAATCGCTTGTCAATCGTGAACAGATTTCATCAATATCAATTTCAGCAGAAATATAAATATTATTACTGTTGCAATTAAGTCTGTCCGCCCTTAATTTTATCTGATACTTTGATTCTTCGGCAGAAACGTAAAGCACCTTTTTATCTTTTGCAACAAAATCGCACACCTGTAATAAAAGCGTGGATTTGCCGATACCGGGGTCACCGCCGCAAAGCACGATACTGCCGGGAACTATTCCGCCACCTAAAACGCGGTCAAGCTCAAAAGATCCTGAAGAAAACCTTTTAAATTCAGTACTTTCAACGTCACTTAACTTAACGGTTTGTGTTTTTACGGCTGTTTCTTTTTCTTTTTGGGATTTGTTCTGAACTTTTATTACTTGTTCTTCCATAGTACCCCAACTATCGCAGTTAGGACATTTGCCAAGCCATTTTGCAGATTCATTTCCACAAGAAGAACAAACAAAAACTGTTTTTTCTTTCATTGATTACTCCATAATGCTATACATAAAAACGTCATCGCCGCCGTCAGTTTTATCTTCCCAAACGATTAAAGTGCCGAATGCCTGCGGTAAAATGGCACTTCTGCTTGCAGAAGAAATCTGAAGAAGAACATCTGATTTATAATAATACGCATAAACTATCTGATTTGAAACAAAGCAGATAAAATCTTCACCTACTGAATATTGCGTTATGTTATCCCATAATGCCTTAGGCGAATGCGCACCGCTTTTATATGCAAAATAAAGTGTTGAATCAGGTGCGTTATTTTTATCTATCCAAACGAAAATATCATCATTGCAGATTGGCTTATGAACGTACGTTCCCGTTGCATAAACCTGTGTTTCAAGAACGCCTGAATCTTCCTGTTCTTCATCTTCACTTTCATCATCTTTAACGCCTAAATCTTCAAATACAACGTAGTGAATAGCGCTTTTAGTGTTTGTTTGGTCAGCCGGGTCATTATCCGCCCAAAGCACCATATCCTTAAAAATATAAGGTGTGCTTATGGCGTAGTTGGTGTTTTCAAAAAGCTTGATGGACATATTTTCATCGGTTGTAAGGTCAACGAAATAAAGTTGATCTTCTTTATCGCTTATCTGTTCCATCCATACAAGGTAGTTGCCATAAAGCCCCAAACGTGGCATGTGGTTTTCCGCTTCCTGAACAACTGAAATGGTATTTGCTTTGGTATCGTTTATTTGAACGCGGTTCATTTTGTAAATTACATTTTTACCTTTGTGATCTGTATCAACCCAAACTATCCAGTTTTCAGAAAGGTATGTTTCAAAAATTTCGCCATCGCTTAGTTTACTTTCTGCAATTTTTTCTGCCTTGCCTGTTATTGCATCAAAAAGATAAAGTTTATTTAAAACTGCACTCTCCAATGAACCCGAGCCTGCAGAGAAAAGCATTTCGTGGCCGTAAATACTTGGCTGATTGATACGCTTTTCGTTAATTACCATTTTTCTTGCGCTTTCAGAACGGTCAACGCTGACCAAAGTAATATTAGGGTCAGGTGTTGGTATAACGCCTACTTGCCCCTGATTGTTTTGCCCGTTAAGCACGCCCGTTGAAGAAAGCACGTTTAAAACAATAGCGGTTATCAGAAGCACTGCCGCACAAGAATAAAATATATAATCCCTTTTTTTACGCCTTTGTACTTCCTTGGGGTCTTCCCCATCCCTGTATTTATATTTTAAGATGTCTGTAAGTTGTGAAAATTTCATTTTTAATTTCCTTTTTATTTTGTTAAGGTTACTGTTGCCTGTGCGCTTATGCCTTCGCCCCTTCCAACAAAGCCAAGCTTTTCAGTTGTGGTGGCGGCAACGTTTACCCTGTTTAAACTTATATTTGCTACTTTTGAAATATTTTCGTTCATCTGTTCTATATACGGCGCAAGTTTTGGCTTTTGTGCCATAACTACTGCGCTGATATTTACAACCTGATAGCCGTTTTCGTTTAAAAGGTTAATTACGTGTTCAAAGAGCTTCATACTGCTGATGCCCTTATATTTTTCATCCGTATCAGGAAAATGCTTGCCTATATCACCTAATCCCGAAGCCCCTAAAAGCGCATCCATTATGGCGTGCAGTAAAACGTCAGCATCAGAATGGCCTAAAAGACCTTTTTCGTAAGGAATCTCCACGCCGCCTAAAATCAGTGATCTGTTTTCAACAAGCTGATGCACGTCAAACCCAAGACCGCTTAAATATACCTTTGGCATTTTTACGTCTTCCTTTGTAGTTATCTTTTTATTAAAATATCCGCCTTCAACCATTTTAGTTGAAAAGCCTGCTTTTTCAAACACCGCCGCATCATCAGTTAAAGAAGTGCCTGCGTTTTCATAAGCATACAAAAGCTCATTAAACAGAAAGCCCTGAGGTGTTTGGGCTGCCCATAAAAATTCCCTTTGGGGCGTTGATTGTATTTTTAAATCACTATCGGTTACTTTAATGGTATCAGTTACCTTTACGCCTGCAACTGCGCCCATCTTTTCACTTATGCCGTCAATAACGTTATTGATGATTTCTTCCGTTACAAAGGGCCTTGCACCATCGTGCACAAGAACTTTTGTAAACTTATCTTTATTTTTAATAAGACCGTTTAAAACAGACTCGCCCCTTGTTGAACCGCCAAGGCAGTATGTAACGCTATCGCCGAAAAGTTCTTTTAAGCGAAGAATGTCTTCTTGTCTTGTAATAATGCAAACTTCATCAACTTTTTCTGCATTTAAAAAATTGCTTACGGTTTTTTCAATAACGGTTTTGCCATCTTCCAAAGTAAAAAATATCTTGTTTTCGCTAAGCCCTGTACGGCTGCCCGCACCTGCGGCAGCAATTAAAGCTAATATCATTGAACCTCCTCAAACATTGGTTCCCCAAGTTTTCGGGCAACCACGTCATCAGTTAATAAAATTTTAAATTTATGCGTTTTTTCGCCAAAGGTGATTTCAATAATATCCCCTGTTTTTACCTGATAACCCGCTTTTTGTTGTTTTCCGTTTACCTGTACCCTACCTGCATCACAAGCATCGTTTGAAACGGTACGGCGTTTTATAATACGGGATACCTTTAAATACTTATCAAGGCGCATACAAAATACTCCACTATAATATATTTATATATATTATAACATATCTGTAACAATTTGAACAGAGATAATTTTGTGTAATTTTTTTAACAAAATTAGTGCATTTTATTGAAATAAATGGTATAATGTTGGCATTAAACAAAAGGAGTTTAATATGTTTAATTTTATTACAGGCATTTTTATAAAAAATCACAAGGAAACAGGCAATAATTTAATCAGGCAAAAGTACGGATTTCTTTCCGGATTTATGGGAATAATCTGCAATCTTTTGCTTTTTGCAATAAAATTAACTGTTGGCATTCTTATTAACAGCGTTGCAGTTATTTCTGATGCCTTTAATAACTTTTCAGATATGGGCTCAACCGTTGTTTCCGTTGCAGGCATTAAGTTAAGCAATATGAAGCCTGACCGCGAGCATCCTTTTGGGCACGGCAGATTTGAATATATTTCCGCTTTAATCGTTTCCTTTATTATTATGCTTGTTGGTTTTGAGCTTTTAAAATCTTCAGGCGAAAAAATCTTTAACCCTGCCCCTGCAAACGATATAAACTGGCTTTTAATTGGATTATTGTTAATTTCAATTCCTGTTAAGCTTTTTATGTTTGGTATGAATAACTTTTTAGGTAAAGCCATTTCTTCCCCTGCTTTAATTGCTTCTGCCATTGATAGCAGAAACGATTGTTTTGCAACAGGTGCTGTAATAATTGCCGCAATCATTGACGGCTTAAAGATACTGCCCTTTACCATTGATGGCTATATGGGTGCTATTGTTTCCCTTTTAATAATGTACGCAGGCTTTTCAGTTGCAAAGGATACCATCGGCTTACTGCTTGGTAAGGCTCCTGAAAAGGAAACTGTTGAACAAATACATAATCTACTTTTAGAAACCCCTGAAATTATTGATATACACGATCTTATAGTTCACGATTACGGCCCGGGAAGATTATTTGCTTCCGTTCACGCCGAGGTTAAAGAAGATGCAGATATAGTTGCCGCACACGAAGCTATTGACAAAATAGAAAAGCATATTTTTAATGTTACAGGCTGTGAAATAACTATTCACATGGACCCTGTTTGCACCGATAATCCAATACTTATAAACGTTAAAAAACTTGTTAATAATATTTTTAAGGAAGAAAACCTTACCTGGTCCATTCACGATTTAAGAATGACTGACGGTGAACAAAACATAAACATTATTTTTGATATGGTGGTTTCCTTTGAAGCAAAACAGGAAGAAATTGAAAGGGTTACGCTTCTTTTAAAAGATGCTATAAAACAGGAAGACAAAAGATTTTCGGTTGTTATTCAAATTGACCGGGACTTTGTAAACAGAAATTAATATTTGACAAATTTATATTATTTGATAAAATATACGTTGTAAATAACTTTTAAGGAGTTTTTTATTATGGAAGGCGACAGTAACGGGCGATCTTGCCGTTTCTGTATTAAAACAAAATTTGGCACACCTAAACCGTGTTTTTTGGTATAGGTGTGCTTTTTATATTTTTAAGGAGTAAAAAATGGCAACGCAAATTATTTTAATGGTGATATGCCTATTGCTTTCGGCATACTTTTCCGCAACGGAAACGGCATTTTCATCCATAAACAAAACAAGGCTTAAAGCTATGGCCGAGAAAGGAAACAAAAAAGCTGAAAAGACCTTGGCTTTGGCTGAAAATTACGATAAGCTTATTTCAACTATTTTAATCGGCAATAACATTGTTAATATTGCCCTTGCATCTATTGGCACTGTTCTTTTTGTTAATCTTCTTAATGAAGAAATTGGCGCAACAGTTTCAACGGTGGTTATTACCGTTGCAGTTCTCATATTCGGTGAGATTACGCCAAAGAGCATCGCAAAAGATTTTCCTGAAAAGTTTGCAATGTTTTCAATGCCCTACATTCGCCTTTTAATCTGGCTTTTAACACCGCTTACCGTTATATTTTCATTTTGGAAAAAGCTTGTGGGTAAATTATTTAGGGGTGAAGAAGACGATAAGATGTCCCCTGAAGAGCTTTTGATGATTGTTGAAGAAGCTGAGCAGGAAGGCGGTATTGATACTGACGAAGGCGACCTTTTAAGAAACGCCATTGAATTTACTGAAATAAGGGCAGAAGATATTTTAACCCACCGCGTTGATTTAGAAGCAGTACCCCAGGATGCAGATAAGGAAGAAATTGCACAGAAATTTTCTGACACAAGATTTTCAAGGCTTCTTGTTTATAATGAAAACATTGACGATATTGTTGGCGTAATTCACTTAAAAGATTTTTATAAGGATAACGGCATTATAAAAGACGATATTTCAACCATTATGTCGCCCCCGTTATTTATCCATAAGTTTGAAAAGATAGACGACCTTTTAAAGCAGTTACAGCAGGCAAAAAGCCATATCGCAGTTGTTGTTGACGAATACGGCGGAACCTTAGGTATCGTTACAATGGAAGATATTTTAGAAGAGCTTGTTGGCGATATCTGGGACGAGCACGACGAGGTTGTTGAACAGTTTACCAAGTTAAATGAAAACACATACCTTGTTGACTGCGCCACAAACTTTGAAGAATTCTGTGAGTTCTTTGAACTTGCAAGCGAATCCGAATCAATTTCATTAGGCGGATTTATTATGGAACAGCTTGGCAGAATTCCTACTAAAAACGATAAATTCACTTTTGAGCATTTAGACTTTATTATTGAAGAAACAGACTCCCGCAGGGTTATTTCAACAAAGGTTATAAAAAACGAAAAAGAAGATAAAGAAGACGAAGAATAAAAAAATTCCCCGAAAATTTCGGGGATTTTTTTATTTTATATATTCTGCAATTTTAATCGTATCAAGATTCTCGTATTTTTTTAATACGGGATAAAGTTGTTTTAAGATGGTCTTTACGCCACCTTCAATATTACTTTCAATATTAAGGGGCATTAAGGGTTCGTGCAAGCTCATTCGTAACAAGAACCAACCGTCACCGTTTTCCTTGTTAAAGGAAATGCGGATACCTTCGTGATTATCAGGCGCGCAAATCCAGTTTTCATTGGCGTTTGCATAATTTTCTATTGCTTTAATAATATTTTCACCGTAGGGTTTAAAATCGTCTAACAAAATATTCATACGGATTTCTTTTTGTTCAAGGGGTTCTTCCAAGCCTAAAAGAAGATCTTCTAACTTTTTATTTTGTTCCTTTAACTGCGCCATTTTAATTAAAAGCTTGGTTACAAGATAAGCACCGTCATCAAGGAAATAATTTTCCTTTAATGCGGCGTGTCCGCTTGTTTCAATGGCAATAGGACAATATGCGCCTTCTTTATTTAAGCGAATGGCTTCGTTAATAACGTTTTTATATCCGCGCTTAAAACGGTGATGCATTCCGCCGTGGTTTTCTATAAATTTCTTTAAACCGTCTGAGGTAATTGAATCCGTTACGATAATGGCGGGAGTTTTTTCTTCTAATAAAATTGCGGAAATTAAAGCAATAAGCTTGTTGCGGTTGATTTCGTTGCCCTTGGAATCTACTGCACCTGCCCTATCAACGTCAGTATCAAAAATAATGCCAAAGTCGGCGTTATTATTAAGAACTGCATTTCTGATAAAGCCCATAGCTTCTGCGTTTTCAGGGTTAGGAATGTGATTTGGGAAGGTTCCGTCAGGTTCTAAAAACTGACTGCCACACGTATCTGCACCAAGAGGTTTTAACACCTTTTCAACGTAAAAACCGCCTGCGCCGTTACCTGCATCAACTACAACCTTAAAGTTTTTAAGGGGTTTTTCGTAATCTTCCTGACTGTTTACCGCAGAACGAACCTTTTGAACTAAAATATCAGCGTATTCAGATAAAAAGTCATACTCAATAACCTTGCCTGTTAATTCAGGTAAGGTTTTTTCTTCTTGTGCGTTCAATAAGATAGCTTCAATATCCTTACCTTCGCATCCGCCCGCCTTTGTAAAGAACTTTAAGCCGTTACGGTCATAAGGCAAGTGGCTTGCAGTTATCTGAATTGAGCCATCGCAATTAAGCTGAGGCACAATATTTGTCATAAACATTGCAGGGGTTGAAATCAAACCGCAATCGTAAACGGTAAAGCCTGAATTTTTTAACGCATTAAGCACCTGTGTTTTAATTCTTTCTGCGGAAATTCTTGAATCGTTACCAACTGCTACTTTTATATCTTTGGGCTCTTTATTAACTACGTTTTGAAGCCAATAAGCAAAGCCACAAGCGATTTTATAAACTACTTCATCAGTTAAGTTGATATCCCCGTTTTCGCTTTTAATTGCGATACCGCGAATATCCGATCCGTTTTTTAATTGTTTCCATTCTTTGTTAAGCATAAGTTATCCACCAAATAAAAAAATTTTCTTTATTTATTATATTTTACATATTACGTTTTGTCAAACCTTTAGGGCAAAAAAAGAACGGCGCTGCCGTTGTTTTCTTATTATAGTGATAACATTTTCTTGCGCTAAAATCTTTTTTGAGGAACCTCATAAACTATTTTAACGTCACCTAAATTATCAAAGGAAAACTCGCTGGGATTAAATTTGAACCAATCGGCAAGAAATATTTCGTATAAAAAATAGTATTGATATTCTTTTACTTTTTCTTCCGTCAATCCGTGTTTGCGATAGGCTTCTTCTTGATACTTGGGCGTCATTGCATCCGATCCTTTATAAGTTGATACATAACAATATAAAGTTTTTTCTTTAAAGATATATTCGCAATTAAAAAACAACGAATGGTCATCGCGAGGATTTGTTTGTACACTTCCGGATAATAAAAAATCGTGAGAGTCGTCCGAACCTGAAAAATCAAAATGAACAATTAAATTTTCATTGTCTTTTATTCTTGAAGGCATCGCCATTTCCGAAGCAGCCCGATACCTTATTCCATCATTTTTTATATAATCACCAAACAAAATCATAACAACATGGTGTTCTAATTGCATTGATGCTGTTGTAGGAATATTATACAGCGAGCATTCTGTTCTTCCTTTGCGGGATTTTGTTATTTCATCAAAAACGTTGTTTACAGGGTGATACGTAGAATATATAAACACAGTAATTAACGAAATAACAAGTATAGTTACAATTAACATTAAGCAAATACCTTTTTTTATTCTTATCATACTTATTTCATTCTTTCTTTGTTAATGTTACAATATGATTGTATATTATTCATTGTCAAATGTCAAGATTTTTTTATTGATTTTCAATAATTATTTTGTCTTTTATTGTTGTTTTAAGTCGTTTTAAATATTATATTGTTTCATCATATACAATAAACCATATTCCAAATATCTGTTGTCTGTTATAAGGTTTTATGTTAAAATGTATCGTAGTTTTACAAATAAGGAAGTTTTTTATGGATAAAATAAGGCAAAACCTGTTTCCCGTGCTTGCGGCGATAATCTGGGGCTTAGCTTTTTCAGCGCAGGCAGATTGTGCAGAAAAAGGTATGGAGCCTTTTACCTTTAATGCGTTAAGGGCATTTGTGGCGGTTATTATACTATTTTTTGTTGCAATAATTTTTGCAAAAGGCTTTAATAACATTAAAATTCAATTATCGGATAAGGAATATTTAAAAAACCTTTTACTTGGGGGTCTTTGTTGCGGAAGTGCGCTTTTTGTGGCTTCTAACTTGCAACAGGCAGCGTTTTCAGAAGACACTGAAAGCGGTAAGGTTGGATTTATTACTGTTTTTTATTTAATGCTTGTACCTGTTTTTGCGCTATTTTTAAAGAAAAAATCTACGTTTAACGTTTGGCTTAGCGTAGTTTTAGCGTTAGTTGGTATGTACTTTTTGTGTATTGAAAAAGGGGCGGGCTTTAAAATAAACGTTCACGATTTATTCGCCCTTGGTTGTGCAATAGTTTTTGCAGTACATATTCTTGTAATAGACCATTTTACCAATAAGATAAACGGAATACATCTTTCACTTATGCAGTTCTTTTTTGTTGCAGTATTTTCATTTATTTGCGCATTTATTTTTGAAGCACCGTCAATTGAAGTTGCATACAGTTGTTTATGGCAGGTTTTATATGTTGGGGTGTTTTCTTCAGGTGTTGCATACACCTTGCAAATACTTGCACAAAAAGGCTCTAACCCAACGGTAGTTACCCTTTTATTAAGCCTTGAATCCGTTTTTGCAGTTATCTTTGGGGCATTGATTTTAGGCGAGGTTTTATCACTACGGGAATATATCGGTTGCGGTATTATGTTTATTGCGGTAATTTTAGCGCAAATTCCTGTAACTAAAAAAGTTAAATAAAAAACGGTACGCTTTTGCGTACCGTTCTTTTTTGTGTTAGTCTTCGTTAACTGCATTTTCAAGCTGTTGCTTTGTTCTAAAACCAATGATTGTTTTTTTAACTTCACCGTTTTTAAAAAGAAGCATGCATGGAATGTTGTTGATACCGAATCTTTCTGCAAGATTATTGTTTTCATCAACGTTTACCTTTGCAACAACAACGTTATTGTTTGATGAAGCAAGTGCTTCAAGTTCAGGCTGAACCATCTGGCAAGGTCCACACCAATCGGCATAAAAGTCAACTAATACAGGAACTGTTGATTTTTCAACTTCCTGACGGAAAGTACTTTCCGTAACGTGTTTAATATTTGTCATATTTCCACCCTGAATTTTGCCTTTCGGCTTTATTTGGTAAGTAGATTATCATATAAAATTAAAATTCTGTCAAACGAAATCTTTATTTTATATACTAAATTTACACTTTATACATTTTTATATGCAGTTTTTTTGAAAATATACCAAAAAACAATTTGATAATATAGTAAAAATATGCTATACTTTATTTTGTTAATTTTATGTTTAACGGAGGATTTTTTATGAAACAATTATATGTTGGAAAAACCAAAGACGTTTACGAGCTTGAAAACGGCAACGTACTTTTAAAGTTTAAGGATGACTGCACCGGTAAAGACGGCGTTTTTGATCCGGGTGAGAATAGCGTTGGCCTTACTATTGAGGGTATCGGCAAAGCTAATTTAGAGACCTCTGTTTATTATTTTGAAATGCTTAAAAAAGCAGGCATTAAAACACACTACGTAAGCGCTGATATTGATAACGCTACTATGGAAGTTCTTCCTGCTGAATGCTTTGGTAAAGCACAGGGTGGTAACGGCTTAGAGGTTATCTGCCGTCTTGTTGCAACAGGCAGTTTTATCAGAAGATACGGCGAATACATTAAGGACGGCACCGTTTTAGACGGCGGTTACGTTGAATGTACCTTTAAAAATGACGAAAAGGGCGATCCACTTGTTACAGGTGAAGGCCTTGCAGCATTAAAGGTTATGACTCCTGAAATGTTCCAAAGCATGAAAGATCAAACCTTAAAGATTACAAAAATTGTTGCTGACGATCTTAAAACCATCGGTTTAGACCTTTGGGATATTAAGTTTGAGTTTGGCTACAACAACGGCGAAGTTATTTTAATTGACGAAATCGCATCAGGTAATATGCGTGTTTACAAGGGCGATAAGATCGTTGAACCCGTTGAACTTACAAAGCTTATCTTAAATAGATAATTTATAAAAAAATTAAAATCCGCTTCATAAGAAGCGGATTTTTTATATCATACAATTTAACGTTTTGTAATATAATCTTTGTTGACTTGAAACATTTTCATCCATAATGGCTAAAACAAGACCACTTGTTCTTAAATAAAATACGGGCATTGGCTTTTTTTGAACATTGCCATATTTTCTCAATATTAACAACTCTTTTTTTAAGGAAGTTATCATCCTTATCTTCTTTTTATTACCATAGGAATCATAAAAATAAAAGTTAGTTTTGCTTACTCTTAATTCATTAGGGTATAAATTGCTTACATCACCAAAGCTTCCTGCTTTTATACCTGAATTATCTGTCTTCGCTGTTTCTATATATATTTCATCAAAAACAATATCCTTATTTTTTATATCGTTATGAATTTTAATAATTGGGATTGATAAATATAAAAAATACAGTCCTAAAAAAACACTTATAAATACAATTAACAAAATATAAAACTCAAGCATCTCACTTGTTTTTTCTGTGAAATTATATCCTATTAAAAGCATAGCACTACAAAGAACTACTGCGAAAATTTGTTCTAAAAGAAGTCTGCGCCAACAACGATAATATGCCCTTATGTTTTCCTGTGCAAATCTACTTTGTATCAGTTCATCAACATCCATAAATTATACCCCTTTATCATTATTTAATGAGTTATCAAACTTCTGTCAACAAGTTGAAAATCCGCTTCATAAGAAGCGGATTTTTATTATTCCTTTTCTGCGGTGGATTGAATAAATAATTCATCCATCTGTTTTTGTTCAACAACGTCAGGGGCGCCTGTTAAAAGACAAGAAGCATTTTGCATTTTGGGGAATGCGATAACGTCCTTAATATTATCAGCGCCTGCAAGGAGCATTACAAGACGGTCAAAGCCTAATGCCAAGCCACCGTGCGGTGGTGCACCGTACTTAAATGCTTCAACAAGGAAGCCAAAGCGTTCCATAATATCTTCATCCTTAAAGCCAAGGAGATTGAACATTTTATTTTGGATTTCTGAAGAGTGGATACGGATACTACCGCCACCTAATTCGTAGCCGTTTAATACGATATCGTAGGCCTTTGCCCTTGCAGAACCGGGATCAGTATCTAAAATTGCAAGATCTTCATCCATAGGTGAAGTGAAGGGGTGGTGAACTGCAACAAAGCGGTTTTCTTCTTCAGCATACTCTAAAAGCGGGAACTCAGTTACCCAAACGAATTCAAAAGCATCTTTATCAATAAGATTTAATCTGCGTGCGATTTCCTGACGAAGCTGACCTAACGCATCAAACACAACGTTGTTTTTATCTGCAACGATGAAGATAATATCGCCGTTCTTTGCGCCAACAAAATCAGAAATAGCATCAAATTCTTCAGTAGTAAAGAACTTATTTACGCTTGTGCGGTAGCCTTCTTCTGTTTTAATAATCCATACCAAGCCTTTTGCGCGGTAGGTTTTAATATATTCTTGTAATGAATCAATATCCTTACGTGAGAATTTATCACTTGAATTTTCACTTACGATAGCGCGAACGCTTCCGCCGTTCTTTATAGCATCGGTGAAAACGCCAAACTGACAATCGCTAACTAAATGAGAGATGTTCTTTAATTCCATACCGAAACGAAGGTCAGGCTTATCGGAACCGTAGTTTTCCATAGCGTCCTTATACTTCATACGGCGGATAGGCGTCTGAACGTCAACGTTTAAGGTTTCCTTAAACACGCGTTTTAAAAGACCTTCGGTAATGGTCATAACGTCATTTTCTTCAACGAAGGATAATTCCATATCAATCTGTGTGAATTCAGGCTGACGGTCAGCACGCAAATCTTCATCACGGAAGCATCTTGCAATCTGGAAATATCTATCAAAGCCTGAAACCATCAGAAGCTGTTTAAAAAGCTGGGGTGATTGTGGAAGGGCAAAGAAAGTGCCCGGTTGAACACGGGAAGGAACAAGATAATCCCTTGCGCCTTCAGGTGTGCTTTTTGTAAGCATAGGTGTTTCAACTTCTAAAAATCCCAATTCATCCAAGTAGTTGCGTGTAATGTTAGCAACCTTTGAACGCATAATAAAGTTATGCTGCATTGATGGGCGGCGAAGGTCAAGATAGCGGTATTTAAAGCGTAATGCTTCGTTTACAGAAACGCTATCGTTAACTTCAAAGGGGGTAACTGCGGATTCTGAAAGAATTAAAACGTCAGTTACTTCAATTTCAATTTCACCTGTTTTAAGGTCTTTATTAACGTTTTCAGGAGTTCTTGCAATTACTGTACCTGTTACTGCTAAAACATATTCACTACGAACTTCCTGAATACGGTCAAAAAGCTCTTTATTTTTTGTACCGTCCCAAACTGCCTGAACAATACCGCTTCTATCGCGAAGCCACATAAAAGTAAGTCCGCCTAAATCACGGCGCCTTTGCACCCAACCCATAACGGTTTGTGTGGTGCCGATATTTTCTTTTGTTAATTCACCGCAAAGAGCGGTTCTTTTTAATCCGTTTAAAACCTCAGCCATTGTTTATAACCTCGTTTATAATCTCATTTGGTGTAAGCTGTTTCTGCTCACCTGTTTCCATATCTTTTAAAGCGTAAAGACCTGTTTGAATCTCGTTTTCGCCAATAACAACGGTGTATTTTACGTTTAATTTATTTGCATACTTAAACTGCGCTTTAAATGACCTGCCGTTATGGTCGCCTTCTGCACTGATGCCGTTATTTCTTAATTCTTGCACAAGCTTAAATGCAGCAATTTTTTCTTCTGTTGATGCGCCTGAAACAACGTAAACCTTAAAAAGTTCAGGAACATTGGGCAAAAGATTTTGTTCTTCTAATAAAATTAAAAGACGTTCAATACCCATACCAAAGCCGATACCTGCAACTTCCCTGTCGCCTAACTGACCAACCAAGCCATCGTATCTGCCACCACCGCAAACGGTTAAATCGTTGCCATCAACCTTTGCGATAATTTCAAAAACTGTTTTGGTGTAGTAATCAAGACCGCGAACGATTCTTGGATTTACTTTAAAGGGAATTTCCAAGCTTGTTAAAATGCTTTTAAGCATTTCAAAGTGATTTTTACAATCATCGCAGATATAATCTAAAATTACAGGAGCGTTATCTTTATCACTTCCGCAATCCTTATCCTTACAGTCTAAAATACGCATTGGGTTGCGTTCAAGACGGCTTAAACAAGTTTGGCAAAGATTTTTATCCTTAAAATAATCCTTTAAAGCCTGATTATATTTTGCTCTACATTCAGGGCAACCAATATTGTTTATATTAAGGCTTAAGCCTTGTAATCCGCACTTTTTAAGCACGGAAAAGCCAAGCATAATAATTTCAGCATCTAAGGTAGGCTCTGTTCCGCCAAAGGCTTCAACACCAAACTGATGATGCTCCCTTAATCTGCCGCTTTGTGGCTTTTCATAGCGGTAAACGGGAGTGAAATAAAACATTTTTAAAGGAAGCGCTTCATTAAACATACCGTGTTCAATAAAAGAACGTGCTGCACCTGCGGTGCCTTCGGGTTTTAAAGTAATGCTTCTTTCGCCTTTATCTAAAAAGGTATACATTTCCTTTTGAACAACGTCAGTAGTATCCCCTACTCCGCGAAGAAAAAGCTCAGTATGTTCAAAGCCTGGGGTACGAACTTCCCTGAAGCCGTTTACCCTTGCGATTTCTTTCATAATACCTTCAACGTAGTGCCATTTATAAGCGTCAAAGGGTGTTACGTCCTTTGTGCCTTTTGGTGCCTGTGTAAGCATAAAAATTCTCCTAAAATAATTACTATATATAAATTATATTTGTTTTTTATAAAGTGTCAATTTAATTTAATTCAAATAACTGTTTTTTGCGTAAATTTGCTTCGTCAATACGCTGAATATACTCATATATGCTTTTAAAATTAAACGCCCTTTCAAGACGGTCTTCTTCTTTAAAAACTCGTTTTGAAACTCCGCCACAGCCTAACGCAATAATATCGGTGGTTTCTTCCATAATATCAATGTTATAAACGCCTGTGTGATTCTTTAACGCATAGCCGATATTTTCAAAGTTGCCCGTCATATACTTTTGGCGGTATAAATAATATGGCTCGTACCCATTACTGATTAAAATTTCCTGCGCGCCCTCTACCATCTTCTGAACTTCTTTTACATTGGCAAAAGATGTGTTTTCTTCACTCATTTTTGAGCCACGCTTTAAGCTTAAAGTGTGTACCGTAATGTTTTCTGCCTTTAACTTTAAAACCTCATTTAATGAATAAAAGAACATTTCAGGCGTTTCATCAGGCAATCCTGCAATTAAATCAGCATTGATAGTTTTAAAGCCTATCTGGCGGGCTAAAGAATAACAATCAATGATTTCCTTAGGCGAATGGCTTCTGCCAACCTTTTTTAAGGTTTCTTCATTCATACTTTGGGGGTTAATACTGATTCTGTCTGCCCCTGCCTGTTTTATTAAGCGCAATTTTTCTTCCGTGATGGTATCAGGTCTGCCTGCTTCAACGGTAAATTCCATTTTTGGCTTAAAATGCATAGATGCACATTCAAGCATATCTTTGAAAAGAGGCGTAGTTAAGGCTGTTGGAGTGCCACCGCCGATATAAAGGCAACGAACCTGTTTATTTAATGCTTTTATTAAAAGAGCGGTGTCTTCAATCTCTTTAATCAATGCTTTAACGTAAGGAATCATCAATTTTTCGCCCTTAGTTGAATCGGTTGAAGAGAAGGAACAATATGTGCATCTTGTTTTACAAAAGGGTATGCCGATATAAATATCAACCTCATCATTCTGGGGTGTAAAAAAGGGTGATTGATTGGCCACAATCCTTTGTAAAAGCTCGCCTTTATTTATTGGCAAGTCATATTTATCAGTTAAAATGCTAATATCTTTAACATCCCTTAAAAGCTTTGTTGGGCGAATGCCTGTAAGCGAACCCCAGGGCATTTGTTTGTTCAGCGCTTTTTTAAGGCAGTAATAAACCGAAAGCTTTGCACCGTGCTTTTTTATACGTTTAAGGGAAATTGCATCTTGTTTAGTAATTTCTTCACTAAAAACATAGTTAAAGCCGTTATATTCTGTTTTAGTAAAAATCTGTCCGTCTTTTTCCTGTTGCTCAACGATTATATCAGCATCTTCTTCTGATAATTCAATTATGGGCATTTCCATAAACGCGCGGATAGTTTCGGAAATATCGTTATAAAATTCAGGACAGTTGGTTTTTAATTTCATTTTACCTCACAAACATATTAAAGCATTTTTCGTCTTTTATGGTAGTTTTATTGCCGTGCCCCGAAAAAACAGGGGTATCTTCCTTTAAAACGTAAAGTTTATTGCGGATTGAATCGCTTATAGTTTCAAAATCACCGCCCGGAAAATCCGTTCTGCCAATGCTACGGTTAAATAACGTATCCCCTGAAAACAGCATATCGTTAATTAAAAAGCACGCGCTACCTGTTGTGTGCCCCGGTGTTAAAATAACCTTTATTTTTTGCCCGATAAGTTCTATGATTTCATTATCGTTAAAAGTATAATCCGCTTTTATGGGTGTAAATGGATATCCAAAGGGCTGAGCCAAAGACGTGTATCCATCTAAAAGCATTTTAGCATCTTCTTTTGAAATATAAACCTTTGCCCCATCCTTTTGAAACTGTTTTACTGCGCCTGTATGGTCAAAATGGCCGTGGGTTAATAAAACGGCTTCAACCTGTTTTCCGTTTAACGCTTCTTTTATTTTGTTATATTCTGCACCTGGGTCAATTACTATTGCCTTATTTTCATTAGTTAGAATATAACAGTTTACACCTAAATCACCAACAACAACTGTTTTTATATCCATTAAAAACTCCTGTCGCTTTCTAATAAAATAGTTACGGGACCATCGTTTATTAGTTGAACTTGCATATCTGCGCCAAATATTCCTTTTTTAACTGAAAAACCCATTTGTTCAACCTTTTTGCACAGAAGCTCATATAAAGGCTCAGAAATTTCGCCATTTGCAGCAGAAGTAAAAGAAGGTCTTCTGCCCTTACGAATATCGCCATACAAGGTGAACTGTGAAACGATTAAAATTTCACCGTTTATGTCTTTAACGGATAAGTTCATTTTATCTTCGCTATCGGTAAAAATCCTTGCATTTACGATTTTTTCAGCAATAAAATCCACGTCTTTTTCTGTGTCAGTCTGGGTAATACCAACTAACACAAGCAGACCTTTGCCGATTTTTGAAACAAGGTTATTATTAACTGTAACGCTTGCTTCTTTAACACGCTGAATAACTATGCGCATAAATTCTCCTAATTATTAAGGCGGTAAACTTCAAATACGCCTTGAATCTTTTTAATATCCTTTATAATGGTATCAAGCTGTTTTGCATCTGTAATTCTTATACCAACGGTGATAGTACCTGTGCCTTCCTTGGTGGAAACGTTTAAAGATGCAATATCACTTTTATTTGAATATATAGTATTGGATAATTCCATTATAAGACCTGAACGGTCGTAAGTGCGCAACTGAATGTTGGCAACGTAATTGGTGTCAGCCTCAAAATCCCAAGAAACAGGAATTTCACGTTCGTGCTCAAAACCGCCTAAATTACTACAATCCCTGCGGTGAACGGAAACGCCTCTGCCACGAGTAATATAGCCAACTATATCGTCCCCGGGAACAGGTGAACAGCATTTTGCAAAGCGAACAAGCATATTGCTTTCGCCCTTAACGATAACACCGTTATTGGAATGTTCCCTTTTCTTTTCCTGCTTAGGCTTTTCAGCCTGAAGTTCTGCGCGGTTTTCCTTCTTATATTCTTCAACAAGCCTTGGCAGAATCTGATGCACTCTTAATCCGCCGTAGCCAACGGAAGCATAAAGATCTTCCATTGATTGTATTTTGTACTTTTTAATTAAGGGGTCTAACCATTCGGGTTTGGTTAAAGCGGAAAGCTGATAGCCTTGGCGCTTTGCTTCCTGTGAAAGCATTTCCTTACCCTTTTCAATGTTTTCTTCCCTTAATTCCTTTTTAAACCAAGCCTTAATCTTTGTTTTGGCTTCGGAAGTGTGAACGATATTAAGCCAATCTCGGCTTGGTCCGTGCCCTGCCGTTTTTGATGCAGTAAGAATTTCAACAATATCGCCGTTCTTTAATTTGGTATCAATATTTACAATTCTGCCGTTAATCTTTGCGCCGATACATCTGTGACCGATTGATGAGTGTACAGAGTATGCAAAGTCAAGAGGCGTTGCGCCCATAGGCAGACCTTTAACGTCACCCTTTGGAGTGAAAACAAATACTTCGTCATTAAAAAGTTCGGTTTTAACAACGTCAATAAAGTCGGCACTGTCCTTGGCTTCGTGCTCTAAATCCATCATCCTGCGAAGCCAGGATAACTTTTCTTCACCTGTTGTAATATTGCCACCGCCTTCTTTATATTTCCAGTGGGCAGCAACACCGTATTCAGCGGTGTTATGCATCTCCTCAGTACGAATCTGTATTTCAAAAGGTTTACCGTTTTTACCAATAACGGTAGTGTGAAGTGACTGATACATGTTTGCCTTAGGCATAGCAATATAATCCTTAAACCTGCCTGGCATAGGAATAAATTCACTGTGCATAATGCCTAATGCTTCGTAGCAATAGCGCACGTCAGTTACAATAATACGAACTGCGCTTAAATCGTAAATATTATCTAAATTATCGCTACCCTGTTGACGCATTTTTTTATAAATACTGTAATAATGCTTAGGTCTGCCGTAAACCTTGGCGGGAATTGCATCTTCTACAAGTTTACGGTTGATAATGGTGATGATTTCATCAATAAACTGTTCCCTTTGTCCTCTGCCCTCGCTGATTGCGCTTTGAATATACTTATAGGCTTCGGGTTCAAGATACTTTAAGCAAAGGTCTTCAAGACGCCATTTTATCTGATAGATACCTAAGCGGTTTGCTAAGGGTGCGTAAATATCAAGAGTTTCCTTTGCGATACGGCGCTGTTTTGATTCTTCGCAGGAAGAAAGTGTTTGCATATTGTGTAATCTGTCTGCAAGCTTTACCAAGATTACCCTTATATCGTGGGACATAGCAAGAAACATTTTTCTTAAATTTTCTGCCTGTGCTTCTTCCTTTGATGCAAACTGAATCTTATTAAGCTTTGTTACACCGCGAACAATTTCGCTTATAATATTGCCGAATTGTTCTGCAATTTCTTCTTGTGTGATGGCAGTATCTTCAACAACGTCATGCAAAAGGGCGGCGCAAACGGCTTCGTAATCCATATTCATCTGGGCTAAAATAAGCGCAACGTTTTCAGGGTGAGTTATGTACGGCTCCCCTGATTCGCGCATTTGCCCCATGTGTGCGTTTTTTGCAATTTCGTGGGCTTCTTTAATTTTTTGCGCCTCTTCCAAAGAATATTGGCGAATGATGTCTTCTATCATATTGTTTTCCTGTTTACACATTTAAGTAATTTTTGATAAAATTTGCTTTCGTTAAGTTCACGCTTTTGGGCGTTTCTGTTTACCGTAACTGTGAACGTTTCGTTTTCTAAAACAGAAATAAATTCAAGCTCCTTAAATACTTCTAATGCAACCGCAATAACAGGCATTGAAATTTCAGTTAATTCCGTTGCGCTTTTAAGGAAATCTTCTTTATCTAAGTATGAGCCTTCCTTTTTAAGTATCTGCCTGTACGCTTTCATTAAGTCTTCCCTTGAAAGTTTTTTGTATTCTTCAAAGATACTGTCAAATAAGTCGTACCCACATTTAAGAGCATATATTTTTGTATGGGGTGCTTTTTCCTTGATAAAATCTGCATATCCCGTATTTAGCATATCATAGATTATTACCCTGTTATAAGGCGTAAAATCTATTTTATCAATATCTGCACCGATAACAAGGGAATTGTATCCGCAGTTTTCATTTACAGGCAAGGTGTAGGAAATATCAAACCTTGGTGCTTCATCCTGTAAAACGGATATACAGCCTGAAGCGTATTCAGGGTGGTCGCACAAGATTAACGTGCCTGATATATCTTCAGAATCCCAAGAAGAGAACATATAGTGAAGTTCTTCAGGGTCTTCTATAATTTCTACCTTTGCTTCACCTGTTTTTAAAATATTCAGACGTGAATAAAACAAAGCAGTTAAAAGTTCAGCTTTATGGCGGGGTTTAATATTTTCAGTTTCCTTAAAATCCTGTATTTTTAAGTTTACCGAGCTTACACCCTGCCAGAAATTTAGTTCAGGCTTTATAATGGCGATACCTTGATTATCTGAAAAATAATCGCAGTTATGCTTTCTGTAATTAAATGCCACACCTGAATGTTTGCCTGTTTCATCCTGCAAAGTTAATTTTAAGTGATTTTTTAAAGTGCCTATCTTTTTAATACTACCTTTTAAGCAGTTATCAATCCTTAAAGTGATTTCAGGATTTTCCATGCCACAAGGTTCAATTAGTGAAAGCCTTTGGCAAAATTCAGGAGTTACTTCTTCCATCTTTGCCTTGGCATCATAACGGGCAACGGGATATAAAAGTTTGTAATCGTAATTTTCAAAAAAGAACTGATTAAGCTTTTGGCGCAGGATATTGATTTTATGGGCTTCAATGCTCATTCCTGCCGCCATTTTATGCCCGCCAAACTGAATTAAAACGTCCTTGGCACTATCAAGCATCTTATAAAGATCAACACCCTCAATACTTCTGCCTGAGCCTTTTGCAATACCATGCTCATCAACAGTAAAAACAATAGTTGGGCGCCTGTATTTTTCAAGTATTCTTGCGGCACAAATGCCGATAACACCGTCATCCCAATTTTTTCCGCTTACAATTAAAACTTTGTTTTTACGGATAAAGCCTTCAGATAAAATCTGCGCTTCGGCTTCTTCTAAAATAAGCTTTTCAGCATCCTGACGTGCTTTATTAAGTTGGTTTAATTCATTGGCAATTAAAAGCGCCTCTTCCCCTGAAGAAAGCAAAAGCTGTAAGGCTTTTTTTGCATCTGCCATTCTGCCTGCGGCGTTAAGCCTTGGCGAAATGGTAAAGCCTACTGTTTGTGCAGTAACCTCGCCTGTGAATTCTGCAACCTGCAAAAGCGCTTTAAAGCAATCGCGGGGCGCTGTGTTTATCTTTTTAAGACCTTGCTTTACTATATAGCGGTTTTCGTCTTTTAAAGGAACAACGTCACTAATAGTGGCTAAACAGGCAAAATCAATAAGCTCGTTTGCTTGTTCGCCAAGCAAAGCCTCAGCAATTTTAAAGGCTATTCCTGCACCGCAAAGGTCAGTATTTTTATATTCATCCCCATCCTGCCCCGGTTTAACCGTAAGGCAATCAGGAATACTTTCACCGATGGTGTGGTGGTCAGTTACGATAAATTCTTTATTAGGAAATTTCTTAATAAGTTCGCCTGAAGCGATACCGCAATCCACCGTTAAAATAATATCGGTGCCGTTATTAAAAATATCTTCTACCGCCTGTTCGTTTAAGCCGTAGCCTTCACTGTGGCGGTTTGGAATATAGTAATCTGCGTTGATTTTTAGGGTTTTGAACGTGTTAATAAGTATTGCCGTTGCGCAGATACCGTCAACGTCATAATCCCCGTAAACTGTGATTTTGTTGTTTTGTTTTTTGGCTTCTTTTATTCTTTCAACAAGCTTGTCCATATTCTTCATAGAAAAAGGATCAAGCAAGCTTGTTTGTTCAGGGTATAAAAACTGCTTGCATTTTTCTATTGTATCAAAACCGCGGTTATATAAAACTTGCGCAAAAAGGCTATCGCACTCCAACTGTTCTTTTAAAAGTGCAACCTGATTAAAATCAATTTCAGATATTCTTTTTTGCGGTTTTAACGCAAGCGGCATAATACCCTCCAATAATACATAAAACTCCCTTCTGCCGATCAGAAGGGAGTATCGCGTTTACACTAAGCAAATCCCGAAAATTTAGGATCAGGCTTTTATTTTTTTGCCAAACCGGGCAGTACGTATATAATTGTTGCCATATTTAAAACTGTGCCTACAAGTGCAATTAAAGCAAAGTTTTTAAGAAGTGCTGTTCCGATAATAATTAAAAGAGCAAATGCAACAACTGCGATTAATGAAACGATTAAAGCTAATTTTGAAACTGTTTTTTGTGTTTCTTCAAAAGCTTCTTCCAAAGTGGTTTTCTTGCTTGTTTCTTTTAAAAGCATTGCAAAGATAAAGGTAAATATAAATGCAAGTGCCATAACAAATAATAAAGCAGGAATAGTAAAGTTACTTACCTTAATACCAACAATAGCAATTAAGCCTGCGGTGATAGCGGTAGGAATAAACATATCTGCAATAAAGGTTAAGCCCATTCTTAAACCAAAGCGGATAAATACGTAAGCAAGTAAAATCACAAAAATGATTGCAATCGGCCACATATCAATTGCAGCTTGTCTGTTAAAGGTAGATGAGAAAAATTCAAACTCACCGGGGAAAGCTAATGCATACTTGTTACGGATAAGTTCTTCTGCTTTATCGGCAATTTCTTTTGCCTTAGTGTCATCCTGAACTTCAAAGCTGATAAGAACGCCTTCGCCGTTTGCATAGTCAAGGGATGTCTGCTTCTGTACTGACTGAACAACGCATCCTGTTGCACCGGCTTCTTTCATAATATCTTCAATATCCTTAACGTTAAATGTTTCGTTAAGTTGAATTGAAAGAACGTATGAACCACCGATATCTGAGCCACGGTCAAAGCCTAAAAAAGCACCGCAAGCAAGTAAAACAACTGCTAATATAATAGCAATAATACTAAATAATTTTGTATTTTTCATTACTGCTCACCCCTTTTAAGACCATAGCTTTTTGCTTTATCAATACCTAAGCCAATAAAAATCTTTGCAATAGGTTTAACAAATAACCAAGCACTTAATGCGCTTACAATGCTTGCACCCATAAGACCAAGACCGAAGTTTGCAAAGTTTGTTTTGCAAAGCCATAAGCCAATACCAACAACTAATGCAACTGCGCTTATTTCTAAAACAAGACTTCTGATCTGCTGTGCGCCTGCATCAATTGCATCGGCAAGACCTTTTCCTGAAAGGTACTGTTTATCAATTGCATTAAGCACAAGTGCGTGTGCAACAACTGAAAGAACAAAGCCTGCCATAACACCTGCAACTGCCCAGGCATCAACACTGAGCCATGTGAAAGTTGCTGCAAAGAATTCAGTTAAAATTAAAGAAATAAACATTGAAACTGTTGCTGCAACACCAAGTAAGCGGTGTGAAAGGATAAAGTAAACTGCAGCGAGAACGAAGATAGCAAGAACTGCCAATGCAACTAAGGTAAATGCCTTTACGCCTGCAGTGCCTTCAACGATATATGAGCTTACTGCACTGATAGCGCCGTTTACTTTGCCTGAATTTGCACAATATTCAAATACTGCCATATCGTTTGCCTTGCTTAATTCAAATTCCAAAGTAATCTTGCCGTTTTTAATAGGTTCATTACCCTTATAGCTTGCGGTAATCTTATCACCGTCAATAGCAAAGGAAATAGTATATGAGCTTGCAGAAGTAATTTCCTGAAGCTTTTTAGCGGCTTCCTTTGTAAAGGTGATATCCATACAATATGCATCATAATCAGCATTAACACCTGTTATCTGCGCTTTCTTAACGTCAGCATTGGTGAAAACGGTTTTGCCATCGTATGCAACAGTTAAAGCACCGTTGGTTTCAAAAAGTTCAAGACCGCCCATAACCTGTGCTTCCTGAAGTGGAAGACCAACGTACACCTTATCATATCCCATAAGGCGAATGGTAGCGTTCTTATAGCCCATAAGCTCAGCACGTTCTTTAAAAACGTTTACTGCGTTTATTGCTTCTGCGTGGGCATCAAAGTTTGTTGTGTTTTCAGGGGCTTTAATGGAATAAACTGAAACGTTTGTTAATCCCATATCGTTACCCTTTATCATATTTTTATCCCAAGCCACAAACTTCTTTGTGAAAAGGGTTACGTTTGCACCGAAGGCCCATAAACCTAAAAAGGCTAAAATAACCACCAGGCAAATCAACTTAATGAGGCTTTTTATCTTCATTTAAGCGACACTCCTTGTAAATAGATCTTATTTCCTTATTGCGTAACCAAACCATTATGATTTGGTTAAAGTTCCGCAATATAAGAATTATTTTATATTATATATTATCTTTACAAATTAGTCAACATTAACATTAAGTATCCGCTTAAATTTTTACCAATTTTTCACTTAAAAAACCTCTTATTTGATTGCATTTACCGTTAATATTCCACTAAAAACGCCGGTAAGCACAGTTAACAGCAAATCTATTGCGTTTACAATTGAAAAGACAGGTGCCACAGAAATTGATGAAAGTATAAAACAGATTACCCAATACGGTATCGCAATAAAAAGCCCCGTTAAAGCGCCTTTCTTTTTTATTTTTATTCCTGCTAAAACCGTGCCTGATATTATGCTTACAATTTTCACGCCGATAGAAAGCCCGCTGATTAGTGAACTTCCTGCATCGGCATCTTTAACAAGCAACGCAATTAATGCAATACCTAAAACTGTTACTAATACACTAATTAAAACTCCCTTTAAAATCTGCAATAAATAATTAACTTTTTTCATAAAAAAACACCCCTTGCAAAATTGTATGCAAGGGGTGGTGGGAAAATGAAAAAATCCGTTCACATATGTGAGCGGATTGTTTGCTTATTTAATATTTACACTGTATATATTTTTCACCTGCAATATCAATAAATTTCTTTTTAATTTCTTCTATTGCACCCTTTTCTACTGTAGATTTATCAACAATAAAGACCTGGTTGTTAATTTGTGAGAAGATAAATAAATATTCTGATGTTTCATATATTTTTGAAATGGTTGAATATTGAAATTCAGTTTGCCCTTTGCTTTCTTCACTTGTTGAAATTACTTTTACTGAATTATCACAGAAAATATATTCACTTACATTATCTTTCATTGCACCCATTGAGTTGTATCTTATCTTTGGTAAAATAAAATACATATAAAGCTCTAACAGTTCAACAAAAATAATAATTACAAGCATTATAAGCATTGTGCTTTGTGCACCAAAAACAATGGTCTCCCAAAAAATAATTAGAAACAACACAGAAAAAACAACCGACCACGTGATTATCCGTTTTTTAGGATTAGCCTTTTTAAACATAAGAAAACGCATAAACGCCTGCATTGTTTTTAAATCAAATTTACATTTTGCTTTTATTTCCATATAAAACACCTTCTCTTATATGATAATACCATATTTTATAACCAAAGTCAAAATTATTTATTATTCATCAGCGTAGCGACTTCAATATTCATTATTCATTATTCATTTAAAAATTCGTGCGCGTTTAATGAATGATGAATATTGAAAAACGAATAATGAAAAACACAAAAATAAAGCCAAGTCTTGCGACTTGGCTTTATTTTGGCGACCCGAATGGGGCTCGAACCCACGACCTCTAGCGTGACAGGCTAGCGCTCTAACCAGCTGAGCTACCGGGCCAATATAATGGTGGGAACAACAGGGCTCGAACCTGTGACCCTCTGCTTGTAAGGCAGATGCTCTCCCAGCTGAGCTATGCTCCCATCAATTAACGTGGATATTATATTATAAAGTAAAATTATTGTCAATCAATTTTTTTAAAAACAAAACAGGCTGAAAAAATCAGCCCTTTGTATTATCGTAATTTTACTGTTTCACCAGGGTTAAGCTTATATTCCTTACCCCAAACGTTAAAGTAAAGAGGAATGCTTGTTGGGTTAAATACTATATCCCCATCACCGCTTGTAATAATCCTTTTGTAATTTTCAATATATTCAAAAATCTCAGTATTAGTGGCGTACCAGATATCATCCTTTTTGCCTATAAACTGAGCGAATTCTTCAATAACGTTCCAATTATTATCCCCATCAAACTCATAACTATGGCCCCAAAGATAAAAAAGCTGCGGTTCGTTTGAAACAGGCATTTCAACAAACTTTTGTGCAAGTTCCATTAAATTCCCTGCTTTATGATGGCAAGTAGGCTGAAGCCTTAAAAAATCTTCAGGCACATCAAACTTAAAGGTAGAATTAACACCCCTTGCATAAAGCATACCGCAGGATTTAAGACATTCAACAACCTTATCAGAAAAAGTGCCGTAGGGATAAGCGTGCCCCCTTGTAATAACGCCTGTTTCCTTTTCAATAGCTACCCTATCAAGCATAATTTCCCCTGTGATTTCAGTTGTTGTAAGGCTTTCAAGGTGAGGATGATTAAAAGCGTGGGTAGCAATTTCCATACCGCTATCCTTGTAAAGTAAATATGCTTCGGTTTTGGACATTCGGCGGTGGGCTTGCCCCGCAGGATACACAGTGCCTTCCTTAGCGAAAAGACCGCTGTTTATATTAAAAGTACCCTTTAAGCCGTGTTTTTGCATAATTTCAATAAGACGGGCATCGGTCTGAACCCCGTCATCATAGCTTAAAGTAAGTGCTTTACCTAAAAAGTGCGGAAAACGCATTCTTCTATACATTTTTACCAATCCTCTTTATGTAATTTACTGCTTGTTTTTATATCATCGTAATATGCTTTATACTGATCAACAAACTTTTGGTGGGCATCTGTGTCTAACGTATAAAGTTCTTCGGGGGAAAGTTCCCAGGGATCAAAAGCGTCTTCTTCATCCATCTGGGATAATTTAAGCATTAAACTGCGATTTATTTTTGCCATTTATCCTGTTTTCCCCTTTCTTTTACTAAAAATATTATATATCAGAGTTCTGGTTTAATCAAGTTATATTTCGGTTTCTTTTATGGTTCCTTGCTCGTAGGCTTTTAAAAGCACCGTAAGATCTTTAATTCGTTCTAACATTTCCTTACCCGTATCGGTATTTCTAACGCGGATACTATCAAGAGAATCTTCAAAGATTACGGTATCCGAAATTATATCTTCATTATTTTTAATTGCATCTTCAACGCCCATAAATTTGCCGTGGGCGGAAATGCGCATACCTGAAGCATTATATATAAGCGTATATCCCGCAATACCCGTTGTTGCCTGATATGCCTGGCAGAAACCGCCATCAATAACAATTACCTTGCCCCCTGCTTTTACAGGCGCTTCGCCAACGATACTTTTTACGGGAATATGACCGTTTATTATGTGGGATTTTTCTTCGTCTAAACCAAACTCACGAAGAATTTTTACTGCGTTTTTTTCATCCTCCCAGCATTTATAATAGGCGTTTTTAGGTTCATCCCATGCAGTTTTATCTGCTACAAGCAAACGTTCAAAGGTTGCCATTTTCTTTCTTGCGCAAAGGGGCGAATCTTTACCGCACCACAAGAACCATAAAATGTCCTTGCCTTTTTGTTTAAATGGTGAATTTTCTTTTGAAAAATATCCTAAGCGGGCAAGTACGTCAAAATGATCAAGCAATTCTTTGCCTGATTTTTTTTCTGCAATATCTAACTTCATAAAACTTCCGTCATCGTTCATAGGCACGCAACCGTGGAACAGAAGATTTCCATTAAACACCTTATACATACTGCCTTTTTCAAATAAAAAGCGGGTATGTTTTTGCAGTTTCTCACTTCTTAAAAACGCATTTTTAAGATACTTCATTACGGCATATTCTTCATCAGTAAGTTCATAAGGACGTCTTTTATTTACAGTTGGAAAATCCGCATCCTTTAACGGATAATTTTTTCCCAGAATGCTTACCGTTTTATTTATAAAATCAATCTTATCCAACAAGCATCTATCAAGCATATTAAACTGCGGATTTCTTAAAATTGACTGTCCTTCTAACTTAAACTGAATAATACTTATGGCTTTATGCATTCTTGCAAGCATTAAATCATCATCGCTATAAAAAACGTCACCTTCAAAATTGCCCTTGGGCATAAATGCAGAAACATCAGAATCTGCATAAACATTTTGTGCAAAAAGTGATAAAGGTCTTAATGAAATGCCATAACCAATCTCAACAACGTCAAGATTGCGATAAGTTATAGAATTATTTAAAACCGTTGCAATGCAGGTGCGTGAACCTGCGGCAGCGCCCATCCATAAAACATCGTGGTTGCCCCACTGAATGTCTAATGAATTTTCTTTCATCAATTCATCTAATATAATATCTGCCCTTGGACCTCTATCAAAAATATCGCCTACAATATGTAAATGGTCAATAACAAGGCTTTTGATTAAAGTGCTTATTGCAATAATAAGTTGCTGGGCAGAACCGATTTCAATAATGGTTTTAATGATATTTTCGTAATAGCGTTCTTTATTGACTTCATCGTAATCATTATTTAAAAGTTCATCAATAATATAATCGTAGCCCATAGCAGTTTTTGAAAGATGCTTACGAACTTTTGAACGGGTATATTTACTGCTTACAAGACGGCAGATTTCTAAAAGACGCAGTAAAGTTACGTTATACCATTCATCATCAATTATCTGCTGTTCATTGAGTTCAAGAAGTTTTTCTTCAGGATAATATATTAACGTTGCAAGCTCTTTTCTTTCCTTGGTCTGCAACGTTTTTGCAAAAAGCTGATCAACTTTTTTCCGGATAACCCCTGATGCATTTTTACGGATATGTAAAAATGCCCTGTGTTCCCCGTGAAGATCACTTAAAAAGTGTTCTGTACCCTTTGGCAAAGCAAGAATTGCATTAAGGTTAATGATTTCGCTTGATACTCTGTTTCGGTTAGGATATTGTTTTGCAAGTTCAAGAATATACTTATTCTCCACTATAAATATACCTCCTTAAAAAATAATCAAAGCCCTGTATATATTATACAAGGCTTTTATAATTAAAACAATCCTGAAATTTTACCATCTTTATCAACGTCAATACGTTCAGCGGCAGGAACTTTGGGAAGCCCCGGCATAGTTAAAATATCGCCTGTTAAAACAACGATAAAGCCTGCGCCTGCTGATACTTTTACGTTTTTGATGGTTACTGTAAAGTTTTCCGGTGCGCCAAGTTTAGTTGGGTCATCAGAGAAACTATACTGTGTTTTTGCGATACAAACCGGCATTTTATCAAAGCCGAGTTCAGTTAATTGAGCAATCTGCTTTTTAGCGTTAGGCATAATTGTTATGCCGTTACCGCCGTAAACCTTTTTAACGATTGCTTCAATTTTTTCTTCAATAGTGGAATCAAGTTCATAAGAGAAAGTGAAATCGCCCTGTTCTTCTTCGCAAAGACGAACAACTTCTTTTGCTAACTCTACGCCACCTTTACCGCCTTCAGCCCATACGGTTGAAAGCACGGTATTAACGCCCAATTCCTTACACTTTTTGATAATGAAATCAATTTCGTTATCAGTATCTGTGGGGAAACGGTTAACTGCAACTACGCAAGGAAGCTTATAAACGTTTTTAATGTTTGATACGTGGCGAAGGAGGTTTGGTATTCCTTTTTCTAAGGCTTCAATATCTTCGTTATTAAGTTCGTTTTTAGCTCTGCCACCGTGCATTTTTAATGCGCGAACAGTTGCAACGATAACTACTGCATCAGGGGTGAGCCCTGCCATACGGCACTTGATATCAAGGAATTTTTCAGCACCTAAATCTGCGCCGAAGCCTGCTTCTGTAACGGTGTAATCACCCATTTTTAAAGCAAGCTTTGTTGCCATAACTGAGTTACAGCCGTGGGCAATATTTGCAAAGGGACCGCCGTGAACAAATGCAGGAGTACCTTCTAATGTCTGCACTAAATTAGGCTTAATAGCATCCTTTAAAAGCGCACACATAGCACCCTGTGCCTTTAACTGACCGCAAGTAACAGGCTTATCATCATAAGTATAGCCTACGATGATATTTGCAAGCCTTTCTTTAAGATCTTCAATAGAATTTGCAAGGCAAAGAATAGCCATAATTTCAGAAGCAACGGTAATATCAAAGCCATCTTCCCTTGGAACGCCGTTGGCTTTACCGCCCATACCGTCAACAACAAAACGAAGCTGACGGTCGTTCATATCTACGCAACGTTTCCAGGTAATCTTGCGAACGTCAATACCAAGCTGGTTGCCCTGCTGAATGTGGTTATCAAGCATAGCTGCAAGCAAGTTGTTTGCAGCACCTATTGCGTGGAAATCGCCTGTAAAGTGAAGGTTAATATCTTCCATTGGCACAACCTGAGCGTATCCGCCACCTGCTGCGCCACCTTTAACACCGAAAACGGGGCCTAAGGAAGGCTCTCTTAAAGCAACGGTAACGTCCTTGCCGATAAGCTTTAAGCCATCAGCAAGACCGATTGTGGTTGTGGTTTTACCTTCACCTGCAGGGGTGGGGGTAATGGCAGTTACAAGGATTAATTTGCCATCCTTTTTATCTGTTTCGTTTAAAAGGGAAAGGTCAATCTTTGCTTTATATCTGCCATACTGTTCAATATATTTTTCATCTACGTGGGCTGTTTTTGCAATTTCGGAAATATGCTTCATCTGACAAGATTGAGCAATTTCAATATCGGATTTATATTCCATTTTATTCACCCTTTACTTAAAATATTTTACTGCAGCTTCAAACATACGAATGTCATATTCGCCGTCAACGTTTTTATAAAGACCTGCGCCAATACGTTCGCTATGACCCATTTTACCAAATACTCTACCATCAGGAGAGGTAATACCTTCAATAGCGTACATTGAATCGTTGGGGTTAAAGTGAACGTCACTAGTAGCGTTGCCGTTTAAATCAACGTACTGTGTAGCGATCTGACCGTTTTTAGCAAGTTCTTTAATTAACTTTTCATCAGCAATAAATCTACCTTCACCGTGGGAAATAGGAACGTTTACAATATCGCCAACGTTCATCAATGAAAGCCAAGGTGATTTATTTGATGCAATTCTTGTACGAACGATTCTTGACTGATGGCGTGCAATAGTATTAAAGGTAAGTGTTGGGCAATTTTCATCAGTATCAATAATCTTGCCGTAAGGAACTAAACCAAGCTTAATCAATGCCTGGAATCCATTACAGATACCGCACATAAGACCGTCACGGTTTTCTAAAAGGTCGGTTACGCCTTCTTTGATAGCACCGTTACGGAAGAATGCAGTAATGAACTTACCGCTTCCATCAGGCTCATCACCGCCTGAGAATCCGCCCGGGATAAATATCATTTGTGCATCTTTAAGCTCTTTATAGAACTTATCAACGCTTCTTTGAATACCTTCTGCATTAAGGTTATTGATTACAATGATTTCAGGCTGTGCACCTGCATCGCGAACTGCTTTTGCTGAATCAAATTCGCAGTTAGTTCCGGGGAATGCAGGAATAAGTACCTTTGGCTTTGCGCATTTAATTGCAGGAGCAGGGTAGTTTGTTGCCTTATATTCAAAGTTCTCCATAGGAGTTTTTCTATCAGGAATGTTGCAACTGTAAACGCTTTCAAGCTTATCTTCATAGGCGCTTAAAAGCTTTGAAAGAGCAATTTCTTCATTTTTAAATGTAATTGCTTCTTTTTCAGTTGTTTCACCTACTAAGCGGGCACCTTCAATATCTTCGGCAACTTCTAAAAGGAATGCACCGTAATTGTACTTAAAGATACATTCAGGGCACATATTATCATCGTACTTAAAGCCGATTGAATTACCAAATGCCATCTTCATAACTGCTTCACCGATACCGCCTAAGCCTAAGGTATATGCTGAAAGCACTTTGCCTGCGCGCATTAAAGCAGTAACCTTATTAAAGGTTGCAATTAAAGATTCTGTTTTAGGAAGACCGTTTTCATCATATTCAGGATAAATGGCGTAAACCTTACTGCCTGCCTGTTTAAATTCAGGTGAAATAACCTCAGAAACCTTGCCTGTTGTAACTGCAAAGGAAACTAACGTTGGTGGAACGTCAAGGTCCTCAAATGAACCTGACATAGAGTCCTTACCACCGATTGAACCGATACCAAGTTCTTTTTGTGCCTTAAATGCACCTAAAAGTGCGCTTAAAGGTTTGCCCCAACGCTTGCCGTCCTTACCGGGATGTTCAAAGTATTCCTGGAAAGTAAGGTAAACGTCTTCAAAAGATGCACCTGTTGCAATTAATTTTGAAACAGATTCAACAACTGCTAAATATGCACCGTGGTATGGGCTTTGTTCTGTGATAAAGGGGTTATATCCCCATGACATAAAGGAGCAATCGTCAGTATGCTTCTTTTCAACAGAAACCTTTTGTACCATAGCCTGAATAGGTGTAAGCTGATTTTTACCGCCAAAGGGCATTAAAACCGTACCTGCGCCTATGGTAGAGTCAAAGCGTTCAGAAAGACCGCGCTTTGAGCACATATTAAGATCTGTTGCAATATCTAAATAGTTTTCGCTAAAGCTTTCTTTAATTTCTTTTGTAATTGCCTGTGGCTTTTGTGGTGTAACGGTAATATGCTTTTCAGCACCGTTTGAGTTAAGGAATTCACGGCTGATATCAACAATCTTTTTGCCGTTCCAGTTCATAACAAGGCGTTTTTCTTCAGTTATAACTGCAACGGGACAAGCCTGAAGATTTTCTTCTTTTGCTAAGGAAAGGAACTTATCAACGTTTTCCTTTTCAATAACAACAGCCATACGTTCCTGTGATTCACTTATAGCAAGTTCAGTACCGTCTAATCCATCGTACTTTTTAGGAACTTTGTTAAGGTCAATTTCAAGACCGTCAGCAAGTTCACCGATAGCAACGGAAACACCGCCTGCACCGAAATCGTTACAACGCTTAATTAACTGTGTTGCTTCCTTGTTTCTGAAAAGGCGCTGTAATTTTCTTTCTTCAGGAGCATTACCCTTCTGAACTTCTGCACCGCAGGTTTCAAGGCTTTGTGCAGTATGTGATTTTGATGAACCTGTTGCACCGCCGCAACCGTCACGACCTGTTGAACCACCTAAAAGCACAACAACATCGCCAGGTGTTGGCACTTCCCTGCGAACGTTTTCCTGTGGAGCAGCAGCGATAACTGCACCGATTTCCATACGCTTTGCAGCGTAGCCGGGATGATAGATTTCATCAACAATACCTGTTGCAAGACCGATTTGGTTACCGTAGGAGGAATAACCTGCCGCAGCAGTAGTAACGATCTTTCTTTGTGGTAATTTACCTTTAATTGTTTCAGAAACAGGCTTTAAGGGGTCTGCGGCACCTGTTACACGCATAGCACCGTAAACGTATGCTCTGCCTGAAAGGGGATCGCGGATAGCACCGCCGATACAGGTTGCTGCGCCACCGAAAGGCTCAATTTCTGTGGGATGGTTGTGGGTTTCATTTTTAAAGAGTAAAAGCCAAGGCTCTTTTTTGCCATCTACTTCTACTTCAATTTTAACGGTACAAGCGTTGATTTCTTCGGATTCATCAAGCTTGTCTAACTTGCCGTGTTTTTTAAGATATTTAACTGCAACTGTTGCAAGGTCCATTAAGCAAATAGGCTTTGTACGGTTTAATTCCTTACGAACTGCAATATATTCTTCATAAGCGCTTTGTAAAAGCTCGTCTTCAAACTTAACGTCATCAATAATAGTTAAGAAAGTTGTATGACGGCAGTGGTCTGACCAATACGTATCAATCATTCTGATTTCAGTAATGGTGGGATCACGGTCTTCTGTTTTAAAGTAATCCTGACAGAACTGAATATCGTCAGCATCCATAGCAAGACCGTATTCCTTAACGAAATCTTCTAAACCTTTTCTATCTAATTTAATAAATCCTTCTAAGGTTTTAACAGACGTAGGAATTTCGTAATTTACCTTTAAGGTTTCGGGCTTTTCTAAGGTTGCTTCCCTTGCTTCAACAGGGTTGATAACGTATTTTTTGATTTCTGCAATTTCTGATTCAGTTAAATCACCGTAAAGCACGTAAACCTTTGCTGTACGAACTGTTGGGCGGTCGCCCTGTGAAATAATCTGAATACACTGTGCTGCTGAATCTGCGCGCTGATCAAACTGACCGGGAAGATATTCAACTGCAAAAACGTATCCGTTTTCAGCTGTAATTTCATCAGTTACAATGTCAAGCTGAGGCTCAGAAAAAACAGTTTTTTTAGCATAATCAAAAAGCTCTTCAGTGATGTTTTCTGCATCATAGCGGTTGATTACGCGAACGTCCTTTAAATTTACAATACCAAGAAGGTTATTAGCTTCACTAAGAAGCGCATTTGCTTCATTGGCAAGTTCTTTTTTCTTTTCAACAAAAACTCTGAATACCATTTTATTCTCCTTTGGCTTTTAAAGCCTTCTGACCAATATCGTTACGGTAATATGCATTTTCAAAGGAAATAGTTTTTACCATTTCATAAGCCTTTTTAATTGCATCTTCCAATGTTTCGCTTACTGCGGTTGCACCAAGAACTCTACCGCCGTTTGTTACAAGCTTGTTATTCTTAAAGGAAGCGCCTGCAACGTAAACGCTGTTTGTGATATTCTCGGGGATTATCATTTCAAAACCTTTATCATAACTTTGTGGATAACCCTTTGATGCCATAATTACGCAACAAGCGTTTTTATCCATAAATTCAACGTTTATTTCATTTAACGTTTCGTTAGTTACTGCCTGCATTACAGTTAAAAGGTCTGTTTTTAATAAAGGAAGCACAACCTGTGTTTCAGGATCACCGAAACGACAGTTGTATTCAATAACCTTTGGACCGTTTTTAGTAAGCATTAAGCCAAAGTATAAGCATCCTTTAAAGGTTCTGCCTTCACTATTCATCGCGTTTATTGTAGGAACAAAGATTTTTTCCATACATTCTTCTGCGATTTCTTTGGTGTAATAGGGGTTAGGAGCAATAGTTCCCATACCGCCTGTATTAAGACCTGTATCGTTATCCCCTGCCCTTTTATGATCCATTGAAGAAATCATAGGTACTACTGTTTTACCATCGGTAAAGGATAAAACGGAAACCTCAGGACCTTCTAAAAATTCTTCAATAACGATATTGTCACCGCTTGCGCCAAACACCTTATCTTCCATCATTGATTTAACGGCATCTATTGCTTCTTCCCTTGTTAAAGCGATAATAACGCCTTTACCTAATGCAAGACCATCAGCCTTAATAACCGTTGGAATAGGTGCGGTTTCAAGATATTTTAACGCGCTTTCAATATCGTTAAAAACCTCATATTCCGCTGTGGGAATATTGTATTTTTTCATTAAGTTTTTTGAAAACACCTTACTGCCTTCAATGATAGCGGCATCTTTTTTAGGACCGAAGCATTTTATACCTGCTTCTTCCAAAGCGTCAACCGCGCCTAAAACAAGGGGATCATCAGGGGCAACAACTGCGTAATCAATATTGTTTTCCTTTGCAAAGGCAACGATTTTATCAATTTCCTTTGCGCCGATATCAACTAAAACCGCATCCTTTGCCATACCTGCATTACCGGGCAGGGCAAAAATTTCAGTAACGGTTTTGTTTTCTTTAAGTTTTTTAATGATGGCGTGTTCTCTGCCGCCACCGCCAACAACCATTATTTTCATTTATTAAGTTCTCCTTAGTGATGGAAAAGGCGCATTCCTGTAAATGCGATTACCATACCGTATTTATCTGCACATTCAATAACTAAATCGTCCCTGATTGAACCACCGGGCTCAGCGATATACTTAACACCGCTTCTCTTTGCCCTTTCAATGTTATCAGAGAATGGGAAGAATGCATCTGAACCAAGCGCAACGTTATCAATAGTTGCAAGATATTCTTTTGCTTCCTTATCTGTTAAGGGTTCAGGCTGACTTGTAAAATACTTCTGCCAAATACCGTCTGCACAAACGTCTTCTTCGTTCTTATTGATATAGCCATCAATAACGTTATCCCTGTCAGGACGTGCGATATTTTCCTTAAAAGGAAGGTTTAATACCTTATCGTGCTGACGAAGGAACCAGGTATCTGCCTTTGTGCCTGCTAAACGGGTGCAGTGAATACGTGATTGCTGACCTGCGCCAACACCGATAGCCTGTCCGTCATAAGCAAAGCAAACTGAGTTTGACTGTGTATATTTAAGTGTAATTAAAGCAATTATAAGGTCGCGAACGGCTTCAGAAGGAAGCTCTTTATTTTTTGTAACAAGGTTTGATAAAAGTGCTTCGTTAATTTCAAAGTTATTTCTGCCCTGTTCAAAAGTGATGCCGTAAACCTGCTTATGCACAATAGGAGCAGGAACAAAGTTTGCATCAATCTTAACGATGTTGTAGTTGCCGTTGCGCTTGGTTTTTAAGATTTCAAGTGCTTCGGGTTCATATCCTGGGGCAATAACACCATCGGAAATTTCCCTTTTAATCATTTTTGCGGTTGTAACGTCGCAAATATCAGAAAGTGCAACCCAATCACCGAATGAGCACATTCTGTCTGCACCACGGGCACGGGCATAAGCGCAAGCTAAGGGAGAATCGTCAAGACCTTCAATATCATCAACAAAGCAAGCCTTTTTAAGCTTTTCGGGCAATTTAACGCCAACTGCCGCTGAAGTGGGTGAAACGTGCTTAAAGGAGGTTACTGCAGGAAGCCCTAATGCTTCCTTTAATTCTTTAACAAGCTGCCAGCTGTTAAAAGCATCAAGAAAGTTAATGTAACCGGGTCTGCCTGAAAGGATTTCAATAGGAAGCTCGGTGCCGACGTGCATAAAGATTTTTGCAGGCTACTGATTAGGGTTACAACCGTATTTTAATTCAAATTCTTTCATATTTAACACTCCTTACTTGTTTTTGTTTACAATTCTTGAATCATATTCACCTGTTTTAAGGTCAATATAACGAACAAAAAGTGAAACTTTATTATCTTCGTTTAAGTTCTTCCAGATAATATCGGTTAAAGCATCAATATCAACGTTTGGAAGTTCAAGTGTTTTAGGCTCACCCTCAAAGCTTGGAAGGGGGTTGCCATCGCACTTGTAGGTATGTATAAATTTTGCCTTAGCAGGTAAGGGATTTGAATAAGCAAAAGTATATCTCTGACAGGATGAACCGTCACCGTCTGCTGATTTTAAAATTGACATTGCAAAATTCATATCTTCGTTTTCAAGACGGATAATACCTGAAATTCTTGGTGTAAAGTTAGGTGCATCATCTTCAAACTCACGGGTGCGAAGCGCTTGTTCAAAGGTCATCTGCCTATCCATAAGCTCGTAAATGGTATCGGTCTGATCACCGTTAGTTACGATGGTTTTATTACCAAGAACACGCACAGGTGCATATATGATCAAATGTGGATCTGTCATTTTTGAAGGGTCAAAAGCCTGTGTTCTGATGCCTTGACCGTCTTCTATAAAAACGCGGTTACGGCTGTTTTCACTTCTGCCCATAATAAAGTATGCTGTGATTGCTTTTGTGCCGTCAGCACTTTTACCTATAATAATACCTCTGCCGTGGTAAGCCAAAGAATTAAGTTCTTCCTGAAGAGTTTTAATTTCCATTTTTATGCCCTCTCTTTATAAAATATACGTTCTGCCGTTTTTAACTAAAATTTTATCATCGCATAAAAGCTGAACTGCCTTAGGCAGTATCTTCCATTCTGCCTGTTCCATTATGCGTTTTTGAAGCGTTTCGGGAGTATCGTCATCTTTTACCTCAACTGCTTTTTGAAGGATAATAGGTCCGCCGTCACACTCATTTGTAACAAAGTGCACCGTTGCACCTGAAACCTTTACGCCTTTTTTAAGGGCTTCTTCGTGAACGTGAAGACCGTAATAGCCTTTTCCGCAGAAAGACGGGATTAAAGCAGGATGAACGTTTACCATTTTATTGGGGAATGCATCGCAAACTGCATCGCCTAAAATAGTCATAAATCCTGCGTAAACGATAACGTCAGCCTTTTCTTCAAGTAATAATTTAAGCATATCTTCTGTGTACTTATCTACGTTATCATAATCTTTTCTGATTAAGGTTCTTGTTTTAATGCCACTATTTTTAGCGCGGGTTAATGCATAGGCATCTTCCTTTGAAGCTACAACGCAGGTTATCTTGCCGTTTCCAAGCTCGTTTCGTTTTTCAGCATCAATTAACGCCTGAAGATTAGTTCCGCCACCTGAGGTAAGTACAACAATGTTTTTCATATTATTCAATGATAACACCCTCATCACTCTTTATAACTTCGCCAATGATATAAGCATCTTCGCCCATTGCTTTTAAGATTTCCAATGCCTTTTGAGCTTCTTGGGCAGGAACAACAATGCTCATACCAACACCCATATTAAAGGTGTTAAACATATCTCTTTCGGAAATTCCGCCAACCTTCTGAATTAAATCAAAGATTGGTAAAATTTTAAGTGTTGACTTATCAACCTTTACAGAATAGCCTTCTGGCAAGCTTCTTGGAATGTTTTCATAGAAGCCACCGCCTGTGATATGTGAAATAGCGTGAACGTCAACCTCTTTTAAAAGAGCAAGCACGCTTTTAACGTAAATCTTTGTAGGAGTAAGTAAAGCTTCGCCCAAAGTTTTACCGTTTAATTCTTCTGTGTAGGCATTTAAATCGCAGTTGCCGATATCAAAAACCTTACGAACAAGTGAGAAACCGTTTGAATGAACACCTGATGATGCAAGCGCAATAACTGTATCTCCTTCATTAACCTTGTTGTTATCTAAAATCTTCTTTTTATCAACAACGCCTACTGCAAAACCTGCAAGGTCATAATCTTCTAAAGGCATCATACCTGGGTGTTCTGCAGTTTCGCCGCCGATTAAAGCTGCGCCTGACTGAACACAGCCTTCACAAACACCGCTTACGATAGAAGCGATTTTTTCGGGGTAATTCTTTCCGCAAGCAATATAATCAAGGAAGAAAAGTGGCTTTGCACCGCAACAGATAATATCGTTTACGCACATAGCAACTGCATCAATACCGATGGTATCGTGCTTATCCATTAAAATTGCAAGCTTAACCTTTGTTCCGCAACCGTCTGTTCCGCTTACAAGTACAGGTTCTTCAACACCTGCTAAATTAAGACCAAAACAACCACCGAAACCGCCAACATCATCAAGGCAGCCTTCGTTACGGGTTCTTTTGATATGTTCTTTCATAAGTTCAACTGATTTATAGCCTGCGGTAATATCTACGCCTGCTGCTGCATAACTATCGGATTTTGATTTTAACATTTTTTTATTCCTTTCCACTCCAACAATAAGTACAAAGGTTTTCCCTATCAATACCTATTGCTTTAATAATGCCCTCAAGGGACTGAAAATCAAGTGAGTTAAACTGTAATTTTTCACAAATTGCTTCTCTTAATTTCTGACCGCGCTCTGTTTTTGAATCAGAGTATTCTTCAAGGTGATTTAAACCTTCTTCACCTTCAAGCTCAATAACCGTTCTTCTTGCGATTAACTCTAATTCGTTGCCTGAACGGGAGAAGCTTAAAAATTTACAACCGTACATAATAGGCGGACAGGCTGAACGCATATGAACTTCCTTTGCGCCGTTATCGTAAAGGAAATCAACTGTTTCCTTTAACTGTGTGCCACGAACGATGGAATCATCTACAAACAGTAAGCTTTTATCCTTAATAAATTCGTGCACAGGAATTTGCTTCATTTTAGCAACCTTATTGCGCTGTGCCTGATTTGCGGGCATAAAGCTTCTTGGCCAGGTAGGTGTATATTTAATAAACGGGCGCGCAAAAGGTATTCTGCTTTTATTTGCATAGCCGATTGCGTGGGGAGTACCTGAATCAGGAACACCGCAAACGTAATCTATACCTTTATCTTTACCTGTTTCTTCATCCGTCTCAGCCATAATTTCACCGTTTTTACAACGCATGGCTTCAACGTTTACGCCTTCATAGGTTGAGGTTGGGTAACCGTAATAGGACCAAAGGAAAGCACAGATTTTCATTTTATCCTTTTTTTCCATTAAGGTTGTAACCTTATCTTCTGTAATTTCAACTATCTGTGCAGGGCCAAGCTCTAAATAATCTTCATACTCAAGCTTTTTATAAGCAAAGGATTCAAAGGCTACTGCAAAACCGTTTTCGTTTTTACCTATTAAGCAAGGTGTTCTTCCGTAAAAATCACGGGCGGCGATTATAGTGCCTTTATCCGTAAGAATCAAACAGGTTGCTGAACCTTTTATCTGTTCCTGTGCAAAGCGGATACCTTCTTGGAAGCTATCCTTCATATTGATAAGGCCTGCAAAAATTTCAACTGAGTTGACTTTGCCGCCTGTCATAGCACCGTACTGACCGCCATCTTTAAGGTATTTTTCAATAAGTTCTTCTGAATTATTGATAGCACCTATAAGAACGATAGCATAAGCACCTAAATGTGATCTGAATAAAAGTGGCTGAGGCTCGGAATCGCTTATGCATCCAATTGCCGCAGTACCTTTCATTTCTTCAAATAGGTCTTCAAACTTTGTGCGAAATGGTGAATTTTGTATATTGTGTATTTCCCTTTGTAAGCCAAGTTCCTTATCCCAGGCGGCAACGCCAGCCCTGCGTGTTCCTAAATGAGAATGGTAATCTGTACCAAAGAACACATCGGATATGGCATCCTGCTTACAAACTGTGCCGAAAAAGCCTCCCATAAACGTCTCCTTTTAAAGTTTAGAAGCAATATCAGCGTCCTTTTCCAATACCTTTTTAGCATCAGAAACGCGCTTCAAATCAAGTTTTTCTTGTAACTGTTTATCTTCAACTGCAATTATCTGTGCCGCAAGTAAAGCCGCATTTGCGCCACCGTTAATAGCAACTGTTGCAACAGGAATACCTGTTGGCATCTGTACTGTTGCTAAAAGCGCATCCATTCCATCAAGATTCGTACTTGAACAAGGAATACCGATAACCGGCAAAGTTGTGTTTGCAGCAATAGCACCTGCAAGGTGAGCTGCCATACCTGCTGCGGCAATTAAAACGCCAAAGCCGTTTTCACGGGCAGAAAGCGCAAAATCTCTTGCTTCAACAGGTGTGCGATGTGCTGAATAAACGTGCACCTCAAATGGAATATCAAGAGTTTTTAACATATCTGTTGCTTTTTTAATAATTGGAAGATCACTATCGCTTCCCATAACGATTCCAACTTTTTTCATTCTTTTACCTCCAAACAAAAATAAGAAAAGGCACAGTTACCCGAAAAATCAAGTAATTGTGCCCAGACGGTCGGCAATAATAATTCTTTGTTCCTTTGTGGTTTTTCCACTTTTATCCGTCAGTTACAAAGAACTTTATTTATACCTGAAATTATACAATAAAAACAGGTTTCTGTCAAGGCAACAACCCTAATACATTAAAGATTTTATATTTATTTTTTTGCCTGTGTTTCGCAATATAAACAGCGGTAAACGCCCTTTTCTTTATCGGTTAATTTAAAGATATGGTCAATCTCCTGCTCGCAGGAAGAAATGCAACGGGGGTTTTTGCACTTAATTACGTTTACTAAGGTTTTTGGCATTTCAATGGTCTTTTTTTCTACTAAAACGCCACCTTTAATAATATTTACCGTTGCGCTTGGATCCACGTAACCGATAACATCAAAATTAACAGGGATATCCGCATCAATTTTAATAATATCTTTTTTGCCCATTTTTTTACTGCCTACGTTTTTAATTAAGGCAATTGAGCAATCTGCTTTTGAAAGTTCTAATAGTTCATAAAGTTCCATACCCCTGCCTGCAGAAATATGGTCAATAACAACACCGTTCTGGATTGAATCTATTTTCATAATAAATCTGCCTCCTTTAACAGTTTAAGAATGAGAGCCATACGCATATATTTTCCGTTTAACACCTGCTTAAAGTATACTGCCCTTGGGTCTTTATCAATTTGAACGCTGATTTCGTTTACCCTAGGAAGCGGGTGCATAATTGAAAGATCTTCTTTTGCATTTTTAAGCTTTTCACCTGTTAAGATATAGCTATCCTTTAAGCGAAGATAATCTTCTTCATTAAAGAAGCGTTCCTTTTGAACCCTTGTCATATAAAGAATGTCAAGTTTAGGCATAACTGCTTCTAAATCAGTAGTCTGTTCATAAGGAATATTGTTCTTTTGTAAAACGTCTTTTTTAACGTAGCTTGGTAATTTTAATTCTTCAGGCGAAATCAGAACAATATTGATGTTAGCATACCTTGAAAGTGCATTGATTAAAGAATGAACTGTTCTGCCAAACTTCAAATCACCGCAAAAACCAACGGTAAGATCCGTAAATCTTCCTTTTTCGCGATAAATGGTCAAAAGGTCAGCCAAGGTTTGTGTAGGGTGATTATGACCGCCGTCACCTGCATTGATAACAGGAATGCTTGCGTTAACGCTTGCAACATAGGGCGCGCCTTCTTTGGGATGGCGCATAGCGATTATATCTGCATAACAGCTGATGGTTTTTGCAGTATCTGCAACGCTTTCACCTTTTGCAGAGGATGAGCTTGCAGCTTCGGAAAAGCCGATAACGTTTCCGCCAAGCTCATACATAGCCGCCTCAAAGGAAAGGCGTGTTCTGGTTGAGGGTTCAAAAAATAACGTTGCAAGTTTTTTACCCTTACATATTTCGCTGTATTTTTTTGGATTTTCAATTATATCAAGTGCAACTTTAATAAGCTCATCTATTTCTTCAACCGTAAGGTCAAGCACATCAATAAGACTTCTCATTATTTTCGCCTTTCAAAATTAAATTTTTGCGCCGTTTATGGCTAAATAGTTTTTAATTCTTTCAACGTTTTCCGTGTTCTTGGGATCTTCTTCAAGATACTCAATAATATCATAAACGTCAACAACTGAATAAACAGGGAAACCGAATTCTTCGCCAACTTCCTGCATTGCTGATTTTTCGGTCTGACCCTTTTCCTTGCGGTCAACCATAACGAAGGTTGCGGCAACCTTTACGCCTTTAAGGGTAGAAAGATTTGCCATACTTTCGCGGATTGCGGTGCCTGCGGTAATAACGTCTTCAACGATTACAACTTCTTCACCTTCCTGTGGCTTATAGCCAACGAACACACCGCCTTCGCCGTGGTCTTTTTCTTCCTTACGGTTAAAGAAGAAGGGAACGTCAAGATTTTGTTTTGAAAGCGCACAGGCAACGGAAACAGCTATGGGAATACCCTTATATGCAGGACCGTAAAGTACTGTTTTTTTGTTGCCGATTTTTTCAAAATATGCTTTTGCATAAAATTCGCCTAACTTTGAAATCTGGTCGCCTGTTTTAATATCCCCTGCGTTAATAAAGTAAGGAATTTTTCTGCCTGATTTTGCAGTGAAATCACCAAATTTAAGTACGCCTGCGCCTTCTAAAAATTGAATAAACTCTCTTTTATAACTTTCCATTTTTATTTCTCCTTAATCGCAAAATTCTTTTACGCATCTTTCGTAGGCTTGAACGGGATCTTCTGCCGCAGTAATGGGTCTGCCCACAACGATATAATCTGAACCGATTTTTTTAGCCTGTTCAGGAGTCATAACGCGCTTCTGATCACCGATTTCACCATCGGCAAAGCGAACGCCTGGGGTAACGGTAACAAAATCCTTACCGCAGGTTGAATGTACCTTTTCAGCTTCTAAGGGTGAACAAACAACACCGTCAAGCCCTGCAAGGCTTGCATTTTTTGCATAGTGCATAACAACCTTATCAATAGGTTCTTTTATAAGAAGGTCTTTTTCCATACTTTCCTGATCAGTGGATGTAAGCTGAGTAACCGCAATTAAAATGGGGCGGGTACCATCTTCCCTTGTTAAGCCTTCTAAAGCGGCTTTCATCATATTTACTGTGCCCGAAGCGTGAAGGTTAGTCATATCAACGTCTAAGCGTGAAAGCACTGCCATTGATTTTTTTACTGTGTTAGGAATATCGTGTAATTTTAAATCAAGGAAAATCTTATGACCTCTTTTTTTGATTTCCTTAACGATTTCAGGACCTTCGGCATAAAAAAGCTCCATACCGATTTTTACAAAAGGCTTTCTGCCTTTGAATTTATCTAAAAAGTTAAATACTTGTTCTTTTGAAGCAAAATCGCAAGCAATAATAACGTCCTTTCCCATTATAAAACACCTCCGATAATATCACTTAATTTATCTATTTTATATTCTTCCATTTTCTTAGGAAGCTCTTCAATAATTGTTTTGCAGATAAAGGGGTCAACTAAGTTCATAGCGCCAACTTCAACTGCAGTTGCCCCTGCAAGCATCATTTCAATAACGTCATCAGCTGAAGAAACACCGCCCATACCAACAACGGGAATTTTAACGGCATTTGCAACCTGATAAACCATTCTTACTCCAACAGGGAAAATTGCGCTACCTGAAAAACCGGCCATTTTATTTTTTATAACAGGCTTTCTTGTTTTAAGGTCAATGCGCATACCTAAAAGAGTATTTATAAGGCTTATTCCGTCTGCCCCTGCATCTTCACAGGCTTTTGCAATAGAAACAATATCCGTTACGTTTGGTGAAAGCTTAATAATAACAGGTTTTGTTGTTACCTTTTTAACTGCCTTTGTAACTTCCGCTGCATTTTCAGGGGAAGTACCAAAGCTCATTCCGCCGCCGTGAACGTTAGGACAGCTGATATTAACTTCTAACCAGCCAACCTGATCACAGGCATCTAACTTTTCACAGGTGTAAGCGTAATCTTCAATGGAAAATCCGCTTACGTTTGCCATAACAGGCTTATGAAAACACTGTTTTAATAAAGGCAGTTCGTGGCTGATTACCTTTTCAACACCGGGGTTTTGTAAGCCTACTGCATTTATCATACCGTTAGGACATTCGGCAATTCTTGGGGTGGGATTGCCAAAGCGTGCATCTTTTGTTGTTCCTTTAAAGGAAAAAGTACCTAAAATGTTTATATCGTAAAGTTCATTGAACTCGTAACCGTAGCCAAAGGTTCCGCTTGCGGGGATTATGGGGTTATCAAGTTCAATACCACAAAGGTTTACGCTTAATTTTCCCATAAGATTTCCTCCTTTTCTAAAACGGGACCGTCTTTACAGATACGCTTATAGCCTGTAACTGTTTTGCAGGAGCATCCCATACAAGCACCAAAGCCACAGCCCATTCTTTCTTCAAAACTGAACTGACCGCTTGTTACGCTTTTTTTGTAAATTGCTTTAAGCATTGGTTCGGGACCGCAGGTGTAGAAATAGGAGTATTCCCTATCCATTTCATCAGTTACAAAGCCTTTTGTACCTTTTGTTCCATCAACCGTTGTAACGAAGACTTTTGCGCCAAGATTTTTAAACTCCTGTTCATAAAAAACCTCTTCCGCGGTATTAAAGCCTAAAATTACCGTAACGTCTTTACCAAGTTCAATAAGCTTTTTGCAAAGCATAAACATTGGGGGAACGCCTACACCGCCACCGATTAAAAGCGGTTTTTCGCCTGCTTTTGATAAATCGTAGCCGTTGCCAAGGCCCGTTAAAATATCTAAACTGCCCGTTTTCATTTCTGCCATAGCTTTTGTGCCTTTACCAACCACCTTATAAATGATTGTAAGTTCATCACCAACAACGTCGCAAACAGAAATAGGTCTTCTTAAATAAAAACCGTCAAGCTTAATATTAACAAACTGACCTGATGCAGTTATTTCACTTGTATCCCCTTTAAGCACCATTTTATAAACGGTGCTTGTTAAAGGGGTGTTTTGTAAAATTTCAAATATGCTTTGCTTCATTTTTCACCTTTTAAGCATCAATAGTGGAAATTGTAAGTGTTACTTCTTCAATAACGTCAAGTAAAACCTTAACGGTATCAAGGGATGTAAACATTGTTACGTTGTTTTCAGTTGCGTACCTTCTGATTTCGTAACCATCGGTCATCTGACCTGAACCGATATCGCGGGTGTTGATTACGTATGCGATATGACCCTGACGAAGTGCATCCGGAATCTCATCGGCATCTTCGTGAATCTTATGTAATACGTGGGTGCGGATACCGTTTTTCTTTAAGAATTCAGCAGTACCTGCTGTTGCCTGAATATTAAAGCCTAAATTATAGAAACGGCGGATTAAAGGAAGTGCTTCTTCTTTATCCTTATCTGCAATTGTAGCAAATACTGTGCCGTAATTCTGTAAGTGCATTCCTGAAGCCTGTAATGCTTTATAAAGTGCCCTTGTAAGCTTATCATCGTAGCCGATAGCTTCACCGGTGGATTTCATTTCAGGTGAAAGGTAAGCATCAAGACCGCGGATCTTATTAAATGAGAATACGGGAACTTTTACGTACCAGCGGTTCTTTTCGGTAGGATAGATACCGAAGATACCCTGTTCTTTAAGTGTTTTACCCATAATAACTTCAGTAGCAATATCTGCTAATGAGTATCCTGTTGCCTTTGATAAGAAAGGAACTGTTCTTGAAGAACGTGGGTTAACCTCAATAATAAACACGTTATCATTTTCATCAACGATAAACTGAATGTTATAAAGACCTACAATGCCGATACCTAAACCGAGCTTTTTAGCATACTGTAAAATTATGCCTTTAACCTTATCGGAGATTGAGAAGGTAGGATAAACGCTGATTGAGTCGCCTGAGTGGATACCTGTTCTTTCAACAAGCTCCATAATACCGGGAACAAAAACATCGTGTCCATCGCAGATAGCGTCAACTTCAACCTCTTTACCCTGAATGTATTTATCAACTAAAACAGGCTTGTCCTCGTCAATTTCTACCGCAGTTTTAAGGTAGTGGCGAAGCTGTTCTTCGTTAGCAACAATCTGCATAGCGCGTCCGCCTAAAACGAAGCTTGGGCGAACAAGTACGGGATAGCCGATTTCTTTTGCGGCGTTAATACCGTCTTCAATCTTGGTTACTGCCCTACCCTGTGGCTGAGGAATGTTAAGTTCTTCTAAAACTTTTTCAAAGCTATCGCGGTTTTCAGCGCGTTCAATAGCATCGCAATCTGTACCGATGATCTTTACGCCCCTTGCCATTAAAGGCTCTGCAAGGTTAATAGCAGTTTGTCCACCTAAGGAAGCAATTACGCCTTCGGGCTTTTCAAACTCAATGATATTCATAACGTCTTCAGTAGTTAAGGGTTCAAAGTAAAGTTTATCAGCAGTTGTATAGTCAGTTGAAACGGTTTCAGGGTTGTTGTTGATAATGATTGCTTCATAGCCTGACTGTTTAATTGTTGTTACGGCGTGAACTGTTGAATAGTCAAACTCAACGCCCTGACCGATACGGATAGGACCTGCGCCTAAAACGATAATCTTTTTGCTATCCGTTAATTTAGAAGCATTTTCGCCCTGATATGATGAATAGAAATATGGGATATATGCGTTAGTATGGCAAGTATCAACCATCTTAAAGATTGGGAAGATATTTTCCTTTTTACGAAGATTGAAGATTTCAATTTCCTGCATTTGCCAAAGCTTTGCAATAAACTTATCAGAGAAGCCCATTTTCTTTGCTTCTTTAAGAGTGTTAATATCGTTTTTATTTGCTTTAACCGTTACTTCCATTTCAACGATGCGCTTAATTGCTTCAAGGAAATAGCGGGTAATCTTTGTAATATCGTAAAGTGTTTCAATATCAGTTCCGCGCCTTAAAAGTTCTGCAACTGCAAAGATGTTATCATCTTTAAATTCCTTGATGTAATCAAGAAGCTCATCAGTTGACATATTATCAAACTTATTAAGGTGGAAATGGTATGCACCGATTTCAAGTGAACGAACTGATTTTAATAAGCACTCTTCCAAGGTTGAGCCAATGCCCATAACTTCGCCTGTTGCCTTCATCTGCGTGCCAAGTGTGTTTTTGGCAGTTGCAAACTTATCAAAGGGGAATCTTGGAAGTTTTGCAATTACGTAATCTAACTGAGGCTCAAAAGAAGCGTTGGTGTTTGCGATCTTAATATCTTCTAAAGCCATACCAACTGCAATCTTTGCAGTAACGCGGGCAATCGGATAGCCTGATGCCTTTGATGCAAGTGCAGAAGAACGGGAAACGCGGGGGTTAACCTCAATTAAGTAATACTGGCTTGAATTGGGGTCAAGTGCGAACTGAACGTTACAACCGCCTTCAATTTTAAGTTCACGAATAATCTTAATTGCTGAATCGTTAAGCATTTTAAGGTCATGATCGCTTAAAGTCATAATAGGAGCAACTACCAAAGAGTCACCTGTATGAACGCCAACGGGGTCAATGTTTTCCATACCGCAGATGGTGATGGCGTGATCGTTGGAATCGCGCATAACTTCAAATTCAATTTCCTTATAACCTTTAACGCTTTTTTCAATTAAAACCTGATGAACAGGTGAAAGCTTAAATGCGTTAATACCAACCTCAACAAGCTCTTCTTCGTTATAAGCAAAGCCACCGCCTGTACCGCCTAAGGTAAATGCAGGGCGAAGAACTACGGGATAACCGATTTCCTTTGCTGCTTTTTTTGCTTCTTCAAGATTGTATGTAATTTCTGAAGGAATAGTAGGCTCACCGATTGACTGGCAAAGCTCTTTGAACATTTCGCGGTCTTCAGCGCGTTCAATACTTTCACTGCTTGTACCTAAAAGTTCAACACCGCATTCCTTTAAAACGCCTTTCTTTTCTAATTGCATCGCAAGGTTAAGACCTGTCTGTCCGCCGATACCTGGAACGATAGCGTCAGGGCGTTCATACCTTAAAATCTTTGCAATATACTCTAACGTTAAAGGCTCCATATAAACCTTATCTGCTATTGTTGTATCGGTCATAATGGTTGCGGGGTTGGAGTTGCATAAAACAACTTCATAACCTTCTTCCTTTAATGCAAGACAAGCCTGTGTGCCTGCATAGTCAAACTCAGCTGCCTGACCGATTACGATGGGACCTGAGCCAATAATAAGTATTTTCTTTAAATCTGTTCTTTTTGCCATAATATTCTCCTTAATCTATGCTGTATACAATCTTATCGTTTGAAACGGTTAAAATACACTGTGCATTTAATTTCATATTTTCAAAGGGCGTTGCCTTGCCCATAGTTTTAAAGTTTTTAGGATCTACGATGAACTCTTTATTTAAGTCCCATACAGTAAAGCCGTTATCTTGAATACCAAACCGCTTTTTTGGATTTTCACTTAACAGTTTTATTAAGTTTTCCATCGTTATGATATTTTCTTTAACAAGCTTTGTATATAAAACGGGGAACGCCGTTTCAAGCCCCACTATACCAAAGGCGCTTTTTTCAAGACCTTTTGATTTTTCTTCCTTAGAGTGTGGCGCGTGGTCTGTTGCTATCATATCAATAGTGCCGTCAATTATACCTTCAACCAACGCTTCCCTGTCTTTTTTACTACGTAAGGGCGGGTTCATTTTAAATCTGCCGTCTTCTTGTAAGAAGCTATCATCCATAACTAAGTAATGGGGTCCTGTTTCGCAGGTTATATCCACGCCGTCTTTTTTGGCTTTGCGGATTATATCAACGCTTTCCTTACAGGAAATGTGGCAAACGTGGTATTTACAACCTGTTTTTTTTGCAAGCTCAATATCCCTTGCAATCTGCAAGTATTCACTTTCAGAGCAGATACCCTTATGGTTGTGTGCTTTTGCATATTCGCCATCGTGAATGTATCCGCCATTAAGAAGTGAATTAACTTCGCAGTGTGCAACGATTGTTTTGTTAAGCTTTTTTGCTTTTTCCATAGCAGCAAGCATCATCTCATCGTTTTGCACGCCTCTGCCATCATCAGAAAAGGCTATTGCATAAGGTAGCATATCTTCAAAATCTGCTAATTCTTCACCCCTTTGCCCTTTTGTAATTGAGCCGTAAGGGTAAACGTTGATGCAGGCATCTTTATCAATTATTTCTTTTTGCAGTAAGATGTTTTCTTTTGAATCAGGCACAGGGTTTAAATTGGGCATTGTAAACACCGTTGTATATCCACCTGCGGCCGCGGCAAGAGAGCCTGTAAGAATGGTTTCTTTATATGAAAAACCCGGCTGGCGAAAATGCACATGCACATCCACGAAGCCGGGAAAAATATAATATTCATTTGTTTCTTGGGGACACTTATCCAAGGAAGATAAAAATGAAGATACTTTACCTATCATCTGTTCATTAAGACAAACGGTTTTTGCTGATATCTTACCCATAAAAAATGCCCTTCCTTTTTTAAAAAAAGCCTTGCCCTGAAAACAGCGGCAAGACACACAAAAAGCGAACACAACCTGCGCTGCATTCAAGCAAATATATGTAATCTTACCGATATCACAGTATCGGCCTTTAAAGATTTATTTTACATTAAAAATTTTATCACTTTAAGCCAAAAATGTCAACCGACTTTTAGGCTTTTTTGCCTGTTTTTAACGGATATTTTTAAATATTTTTCTTATTGCTAAATGCGTTCAAATGCGCAATCGTGCATCTGTTAAAATTGTATTAAAAACATTTGCTGTTTTGATGCGTTCCGAGTTCTTCGCATTTAACCAAACCATTATAGCTTGAACCAGCCTTAAACTGCTGAATTTAGGCATATTTCGGCTTGTCGTCCTTTTAAGGCGACCTGCCTTAACGCGTCCTCCGCACCTAAATCTCACCAAAATTGAGCAGTTTAAGGTCGCAGATTGAAAAATGGTAAAATTTTTGTTTTAAGAAGGAAAAGCCCGCAGACAATATAGGAAATATTATCAAGGGTTTTGACGCAATTAAAACGTAAATTTTACATTTTACAACTGATTCAAGTTACAATGGTTTGGTTACCACAGCGATAGCAGATTTCATTATTACAAACATCATTCGCGAAATAATTTGTTAAATTACTTACCGTTATTTTTGCAATATTATCTAATGCTTCTTCGGTTAAAAACGCCTGATGGCTTGTTAAGATAACGTTAGGCATTGAAATAAGCTTTAAAAGTGTATCATCGTTAAGAGCATTTTCAGAATTATCTTCAAAGAAAACGTCTGATTCTTCTTCGTAAACGTCTAAGCAGGCGCCACCTATTTTTTTAAGGCGGATACCTTCTATTAACGCTTCAGCATCAATTAAAGCGCCCCTTGAAGTATTTATTAAAATAACACCGTCTTTAAGAGTTTTAAGGGTTTCTTTATTTAGCAAGTGGTAGGTTTCATCAGTTAAGGGACAATGGAAAGAAATAATATCGCTTTCTTTAAAAATCGTATCAATATCCACGTATTTTATATCGCTGTTTTTATCGGGGAATTTATCGTTTGCAATAACGTTCATTTTAAAGCCTTTGCAAATATCAATAAACACCTTGCCTATTTTTCCTGTTCCAACAACGCCTACGGTTTTATTATGAAGGTCAAAGCCTGTCATTCCATTAAGACTAAAATTAAAATCGCGGGTACGGATATAGGCTTTATGGGTTTTTCTTACCTGTGTTAATAAAAGCGCCATAGCGTGTTCGGCTACTGCATAAGGAGAATATTGAGGAACGCGGACTATATGAATTTTATTAAACGCGCCTTTAACGTCAACGTTATTATAGCCTGCGCTTCTTAATGCAAGAATTCGTATGCCCATTTTATAAAGGGTATCAATAACTTCCTTATCCACCGTATCGTTTACAAAAACGCATACACCCTGGCAGTTTTTTGCTAGTTCTACCGTATCCTTATTTAATTTTGCTTCAAAATATCTGAATTTTAATCCTGTTTCTTTGGAATATTTTTCAAAATACTGTCTGTCGTACGGTTTAGTATCAAAAAATGCAATATTCAAAACAATCACCCGTTTTAGTATTTACATTTTTTGAAATATAATGCAAAAAGGCATCTCAAAAGAGATGCCTTTTAAAATTATTCTTCAGTTGTTTCTTCAACTGCTTCTTCAGCTTCTTCGTTTGCTTCTTCTTCAGGAAGAAGTGCTTTAATTGAAAGGCTGATGCGTTTTTCAGTAGGATCAACGTTTAAAACAAGAGCTTCAATTTCCTGACCAACCTTAACTGCTTCGTCAGCTTTTGTAACGAATTTGTTGGAAAGCTCGGAAATATGAACAAGACCGTCAATACCGGGTTCTAATGCAACGAATGCACCAAATGCAGTAAGGCGAACAACTGTACCCTTAACAACACTATCTACTGCATACTTTTCTTCTGCATTATCCCAAGGCTTTGGCTGAAGCTGTTTGTAGCCTAATGAAATTCTTTCCTTTTCCCTGTCCAGCGCAAGAATAACAACCTGAATTTCATCGTTTACTTTAAGAACGTCTTCGGGCTTATTGATGCGATACCAAGCGATATCACCAACGTGAATAAGACCGTCAACTCCGCCAAGGTCAACGAATGCGCCGAAATCGGTAAGTCTGCGAACGATACCTGTTACGGTTTCGCCTTCTGCTAACTTGCCCCATGCTGCATCAAGTGCTGCCTGGCGTTCTTCCTGAACGATAGCGCCGTGTGTTGCAACTACCTTGCGGTGTTTTGCATCAATATCAATAGCACGTACGCGTAAGGTCTGACCAACGTAACGGTCAACGTCCTTTGCAAAGCCGTTTGCCCTGATCTGTGAACGGGGAATAAATACTCTTACACCGTCATAATCAGCGGTTAAACCGCCTTTCACTGCTTCTTTAACTGTAACTTCAAAGATCTCGCCGTTTGAAATTGACTGCAGGGTCTTATCTGCCTCAAGACGTGCAATAACCTTTTTTCTTGAGAGAATAACATTACCGTTGCCATCGTTTACCTTGATTACTTCTACTTCAATCTCGTCTCCCTCTTTGAAGAGTGTTTTAGGATCTTCGGCACCGGAGGCTGTTAATTCCTCTTTGGTAATCAAGCCATCTGCTTTATACCCGATATCTACGCTTACTTCATCTTCCTTAGCGTAAATAACCTTACCCGTAATAATCTGTCCGGGACGGATTTTTACCATAGTCTTGTTCATTTCTTCTTCAAAACTAAGGTTTTGTGCAAAAACTTCATTTTCGCTCATTTTATCCACAACCTCCTTTATTAACCACTCCGGCGTGGATGCACCGGCGGTTATCCCTATGATATCGTTTTTATGTATTTTTATGGTTGAAGCATCCATTGGTGTTTCAACCCCATAGGTTCTTTTGCAAAATTCACTGCATATCTTTTTAAGCTTTGCAGTGTTGGAGCTTTGTTTGCCCCCTATTACCACCATAATATCGGCTTTTTTGGCAATTTCCATAGCCTCACTTTGCCGTTGGCTTGTAGCATCGCAAATAGTTGAATAAACTTGTGTTTTATTAGGATATTTTTCCTTTAAAACTTCAATTATATCTTCATAAAGCTGATGCCTTGTAGTTGTTTGCGCAACTACACATACTTGTTTTTCTGTTTCAGGAAGCAGTTTTGCTTCTTCTTGGGAATTTACAACGTGCCCCTGATTTTCGGCATAACCGTTAATACCGATAACCTCAGGGTGTTCTTTTTCGCCAATAATAACGATAAAATCCCCCTGATTAAAGGCTTTTTCAACAATTTTTTGAATACGCGCAACAAAAGGACATGTAGCATCAACAACAGTAATGTTTTTGCTTGTTAATTCTTTTATTGCACTTTTAGGCGCGCCGTGGCTACGGATAATAACTGCTCCTTCGTTTATATCTTTTGCACTGTTTATAGGATAAACACCGTTATCCTTAAACTTTTTTACTACCTGTGGATTATGGATAATTTCGCCTAACGTATAAAGTTTAACGTGCTTACCCATATTATTTTCAACGGTTTCAACTGCTTTTTTTACACCAAAGCAGAAGCCCGCACTTTTTGCAATAATAAATTCCATTACTTGTTACCTAATAATGAGTTAAGTTCTTCCGTTGCTTTTTCAGTAAATTCCTGTAAAACCTGTGAATTAGGTTTTTTATCCTGAAATTTACTTAAATCCATAGGCTTGCCTATAATTAAGACGTTCTTTTTGAAAAAACGTGGTTTTTCTTTAAACATCATCGGCACAACGGTTGCCCCTGTTTTTAAGGCTATCATACCAACGCCTGTGTGCATATCATTAAGTAAAACTTGGGGTGAATCTTTTCTTGTACCCTGTGGGAATATCATTAAATTATCGTTTTCGTTTAACTTTGAACAGGCATACTTAATGCTTTTAAGATCAATACTTTGCCTGTCAATAGGAAACGCCCCTACTTTTTTTAACGCCCAGCCAACAAGTTTTATTTTAAAAACTTCCTTTTTAGCCATAAAAAAGGTGTTAAGTGGCAGGTGGGCAAGCAAAACAACAATATCGCAGATGCTTTGATGATTACAGATATAAAGGGTTTTATTGCTTTTAATATTTTCTTTACCGTATATTTTGCAAGGAATAAACGGCCTTAAAACCGTAACGATAAAATATGCGATACGCCTTAACATTTATTTACCCTCAATAACGTTTTCAACAAAAGCGATAACTTCGTCAACGCTCATAAAAGTACTGTCAACTAAAACTGCATCTTCGGCTTGTTTAAGGGGTGCAAATTCCCTGTGGGAATCGTTATAATCCCTTTGTTCAATTTCTTTTTGAATTTGTTGAACGTCAACTACTTGACCTTTTTCAGCCAATTCTTTTGCGCGCCTTTTTGCTCTTTCAGAAGAATCAGCGGTAAGGAAAAATTTAAAATCTGCATCGGGAAGCACAAAAGTACCAATATCCCTGCCATCTAAAATGCAATGGTTTTTTCTGGCAGTTTCCTGTTGCATTTTTACTAAAAATACTCTAACAGGTTGCAGAGCAGAAAAATCTGATGCAGCTTTTGAAACTGCGTTTTCACGAATTCTTAAAGAAACGTCTTTCCCTGCAAGGTACATTTTTTGCATACCGTCTTCATATTTAACTACAAGGTCAATATTTTTAAGGGCTTCTTCAACCTTATCTTTTTGTTCAACAGTTATACCGTTATCAAGCATATGTAACGCAACTGCGCGGTACATTGCCCCTGTATCAAGGTACATTATATCAAGTTTTTTGGCTAATGCCTTTGCAACTGTGCTTTTGCCTGCGCCTGCAGGGCCGTCAAGTGCTATCTTCATATAATCACTCCTACACGTTTTCGCCTGCTAAATATCCTGTGGATAACGCAAGCTGAATATTAAATCCGCCTGTTACGGCATCAATATCAACCATTTCACCTGCAAAATACAGGTCTTTTATGATTTTGCTTTCCATAGTGGAAGGGTCAATTTCTTTAACGTTTACGCCACCGCGGGTAATAATGGCTTCATTTATTGGGCGTAAGCCGTTAACTGAAATATTAAGCCCTTTTAGTGTTTTAACTATTCTTTGGCGTTCTTCCTGTTTTAACTGATTGATGCATTTATTTTCATCAACCTGACTGTTTAATAAAACCGCAGAAATAAGCCGTGAAGGAAGCAGTTTTACCATAGCATTTTTAAGGGTTTTATTGCCTGCTTCTTTAAAATCACGTAAAATGCGTTGATCAAGCTGTTCAAAAGTGAGACCTGGCTTTAAATCAACTGTAATTTTTAATTTGGAAAAATCGTACTGTTTAAGCTTGGAACTTAAAGTAAGCACCAAAGGACCTGATATACCAAAGTGGGTAAAAAGCATTTCACCTAATTCCTGATATAAAAGTCTGCCGTTATATTCAGCTTTAAGGGTTACGTTTTTAAGGGAAAGCCCCTGTAAATCCTTAACCCATTGTTCGCTTGTGGTAAAAGGGATAAGTGATGGAATAAAATCTTCCACCTTATGCCCTAAATTTTCAATATTAGATTTCCACGCCCCGTCTGAGCCCGTAGAAATATACGATGCGCCACCTAAGGCTAATATAACTTTGTCGCAAGAATATACCCTGCCGTTATATTTTATGCCTGTTACCTTATTTTCATTTACAATGACGTCTTCAAACTTAGTGTTTAAAAGTATTTTTGCCCCTGAATTTTTTAAATATTTTTCAAAGGCTTTAATGATATCACTTGATTTATCGCTTACGGGAAACACCCTTTGTCCCCTTTCGGTTTTTAAGGGTGTTCCGTTATTTGCGATTAAATCCATTACGTTTTCGGGGGTAAAAGTATATATTGCAGAATAACAAAAGCTTGAATTTTTTGAGATATTTTCAAAAAAATCTTCAATATCGCAGGCGTGTGTAACGTTACATCTGCCCTTACCTGTTATAAACAGTTTTTTAAAAAGCTTTTCGTTTTTTTCAATTAAGGTTACGTCATGCCCCTTATAAGATGCCTGCGCCGCCGCAAGAACACCTGCAGGTCCGCCGCCTACAACATATATTTTCATCTTTTATCCCTTTTAAAAATTAGGTTTATAAAATTTCGCTTACGCTAACCTGAATGTTAAGGTCTTTTTTGCCTTCTTTGGCTTCTTTTCTTGCCTTAAAGAAGTTCATGGCAACCTGTGGGAAGAGCGCATAAGAAAGTACGTCTTCTTCCTGTTCAAGATATTCAGTAATTTCAGCCTTTAAGGATTCATATTCAGGCTTTAAGTTATCAGCAGGTCTGCCTGTAATAACAGGTGTATCACCAATGCACTTTTTACGAACGTCCTCATTAACGGGAGCAGGAAGCTGACCGTATTCGCCGGCTAAAAGACCTTTTGATTCCTTGGTAACCATCTTGTATCTTTCACCTGTTAAGATGTTTAATACTGCCTGTGTACCAACAATCTGGCTTGTAGGTGTAACAAGGGGTGGATAACCAAAGTCCTTACGAACGTTAGGAACTTCTGCCAAGCAATCGTAGAGTTTATCTTCCTTACCTGCTTCTTTTAATTGTGAAAGAAGGTTTGAGAACATTCCGCCGGGAACCTGATATAAAAGAGTGTTGATATTAACAGCTAAAACCTTGGGATCAAGAATCTTATCGTTTGTTAAGCGCTGTGCAACCTTTTTAAAGTGGTTGCTTGCTTCAACAAGCTTATCAAGTTCTAAGCCTGTATCATACTCTGTTCCTTTAAGTGTTGCAACCAAGGATTCAGTTGTAGGCTGGCTTGTTCCGTTTGCAAGGGGTGAAAGTGCAGTATCTACAATATCTACACCTGCTTCAATAGCCTTTAAGATTGTCATATCACCGGTACCTGACGTGTTGTGGGTATGAAGGTGAATAGGACATTTAACTGCTTCTTTTAATTTTGAAACAAGTTCATAAGCATCGTATGGAAGAAGAAGGTTTGCCATATCCTTAATACAAATGATATCAGCACCTAACTGTTCCATTTCCTTTGCTAAATTAACAAAGTAATTGATATCGTGAACAGGGCTTGTGGTATAGCTCATAGCAAGTTCGGCAATACCGCCGTACTTCTTTGTGCTTTTTGCAGCCTGCTCCATATTTCTTAAATCGTTTAAAGCATCAAAGATACGAATAATTTCAATACCGTTTTCAATACTTTTCTGAACGAATTTATCAACAACGTCATCAGCATAGTGGCGATAGCCTAAAATGTTCTGACCGCGAAGAAGCATCTGTAATTTTGTGTTGGGAAGTGCTTTCTTTAATTTGCGTAATCTATCCCATGGATCTTCGTTTAAAAAGCGAAGACATGAATCAAAGGTTGCGCCGCCCCAAGCTTCTAAAGAATGGTAGCCGATGCTATCCAAAACTTCACAAGCGGGAAGCATTTCTTCAATACGCATACGTGTTGCCGCTTGTGATTGGTGGGCATCACGCAATATGGTATCTGTAATTAAAACTTTTGCCATTATTTTTTTCCTCCATTAACCGTAAATAGCAAGAAGCACGCCTGCTGCAACTGCTGAACCGATAACGCCTGCTACGTTGGGGCCCATTGCGTGCATCAAAAGGAAGTTCTTGGGGTTTGCCTTCTGACCTTCAACCTGTGAAACACGTGCTGCCATAGGTACTGCGGAAACGCCTGCAGAACCGATAAGGGGATTGATTTTTCCGCCTGTAAGCCAGCACATTACTTTACCTAAAAGCACACCGCTTGCAGTAGCAACGCCAAATGCAAACAAGCCCATAAGAATGATGAGAACTGTCCAGATATTAAGGAAGCTTTCACCAACTGCCGTTGCGCCAACAGTTGTACCAAGGAAAATTGTTACGATATTACAAAGTTCATTCTGAACTGTTTTGCTTAAACGTTCCGTTACACCGCACACTCTTAAAAGATTACCGAACATCAATGAGCCGATAAGCGGTGCAGTTGAAGGAAGAATAAGAATAATTATCGCTGCTGTTGCTATTGGGAAAATAACAAGTTCGCGCTTAGAAACAGGACGAAGCTGTTCCATAACGATTTCCCTTTCCTTCTTTGTGGTAAGAAGACGCATAATAGGCGGCTGAATAATAGGAACAAGTGCCATATATGAATATGCAGCAACTGCAATAGCCGCAAGTCTATGCGGTGCAAGAATACTTGTTACCAAAATAGCGGTAGGACCATCAGCACCGCCGATAATGCCGATACTTGCAGCTTCTTCACCTGTAAAGCCAAGAACACCTGCTAAAATAAAGGTAACGAATATACCAACCTGTGCAGCTGCACCTAAAAGAAGACTTTTAGGGTTAGCAATTAAGGGTGAGAAATCAGTCATAGCACCAACGCCCATAAAGATAAGGCAAGGATAGATGCCTAATTTAACACCTAAGTATAAATAGTCAAAAAGACCTGCTTTAACGATTGTGCCGTCTTCCATAGCCATACCAACACCGTTAAAGGCTTCCCAATGAACGTGACCTTCAGCAAAGCAGGCTGAGTTAAAAATTTCACCGCCGCCGATATTTGCTAAAAGCATACCTGTTGCAATAGGAACAAGTAATAAAGGCTCAAACTTTTTACCGATTGCAAGGTAAAGAAGAACGCAGGCAATAATAACCATTACAAGCGTTTGCCAGCCTGTTCCTAAAAAATCTGAGAAAATATCGTAAATTCTGCTTGATTCCCAAAGATTTTTAAGAATATCAAGCACGTTTACGCTATTTCCTTGTGATAAAATAGCGTAATCCATAGTAGCCCCCCTGATTATTCAAGGCCAACAAGGATATCACCGGTATTAACTGTTGAACCCTTTGTAACTACTGATTTAACTGTGCCATCCTGAGGTGCAAGGATTTCGTTTTCCATCTTCATAGCTTCAAGAACACAAAGAACGTCACCCTTTTTAACAGCAGAACCAACCTGAACCTTAACATCTAAAATAGTGCCGGGCATAGGTGATTCAACGTTTACTGCACCGCCTGTAACTGCAGGTGCAGGAGCAGGAGCTTCAACTTTTGGTGCTTCAGCCTTGGGAGCTTCTTTTACAGGTGCTGCTGCGCCTGTTTCTTCAATCTCAACAACATATATTTTTCCGTTTACATTTACATTAAATTTGCGCATTTTTATTTTTCTCCTTTTAATTAACCTTTTTTAATTGATTTGATTTTAAAGTTAGCATTACCTGTTGCACAAGTAATCGCAGCTGAAACGGCTGCTATAAAATCGCCGTCATCCTGTGCTTTATCTGCTTCAGGAACTTCAGCCATAACGCCTGCGGAAATTCGTTTTTCTTCAACAGGGTTTGCTTTTTGTTGTGTTTTTTCAACAGGAGTTTGTTTATCTTTTAACATTACGTGCAAGCTTTCAATAAGCACGATTAAAATTACAAGCACAGCAAATACAACAAGGACACCTATTGCAGTATATTTAAGTGAATCCACAAGCTGAAGCTGTGTTCCTGCTAATAATTGAAACGTTGATACCATTTATTCTCTCACCTCTCTATGTAAAATAAAAAACGTCTTTTAATTATAATAAAAAAGCACAGCAAAGCGCATTCTTATAGAAAAATTCGCTTAAGCTGTGTATTTTTTAGAAAAGTAATTTAAATAAAGACGCTGAGCCTTTATTTTTTTAATTTTATGCAAGTTTGTCTGCTTAATAAAATTGCCCATTTCGGCCCTTTCGTCAAATGCTTTTTCGGCTTGCATAGAACCTTAAAAAGCATAAATTTTGTTCAAAGATTATCGCACTTTATAATAACATATATTACGTACTTTTGGCAAGCAGTTTTTGGTTATTATTTTGATATTTTTCGTAATTATTTGATATTTTCTAAGTATGCTATTTCTTCTTTTGTAAGGTAGCGCCACTGACCAGGCTTTAACCCTGAAAGCACAAGCTCACCGTGGCGGAAACGTGTAAGGTGAATAACCTTTTTGTTTATGGCTTCAAGCATTTTTCTTACCTGCCTGTTTCTGCCTTCGTGGATAATTACGGAAAGGCTTGTGGTGTGGTCGGTAATTTCAGTTATCATTACTTTTGCAGGCGCAGTTTTTTGCCCGTCAATAACAACCCCTGATTGAAGTTTTAATACTTCTTCCCTTGAAACCTCACCCTGAACAGTGACAAGGTATTCCTTTTCAATTTCAAATTTAGGGTGGGTTAAATGATATGCAACGTCGCCATCGTTTACAAGCAAAATAAGACCTTCGGTATGATAGTCAAGCCTGCCAACAGGATAAAGGCGCACTTTTTCATCAACAAGATCTAAAACCGTAGTTCTGCCTTCGGGGTCTGAAACGGTACTCATAACCTTATCGGGTTTATAAAGCATTATGTAAACCCGCTTAGAAACGGGTTTTATCAAAGAACCATCAAAGGTAACCTTATCGCCATCATTAACTTTAACGCCAAGTTCTGTAACGGTTACGCCGTTAATCATTACTCTGCCTTCTAAAATAAGCTGTTCGCTTGCGCGCCTTGAAGCAATACCGCAATCAGCCATATATTTTTGCAATCTCATTATTTTATCCCCCAAACGAGTCTTAATTAAAGAAAAGTGGCGCTTGTTTTACCATTTTATCATCAAGGTAATAATAGGCTTTGCCTGCGCTTTCCCCTTTTTTAACAGGCGCTTTTATATTTTGCTGAAAATCATAATGCGCTTTTATATATTCGCCTTTTTTTAAAGGGTAAAAAACGTCTTCTTTTGTTATTATATCACACTTTTGTTTTTTTGCACCAATAATATTTACAGAAGTTATTTTTTTATCTTTTTCTGCTATTTTTACCATAGAATATTCTTTAAACGCCTTTTCCATTAAAGAAGCAGAATTATTAAACCAGTTATAGTCGTTAAGCACAACGCAAATAAGTTGCATACCATTTCTTTTTATTGACGAACAAAGGCATCTGCCTGCTTTTTTAGTATAGCCTGTTTTAATGCCGTTACCGCCCTGAACATCTAAAATTCTGTTTTTATTATAAAGATACCTTGTGCCTGTTTCGCCATTTATCTGATAAGTTTTTGTTGCAACGATTTCATTAAATAATGGATTATTCATAGCGTAAGCGCAAAGGAAAGCAAGTTCTTTACTTGTAGTATAATGTCCATCGCTTCTTAGACCGCAGGGGTCGGAAAAGTGAGTGTTTTTTAAGCCTAATTCCTGTGCCTTTAAATTCATCTGATAAATAAATTCTTCTGTGCTTCCGCTTGTTAATATTGCAAGGGCGTAAGCCGCATCGTTACCGGAAGCCAGCATTAACCCGTAAAGTAAATCCAAGCCTGTTAGTTTTTCGCCTTTTTTTAAATAAATGGATGAACCCTCAATGCCAACTGCTTCATCAGGAATTGTATATTCTTTTTGTAAATCAAGATTTTCAATAACAAGCATCGCCGTCATAACCTTTGTGGTGCTTGCCATAGGCATTTTTTGGTTATCATTTACAGAATATAATATTCTGCCCGAAGATTGTTCAACAACAGTATAAGCACTTAAAGATGCGCACTTGGGGTTTATATTAAATGCAGAAACACTGATAATTATAAGCATAACTGCCAATAGTTTTTTCATAAATTTTCACCTTTAAAAAATAAAAAATAGGATAAAATCCTTTACCCTATTTTGTTTCTTTTTCGTTTTTTAAATCGCGGAATCTTCTTCCTGTTTGATATTTTTTATTTGTTCCATCACCTGTGGAACCAAATCAATCAATTTATCATAACTTGTATTTTTTTGAATTGGTAAAAATCTTATGGCATCGCCCATAATCACTAAAAATCCGCTTGGTTTTACCGTTACGCCTGCACCTGAAGCAGATAAAAAAGGAAATCCTTCCTTTTTACTGTGTTCAACCTCATATTCGCCGCCGCCTGTTAAAAAGCCAAAGGAAACCTGCGAAACAGGAATAACCGTTGCGCCGTTTGGCGCAATTACCGCGTTGCCAATAACCTTGTCAACGTCAATCATATTGTTAAGGTTTTCCATTGTAGTTCCCATTATGTTTTCAATCGTATGCTTTTCCATTTTTTCTTGCCCCCTGAAAATTTAATTTTTGCAAATATAATAATTATTTTTATTAAAGTAAGAGAAAATATACATTCGCCCCGAAGATAAAACGTACTTTTTTCAAAATCAGGAACAACTTCAACATTGCTTCTTCCTTTTGAAAGGTTTAATGCATAAGGTGTAATCAAGCCTAACGCTTGTCCTGCTAAAAGTGCAGTTGTTGATGCATCGCCTGTACCTATTTTTAATAAAACGTCAAGTTTTTTTATTTTAGCGTGTCTTTTAACAATATTGAAGATCGGTGCTTTATGCTTTTTTGGATTTTTGCGTGAGAACAGTGACGTAATAACGCTTTTTGCAGTGATGCTTCTTTTAAGAAATTTTATCCCCGAGTTGAACGGGAGCATAATTTCCGCCTGTATGATTATTGCGTCCGTTTCGGTGTCCGCCCAGAACCTTATTTTAAAAGGAATGAGAAAGACCGCAATAAAAATCAAAAAATAAAGCACAGATCTTCACCTCAGTAAAAATTCTGTGCTTATTTTTATTAAAATATACCTTTAAATTAAAACTTTTTCATCTTTTTCAACTTGTTTTGAATAAAGATTTTCTTTTACCTTTGTAAAGCCTTGAATTTCTGTTTCGGAATACACTAAAAACGTGCCTTTTTCAAGTGCTTGTACTCCACCTGCAATCTTTTTAAAGGTTTTGGGCATTAAGTATTTTTCTTTTAATCCTAAAACTGCTTTGCCATTTTTTATGGGTGTAAAAATAAGCAAACGGAAATCATCGTAATTGTTTAAGGTAAGATTGATTGTTTCATCAGTGGAAATTCTTTGGTTAAACCAATCATAACAAACGTATTTACCTTGCTTTAACCCCATATCACTTACGGTAATTTCACCCGTAACGGCTTTTTCATTTTTATCAAGGTTAAATGCGGTAATTACACCCGTATCCTTAAAGGTGTTATAAAGTTTAAATATCTTTTTGTTCTGACGGGCATCTTCAAAAAGACAGTCCTTTGTGATTTTAGGCGGATTTTCAAATCTTAAAATTCTGCCATCAGAGAACACAAGGGGCATAAGGATTTCCTGTTTACTGCGATTCAGTTTATCAGAAACATAAATAGGTCCGCCGCTTAAAGCCCTTAAAACAGAGTTCTTTTTGGCTTGGGCATCATCTGACCAGAACATATCCCAATCCCCTGTAAACAAGGTGCTTTGGAACAAGCTGTTATAACTGCATTGAAGCAAGTGATCAATAAACCATAATCTATCTTCGGGCAAGAAATCACCGCTGAAACGATTGATATTTGAATAAGTACGGTTCCAGAAGTTTTCGTTAGGCATACCCATACAGTTGATAATGGTTTTATTAAAGTATTTTTTAGTTGCCTTTTCAACGGCTTCGTGAAGGTTTTTAGAAGTTTCACCAACTCCGCCTTTAAAGTAGGAAAAACGCATTGTTGACCCCTGGTTATCTACCTTTACGAAATCACCGCCGCAATCTTTATAAAACTTATACTGATAATCGTAGTATTTTTCAATCTTCTTTTTATCGTAAGAATGCATAAGCCTTGGGCCATCGGGGTAAAAACCGGGAATGGTGTATTCTAAAAGCTCGGGAATTCTTTTTGCAAGGGGGCCGTTAGGATTGATACCGTACCAGTATCCGCTGATTGGATGCCAGATGCCAACGGTTAAACCGTAATTTTCTTTTATTCTTGTAATGCAATCCTTTAAGCCTTTGGGAAATCTTTCAGGCGCTGCTTCAAAATCATTAAGCTCACGCATATTTTTTGTTTCGTTATCAATACTTGTAACATCATTCCAGGTATCATCAAGTATTGCCCAACGCACCGGGATATTTTTATCCTTAAATTCCTGACACTTTTCAAGAAGCTTTTCAGTTGTAACGTGATGCTGAAATGCATCCCATGAACACCAGCCAAGGTATTCAAAAGTTTCGGGGTATTTTTTATTCTTGCGTAAATCCCCTTTCTTGTTCATCTTTTTTAAGCCAAATTCTACTGCTTTTTCAGGTAAATCGTATTCATTTTCACCGATTGCACCTATGAGCAGATGTTCATTTATACTATCGCACAAGGTATTTGAACATGCAATCAAAGAAACCCTGTTGTTTTCACATGGAAAGAGTTCGGTTTTGAACATTTGATCGCAAAGGGTAATCAAGCACACGTTTTGCTCGTTCATTTTATATAATAATGCCTGTGTGCGTTCTTTAAGGTTACTTAACTTATCGTTTACAAAAGGTTGTTGCCAGAAAATATAGCTCATAAACCCTGAAACGTAAGAGCCTGTATGTTTAAGGTTGAAATCAAGGCCTAACGAGCATAAGGAATTAAGGTGATGACCGTGCCCCATTAAGCCTTCATTTTTATAACCGCCCTGAAGTTTTAATATGAAGCTGTTATTTTCTTCAACAACAGAAAGGGTGAAGCTTGCATTGCCCCCATCACTTTCAAAATATATGTTTTTTTCATCCCAATTTTTATATTCAAGATAGATTTTATCTTTGGAATCCTGTTCCCAAGGCAGAAGTTTTGTGTTCACCCAAGGGATAATATTTTTTAAAAGTACTTTATTTTTAAAGTAAAGAGAATTTTCTTTAAAGTAATACATTCTTCTTAAAACGCTTTGGCGTTTATTCCTTCCTGTAAAAATATTTCTGTTTTTTTGTTTAACGGTGCGTTTTCATCAAAAGGCGGATTATATTCCCTGCCTAAATTTTTATATTTTGCACCCGTCATTTTGTTATAAGGGATAAGTTCAACCGTTACGTTATTTTTATAAGGTGCTAAAAAATCTGCGATGCCTTGTAAATTCTTATCAGTATCGGTTAAATTTGGTATTAAAGGAATTCTTACGGTTATAAACCTTTTACTTAATATCGCTTTTGCATTTTTTAAAATCAGTTTGTTGCTTACGCCTGTGTGTTTTATATGCTCATTTTCATCAATCAGTTTAATATCCATAAAGATATCGTCAATTTTATCAGTTACACGCAAAAAAACTTCCTGTTCAACGTATCCGCAAGTTTCAACCGCAGTTTTAATACCGTTAAGATTTTTTATAACTTCAAGAATAAAATCCCCCTGACAAAGAGGCTCGCCCCCTGAAAACGTTACACCGCCTTTTTGTAAAAACACTTTGTTTTTTAAAAGTTTTTCACTAAGGCTCTCAGGTGTAAACTCCTGCCCTACCACCTTGATATTATCATTGTGGCAGATTTTTAAACAAAGACCTGCATCCCTACATTCTTGGTGGCTACAAGGTTTTTGGCAAAGTCCGCAAGAAGTGCATTTACTTTGATTTTTGCTTATTTCTTTAATAAAACTTTGCCCTTCGGGATTATGGCACCAAACACATTTTAACGGACAACCTTTAAAAAACACCGTAGTGCGAAGCCCGCTGCCATCGTGTAATCCAAATTCCTTAATATCAAAAATAAGACTATTCATTAAATTCCTGCCTTAAAATAAGGTGATCCTGATATTCCTTATCAAGTTCAACGAAATAGGCACTCCAGCCCCAGATGCGAACTATAAGATTTTTGTAATTTTCAGGATTCTTTTGGGCATCAAGCAGTTTTTGGCGGTTAATAGAGTTAAGCTGAAGCTGATGGCCGCCTAAATCAATATACTGTTTAACTAACCCTGCAACTTGTTCAATACCTTCGTCAGTTTCAAAGATGCTTGAATGGAATTCCATGGTTAAAGGTCCGCCGTTAATGGCCCTTTGAAGTGGTTGCTTGGTAAAGGACTGTATTACTGAGAAAGGTCCTTTTGATTTAACGTAAATGCTTGGTGAATAGTTTGCACCAAAGGGTTCACCTTTTCTTCTGCCGTCAGGGGAAGCATCCAATTCATCAGCGTGCCATAAGTAATACATTGCAGAGCCGGGACCTGTTCTGAACTTTCCGCCCCTTTCGTTTACCTTGCCATCAACTGCATCCTGATACCAGTTCATTAAAGTTGATGCAATATTATCTACGCTATCAACGTTATCGCCCATTTTGGCGTTTTCAAATCTGAAAAGATGCAATAATTCTTCAAAGCCTTTAAAATCGTTTTTAATAGCGTTGATTAAATCCTTTTTAGAAACGTCTTTTTTATCAAAAATATGGTTGCGGATAACTTCTAACGAATCAGAGGCAGTTGCAACACCTGTTCCGTGAATACCAAAGTAATTGTATTTTCCGCCCTTTGAAATATCCCTTGCATTTTTTACACAATGGGGCATTAAAACTGAATAAAACGGTGCAGGAACAAAGTAAATATTTTTATATTTTTCAAGCATAGTTTCAGTTTCTTCTTTGATTGCTTTACGGATGTATTCCATAAAATCATCAAAAGTTTCGGCTTTTTCAAGGAACTGATAAATCGCCTGTTGAACGATTTTAGGATATGAAAGGGCATCAATATTAACTATATCTGCTTCACCGGGTAAAATAAATTCCCAGCATGCAGCAACGGAATAATTACGGGCATCCTTTAAATCATAGCCTAAATCAACTAAACCTTTAATTACTACGTCATCATTAGAATACTGTGGAAAGCCAAGCCCCGCCTTTGTTAAGTGAGTGCCTTCAATATAGCGTTCAAAAGGCGTATCCTTTGAAACGCGTAAGTTTATCTTAGGATCAATAAGTTTAAGCTGGCAACTTGTTCTTAAACACATCTCAGATAAAAGATTATATGCATCCCTGCCATCTTCATCACATCCGCCAAGCATCATTGATTGGCCGTTATCACCAAGCTGAATACCAACGTATTTATCGTTATCCCAGTTAAACGACATAAAAAATTCTTCTAAAATATCTTCTGCCTGTTCCTGTGTTAAAACACCTTTTTCAAGGTCGTTTTTAAGATAGGGATACATATATTGATCAAATCTGCCAACAGTGTTATGATATTCCCCTTCTGCCCAAAGGGTATAGTGAAGTATGCGGAAAAACTGCAATGCTTCAATAAAACTTTCTGCTTTTTTATGGGGAACCTTTGTTAAGATTTTAACAATATCTTCGCGATTTTGTTTTTTGGCTTCCTGAATATATTTATCGGTTAAATAAAAAATACTGTCAATCTGATTTAATGCGGCATTTAAAAATGCAACGCCTTCTGTATCGTTTTCATTTTCAGCTTGCTTTAAGCGCACCAGAATTTCTTCCTTGCGGGCATCTAAACCGCAGGCAATGGTATCGCCGTAGCAAGCACAACCGTTGGAAAAATAGCCAAGTTCGTGAATATAATGATTGTTTTTAATTTTTTCCCATTCATCTTCTTCAAAAACACTTGGAACGTCAGTAACTGTACGGATAAAAACTATCCTTTGTCCTTGTAAAATTACAGCGTTTTCCTGGGCAAAAACGTCCTTTAATCGCATTGCCATTCGTGTAACAGGTAAAATTGCAGAATTTGTAAAATCCGATGCAATCTCTTTATTGAATTTTTTTCTGAACGCATGATGTTGTTTATTTAACACCTGTTTATATAATGTTTCGTTATACATATTTTCACCTAAAAATCCAAATTCTTCTATTTAAATAATATCATACAGAAAGTCAAAAGTCAATATAAAAAAGCCTGCAAAAAGCAGACTTTTTAGTATTCCATAACGATAATATCGTGGCATAAAAGTTTATCTACAGTGAACATAATTTCGTTATTATTTTGAGTAAAATCATATTCCTTGTCAGTTACAGGCGAATAAACTTTTTTAATGGTTTCCCGAACCTTTATTTTGATCGGTATATTGTAAATCGGGATAATATCTTCAATAATTTCTGCCTTGCCTCTTTTAACAGGTGAAGCGTAAAGCATACCAAGACAATATCTGTTTTGTTCCTTTTGTTTTAAGAAAGATATTCTGCCTTGTGAGTAAAGTTCAATTTCAACCTGTGGCTGATACACTTTATCAAGAGCTTCCATAAAAATACGCTTATGCATTACTGCACCGAACTCAAAATAATTTGCCGTCAAAGGATTAGCAATATATATTACATTACCCTTCTTAATAATACCTGCATATTCTTGGGCATCTTTATTGTACGGGGTATTTTTATGACCGCAATAGTGATCGTAGGTTCTTGAAAAATACGGGTGGCTGACTGTTGCAAGAACTGTGCCATCAATATTTTTAACTTTGTTTGAAGTTATATAGCAAAGTATCGGTGCATCGGGAATATCTCTTTTTGCATTTATTAAATGCATATAATCGCAATCAAATTCACATTTGCCTATATACTCTCCACCGCAATCAAGTAAAAATTCATTATCTTTTATTAAAGAATCACCTTCAAAAAGCACTTTACCGCCATTAAAAACAAACTCTTTGATTTTTGCTATGGTGCTTTCATTAAGCTTACATCCATTAGGGAAAATTACCGTCTGATACTTATTAAAATCATCATTTAGAATAATATCAAACTCGTACTGATTTTCGCAAAGAATCTTTACTACGCCGTGGTTTGCATCAGGATTTTTTGAAAAATATACACCTAATTTTGTTTCGGTTTCGCCACTATAAACGTAAGGTGTAATTTTTTCAAGATAATTAAAAGCGTAACCAATATTATCATAGGTTGCCATTTCAATTTCACCGTCAGGATGCAAATGATCACCGATATAACAGCCTGCGCCGTAAAGAGACATAGCGCAAAGCTCGTACTTTAAAGCTTCCTTGGTTTTAAAACCGCCGAATTCACCCCAATCGTAGTGGAATTTTGCCGTCATTCCAAGATAATCCTTGCCCAGTTGCTTAAATACCTTAGCCCTTAACGGCATTTTATCGTATCCTCCCCAAGCCGTAGGAAGATCTTCCATTTCAATATGGGTTTCGTATTGTGTACGATGAAGATTGTTTATATCTGCGCCCCCTGAATTGAAAAACACGGTAGCATCAGGGTAATATGAGTGCAAAATCTCAGCACACTTTTTAGTGAATAAAACGCGTTTTTGTTCAAAATAAGCTTTGCAATCCTGTAAGTTTTCGGGGGCCATATTATTTTCAAGCATACCCTTTTTACATTCATCACAAACACAATACTGGCTTACAAAACAAATATCATATATGATGCCGTCAACCTGATAATTACGGCAGATTTCGTGGGTAATATCATAAATATACTGAGCATAAGAATTATCACTTAAACAAAGATTTATCCACGAAGCGTGTGGTTTTTTATCTGTGCCTTTGGCGTTAATATCATAATTCATGGTAAATGTGCCGTCAAAATGTTTTGAAATCCATTCCGGATGTTCAACAGCATCAAGCTGTGACCAGCCAACAGGAATATAAATAGGTGCATTAACACCGATTTCGTGAGCGGCATCAAGCATTTCACCTAACAAATCAAATTTAAGTTCAGGGTGCATGGTGCCTATTTTTGTAGGATAATATGAGTATCCGTGATGGCATTTTGCAAATATATTTATGCTTTGTGCATTTGCCCTTTTAAGCGCCTGTTGAAATTTTTCTTTTGAAAATTTTGCACCTATCCCCTTAATTTCAGGCGAAGTATGAAAATCAAGGTGTATACATCTTTTTTTCATAAGTGAAACGCTCCTTTTGAATTTATTATATTATAACCTTTTTTCAGTTTCTTTGTAAACACCAAAAAATTAAAAAAGACTGTAAAAACACAGTCTTTTTTTAAGTTATTTAATAATCAGCCTTGTAATAACGCCCCAGGGTAAGCAATAAGGTGTTGAACTTACCATATACTGATCAATAGGCTGATCGTGCTTAACGCCTTGCTCATCAACGTAATAAGCAGGAAGCTTTGTGTGGTTTCCATCGTGGAAATGTCCGCAGAAAATACCTTTAATAACATCAGAATTGCTTTGAATAAGTTCAAGCATCTTTTTATCGGTTTCGTTTGTATATTGAGGATTACCGATAAGCCTGCGGTCATAAACGTTTGAAGTTTCAAAACGGTTTACAAAGAAGTTAGGTGCTTCCTTATCTTCTTCCTTACCTGTTGCGATTGCGGTATGTTGAAAAAGTAAAATAATATTGTTGTCCTTGCGTGCTTTTTCAATTTCTACCTTCAATTTTTCAACCTGATCTTCAAAATAGTGTTCTGTTGTATCGTTATCAAGGCCAACAAGCACTACCTTATCACCTAAAACTCTTGTATCATAGCGTACATCATTAGGCCAATAGGGTTTAAGAATATTTATGCGTTCTTCATAAGGAAGCTTATCGGGAAGATTGGTCATATTGTTTTTTGAAACGTCGTGAATAGCGATGGTACACATAATATTAGGCAACCTATCAAAAAAAAGTTCTTTAGCGTAATCAAGGGCGCCGTAGGTAAGGTAATCAATAACGTCCCCTGCAATAACGGTGCAATCACAGAATTCTGCCGCCTTAGTTGCGTTTTCTAACGCTTTAAAACAGCTTGGATGCCTAAATATCATTCCGCGGCATTTACTGCTAAGTTGAACCTCTTCATCGTTAGCATCCTTTTCGCTTACAACGTGAATATGTGTATCTGCCATAATTGCAACGTCAATAGGCTCGCCACCTTTTTTAGTTTCAATGGTAAGCTCACAAATAACCTGCTTTGTATCAGCAAGTTGATAGCAGTTTACGTTTGGATTTGGGCGCATATTATCCACGGGCAACTTTTCTTGTGCAAAAAATTCTTGTTTTGTCATTTTAAATACTCCTTTTGTATATACAATTTCCTAATAATTATACTATTGTTAATTGTTAAAATCAAGACCTATTTTATTTTTTATTGCTTTATTTTGTTTGACAAAACCTATCTTTTTGTATATACTTAAATGGCACTATGAACGAGGCGTAGCGCAGTTTGGTAGCGCGTTGCGTTCGGGACGCAAAGGCCGCAGGTTCAAATCCTGTCGCCTCGACCAAAAATAAAGGCATCCAACACGGATGCCTTTATTTTTTGTCCGACAGGATTTGAAGTTTAAGAAGGTATAACGCGTTAAGAAAACAGTACGGTGTACTGTTTTTAGCGTTATATACGTGAGTTGGGTACTGCGAGCATTGTGCAACAAGCGGAGCGGTCAACGAACGTGGCAAGGTGCAAAGCACATTGCATCCTGTCGCCTCGCAGGATTTGAATCTTAAGAAGGTACGAGGCGTAAAAAAATAGTGCATATTTACTATAAAAGAAATTTATGGTATAATGGCATAAAAGATATTTATAAAAGTGAGGTGCCAAGGTTATGGCAGAGAAGAAATACGTTATCGATAATGCCGAACTGATGGCAGAATGGAACTGGGAAAAGAACGCAGAATTTAACCCAAATCAATTGACTCACGGAAGTCATAAAAAGGTATGGTGGAAATGTATCAAAGGCCATGAGTGGCAAGCGACAATAGTTGATAGAAATAATAGACATGGATGTCCATATTGTTCGAATAAAAGAGTGTTAAAAGGCTATAATGATTTACTGACAATCAATCCAACTTTAGCAAATGAGTGGAATTACGAAAAAAATAATGAATTAACTCCTAGCGATGTAATGCCCAATAGCGGGAAAAAAGTTTGGTGGAAATGTAAAAATGGTCACGAGTGGCAAGCGACAATAGGGAGCAGAAACGGTGGACGTGGTTGTCCGTATTGTTCAGGATATTATGTCATTAAAGGACAAAACGATCTGCAAACGGTAAATCCCTCTTTAGCAAAAGAATGGAATTATGAAAAAAACAATGGATTAACCCCTACGGATGTAATGCCCAATAGCGGAAAAAAAGTTTGGTGGAAATGTAAAAATGGTCACGAGTGGCAGGCATCAATTAATAGTAGAAACAATGGCATTGGATGTCCATATTGTTCGGGACGATTCGCTATTAAAGGTCAAAATGATTTACAAACGGTAAATCCCTCTTTAGCAAAAGAATGGAATTATGAGAGAAACAATGGCTTAACACCTATGGATGTAACACCCAATAGTGATAAAAAAGTATGGTGGAAGTGTAAAAAAGGGCACGAATGGCAAGCGATAATAGGCAGTAGAAATAGAGGAAATGGATGCCCTGTTTGTAATTCCGAGCGAAACACTTCTTTTCCCGAATATGCTATAGTTTTCTATCTTAGAAAATATGGTTTAGAAACAATTCATTCGTACAAAGAAAACGGATACGAATTAGACATTTACATTCCATCTAAAAAAGTAGCCATCGAATATGACGGGCATCTTTGGCACAAAAACAAAACGAAACAAGATTTGATAAAAAACCGTAAATGCGTAAATGATGGAATTAAACTATATCGAATAAGGGAAGGACTACCGCTCCTAAATGACAGTTCTATAGATTATGTTGTTCAAAGAAACCAAGACGATCTCTCAAAAATACTCAAACTTCTTTTAAGTAAAATCACTGAAACTATCGTAGATGTCGACTTAAAAAGAGATGCTATTGCTATAGAAAACCTGAGAGAATATACAGAAAAAGAAAATTCTATTTCATTTGCTAATCCTAAAATAACGAAAGAGTGGAATCACGAAAAGAACTGTAATTTAAAACCGGAACATTTTGCAGCAAATAGCCATAAAAAAGTTTGGTGGAAATGCCCCAAAGGTCATGAATGGCAAGCGACAATACAAGACAGAAACAATGGAAACGGATGTCCATATTGCTCGAGCAAAATAGTTTTACAAGGCTATAATGATTTACAAACGGTCAATCCAAGCTTAGCAAAAGAATGGAATTATGAAAAAAACAATGGATTAACCACCATGGATGTAATGCCAAATAGTTCTAAAAAAGTCTGGTGGAAATGTAGTGTAGGACACGAATGGCAAGCAAAGATAGCTGATAGAAATCAAGGACGCGGATGTCCATATTGTGCAGGTAAAAAAGTGTTAAAAGGATTTAATGATTTGCAGACAGTAAGTCCAACTTTGGCAGCAGAATGGCATTATGAAAAGAATAATGGATTAACACCTATGGAGGTATCACCTAATAGTCATAAGAAAGTCTGGTGGAAGTGTGACAAAGGACACGAATGGCAAGCATTGATATACAATAGACAAAGAGGGAACGGTTGCCCTATTTGTAGAAAACTAAAAAATAAAGAGGTTTAGTATGTTTGAGTGGATTAAAAAGCATATTTTATGGAGTGTTAACTATGGATTTTGAAAAGATAATTGACGAAAGATATTCCGTTAGAAGTTTTAAAGATGAGCATTTACCCCAAGACGTTCTTGATAAAATTTTAGAAGCGGGACACAAGGCGCCTACGGGTTGTAATTTTCAGCCACAGCGTATTCTTGTTTTAAACAGTGATGAAGCTATCTTAAAATTAAAGGATTGTACCCGTTGTCATTTTAATGCGTCCACCGCAATGTTAATCTGCCACAACAAAGACGAAAGCTGGAAAAGAGCTTACGACGGGGCATTATCTTCACCTGTTGATGCAACAATCGTAACAACCTTTATGATGCTTGCAGCACAAAACCAAGGTGTTGGAACTTGTTGGGTAATGCATTTTAATCCTTTTAAAATAAAAGAAGCCTTTAATATCCCTGAAAACTATGAACCTTGTGCGTTACTTGTTATGGGTTATCCAGACGAAAATGCAAAGCCCATTGATATGCATTTTAAAAATCGCGATATGAAAGAAACAGTTTTTTATGATAAATTTTAAAATAAAAAGCACCGTTTTTACGGTGCTTTTAATTTTATACCATATTATATTTTTTAAGCATTTCCTTTTCAAAATCAAGAAGATATTTTGCTTCGGCATCAATTTTTGCTTCGGTGGGATCTTCTAAAAGATCGCGGTAAACGTGGATATCGCGTCCAACTTCGCCACCCTGCATAATAAAGGGTTCGGAAACAATACGGCCTTTATAGTTAATATCGGAAAGAGCCTTGAAAACTTCATCCCAATCAATGTGGCCTCTACCCGGAGCGCGACGGTTGTTATCACCTGTGTGGAAGCTTGTAAGCTGGCTGCCAACAAGGCGGATAGCATCACCGATATTATCTTCTTCAATATTCATGTGGTAAGTATCAAGAAGAACGCCGATATTTTTGCTATCAATTTCTGAAACGTATTGAAGTGCTTCCTTTGCGGTGTTAATAAGGCAGGTTTCAAAACGGTTAACTGCTTCAACGCAATATGTAACATTGCAATCTTCGGCAACCTTGATAATTTCTTTCATACTTTTGATGCTCTGATTCCAGTAAGGCATTTTTGAATCGCCCATATCGTCAGGCGTGCCCCATCCTGCATAGCTTACACCTGAAAGAAGTGTACCGCCACCAACGTGCATTTTTTTAACGATATTCTGAAGATATTCAACACCGCCCTTGCGGATTGTTTCGTTTAAGGAAGAAACGTCATAACGGCGGTCAAGACCTAAACTATAAGTAAGTTCAATGCCTTCATCATCTGCTAATTTCTTTAAATCGCGGATATGGTCGTCAGTCATTTCTAAAAGCGGTTGAGCTTGGAATTCCAAAACGTCAAAGCCGATAGCCTTTGCTTTTTTAATGTACTTTTTATGGTCTGCTGCCCAGTTCTTCTCCCAGAAGTTCATGAAAATACCTAATTTATTCATAATTAAAATCTCCTTTAATTAAAGTTTAATTTCAGTATAGCCTAAATATTTACTTAATGCTTCACGGATTGCACAAGTATAATCACCTTCGGTAATAATTGCGTGATGCCTGAATCCTTCTTCTGCCATGTGCTTTAATTTAGGTTGAAGTGAAGGAATTTCAACAACGCCGTAAGTACCAAAGAAGCGGCGGTCAAGTTCAGTATCAAGCACTTCTGCCTTTTCAACGAAATAACGTGTTTCGCCATTTTCAGTACGCATACCGCAAATTGTTATGGTGCAAGGTTTAATTTTGCCAACATTTACGCCCCAGGAGCAGTTTTCGCCCTGTGTTTTAGTAAACATTTTATGTTCTTCCATGTGACCTTTACCTGTAAGAAGATCAGAAGGCATAGGTCCGCAATGGAAAAGTATGCATTTATCAGGATCTGTGCCATAGTTATTATTAACGTCAAGACATCCAACACCTGTCATTGATGCCATAGCCAAAGCAAACATTGCAACGGCGTTAGTAACGTCAGTTTCGCAAACAACGGGAATCTGCCTTTTATTTAAAATAGCCATTACTGTGCAGGGTGCAATCTTATATTCGTACTGAAGTTCACTCCAACACCTTATAGCCATAACGTCAAGCGCCATTTCTTCTTTAATTTCTTCCATAGCAACGCCTAATTTGCACTGATTAAGCATAGCGTAAGATGGCATATCGCTTATATCAGAAATACCGCAGATTTCCTTTTTCCAGTAATCAAGGCGGGGATCATCATCCTTAATATTTTTGATTTTATCAAAAATCTGGGTCATATCAAGGGTTTCAATATCACAGCCCCTTGCCTCTAAAGCACCTTCATCATAACGAACGCTTTTAAATGCGGTTGTTCTTGCACCAAGAACGCCTACGCGCATGTGCCTCATTCTTTTTACAATGCGACAAATTGCCATAAACTGTTTTAATTCTTTATTAAATTCATCACTTAAAGGATGAACGGTAAAGCTTTCAGTATGAACGATTTTAGCATTCATTTGCTTTAATACTGCACATAAACCAAGTTTGCCACAGAAAGCATCCCTACGGGAAGCAAAATCAAGTTTATCAAGTTCATCAGGATATGCCTGTAACAAAATAGGCACGTTTATATCCTTAATAGCTTCCTTTATGCCGTTTTCATCACCAAAGTTTGGCAAGCATAAAATTAAACCATCATATTCCCCTTCGTGTTCTTTTAAAAATTTATTAAAAATTTCACCATCAGGTCTCAATTCAACTGCACCGTATTTTGTGCAATCAGTGCCTAACATAAGTGCTTCTGCCCCTGCTTTTTTCAATGCCTCCGTCATTTCTTCCCTTGCTGAATCAATTACTGTGCTTGGAAAAAATCCACGATTTGCAATCAATACTGCTATTTTCATTGTTTTATCCTCCTTCAAATTACTTTAACGATAAAGTAATTATACCACATTTTACACTTAATGTCAATATTCAAAATTTATAATTTTAAAATTTTTCTTGACAAATTGCCGTTTATTTTATATAAGTTAAGTATATATTATTTAAGGAGTTTAAGAATGCCTGTAACTTTAAAGGATATTGCCGAAGAACTTAATCTTTCAGTTAATGCAGTTTCAAGAGCATTAAGAAATATGTCGGACATTGGCCCTGAAACTACAAAACTTGTGCAAGAAACTGCCCAAAGGCTTGGTTACCGCAAAAATCTTGCGGCAAGTTATTTAAAAACTGCAAAATCAATGATGTTTGGCATAATCGTGCCTGATATCTGCAACCCTGTTTTCTCATATATGTATAAAGGAATTGAAAAGATATGTAATCAAACTGATTACACTTTAATGCTTGGCAATTCAAACGAAAACTCAACAAAAGAAAACAAACTTATTGATAATATGGTTGCCCACGGGGTTGACGGTATTTTTATCGTACCAAGCAAGGAATCGGATTTTAATTATCCCCGTATAGAGCAAGCAAATATTCCCTACGTGCTTTTACAGAGGAAAAATGAAACGCAAACGGATAACTTTGTACAAAGTAACGACTATGAAGGCGGTTATCTTGCGGCAAAGCATTTGTTTGGTTTAGGGCACAGAAAATTTTTGCTTGTTTTTACCGATATGCAGATTTCTTCTGCCCGGGAAAGATATAACGGTTTTTGCGCTTTCTTAAATGAGCAGAATCTTGATAAAAACTGTATAGAAATACTTACCTGCGATAGTACAAGATTAGGCGGATACGAAGTAACGAAAGAATGGCTTAAAAAGCAGAATATTGAAAATTTAAGCGCCAACGCTATTTTCTGTTTTAGTGATTATATTGCTTACGGTGTATACTCTGCTTTAATTGAAACCGGACTTAATATTCCAAATGACGTTTCAGTTGTGGGCTATGATAACAACGAATATTCCGATATTATTTATCCAAAGCTTACAACTATTGATATTCTGCCTTACGATATTGGCAAACATTCGGCAAAGCTGATGCTTGATTTAATTAAAAACGATGAATTAAAATCAAAAGGCATAGTAATTACACCAACCCTTACAATTAAGGAATCAACAAAATAAAAAAAACGGCTTATAAAAGCCGTTTTTTTGTTTTATTTAAGAACACTTTTTGCTTTTTCTGCAACGTTTTGGGCAGTAAAACCAAATTTTTCAAAAAGAACTTTTGCAGGTGCGCTTGCGCCAAAGTGGTCAATACAAACTGTTGTGCCGTCTAAGCCAACGTACTTATACCAGGAGTATGCTGAGCCTGCTTCAACTGCAACACGAGCGCGAACATTTTTAGGAAGAACGCTTTCCTTATATTCTTCAGACTGCTTTTCAAAAACTTCAATTGAAGGCATTGAAACAACGCGGGCATCAATACCATCTTTAATAAGAAGTTCCTTTGCTTGCATTGCCTGTTCAACTTCAGAACCTGAAGCCATTAAGATAACATCAGGTGTTTCTTTATTAGAATCTGCAAGGATATAGCCACCTTTAAGTGCATCCTTACCGCTATTTTCGTAGTAAGGAAGATTCTGCCTTGTTAAAACGATTGCGGTAGGACCATCGTTATTCATAGCAACTGTGTAAGCTGCGGCAGTTTCCTTTGCATCACTTGGACGGAAAACCGTCATACCGGGGATTGAACGAAGACCGATAAGCTGTTCAATAGGCTCGTGAGTAGGACCGTCTTCACCAACACCGATGGAATCGTGGGTTAAAACATAGGTTACGGGAAGCTTCATTAAAGCTGCCATACGCATAGCGTTTTTCATATAATCGGTAAACACGAAGAAGGTTGCACAATATGGTGTTACACCGCCGTGAAGGTATATACCGTTTACAATAGCCGCCATAGCGTGTTCGCGGATACCGTAGTGGATATTAGCACCTTCAGGTGTTTCAGCACTGAAATATTCTTTACCTTTAAGCTCGGATTTATTTGAAGGACCAAGGTCAGCACTGCCGCCGAATAAGTTTGGCTGCATTTTAGCAAGGCGGTTTAAAATTTCGCCTGAAATATTTCTTGTAGCGTTAGGCTTATTTTCAAATGCCCAGAAATCTTCGTTATTTTCAAGATCAACGGGGAATTCCCTGTTCATCCAAAGCTCATATTCCTTATAATCTTCGGGATACTTTGTTTTATATGCTTCTAACGTTGTGTTCCAAGCGTCTTCAATAGCCTGTCCCTTATCTGCAATTTCTTTGGTGTGAGCTAAAACGTCCTCAGGAATTTCAAAGGGAGCATAATTCCAACCTAAAGTTTCCTTTGCTGCTTTAAGGTTTTCTTCGCCTAAAGGTTCACCGTGTGCAGAAGCCTTACCTTGCTTTGCAGGGCATCCAAAGCCGATTTCAGTACGGCAGATAATAATTGATGGTTTATCTGTAACAGCCTTTGCTTCTTCAATAGCAGCAGCAACCCTATCTGTATCAGTACCGTCTTCAACCTGAACAACGTGCCAGCCTAATGCTTCATGGCGAGCACCAACATTTTCAGAGAAAGCAGTGTTAATATCGCCTTCAATAGTAATATTATTTTTATCATAAATGCAGATAAGCTTGCCTAATTTTAAAGTTCCAGCTAAAGATGCGGCTTCATACTGAATACCTTCCTGTAAGCAACCATCACCAACTAAAACGTAGGTGTAATGGTCAATAAGCTTTATATCATCCTTATTAAACTTTGCTGCCAAATGCTTTTCTGCCATTGCCATACCAACTGCGTTTGCAAAGCCCTGACCTAATGGGCCTGTTGAAGTTTCAACGCCTTTGGTGTGGCCGTATTCGGGGTGACCCGGGGTTTTTGAACCCCACTGACGAAACTCTTTAATATCATCCATTGAAAGCGGATAGCCAAATAAATGTAAAAGTGAATACATAAGCATTGAGCCGTGACCTGCTGAAAGCACAAAACGGTCTCTATCCTGAAAATCGGGATTTTTGGAATTAAATTTAAGATGCTTTGCCCAAAGTGCATAAGCAAGGGGTGCGCTTCCCATAGGAAGACCCGGGTGACCGCTGTTTGCTTTCTGAACACCTTCGGCTGAAAGAATTCTTATTGCGTTTACTGTTTTTAATTCAATGGGTTTCATCAGTTTACCTCCGTAAACGGCTAAGCCGTAATTTTTCAATTATATTATAGTATAATTAGCACTTTTTTGCAAGTAAATACACGCACATATCACAAAAGTTTTTCTTTCCTTATTGTTAATTTTTTGGTATAATGATTAAAAATCCAAATGGAGTGAATTTTATGAAAAAATTTATTGCCTTTTTTTTAATATCAGTTTGTTTGTTTTCCTTTATTGGATGCAAGCAGGAAGTAAGTTTTATTGAACTTAATAAAACAAAAGTTCCTGTTAATTACAGTGCAAAATATAATATTACAACTTCGGCAACGAATGCGCCTGATGGCAAACTTGAATATAATATGGCATACGCCGTTACTTTAAATGAAGAAACCGGTCAATTAGAAATTAAAGGCAGTGCCAACGAACCTTGGATCAACGGCTTGAAAGATGAAGAATATAAAGAGGGTTATCAGATAATCACTACCTCTGCATTATTACAATATGCTGAAAAAGACGGTGTTTCATTTGGAATGCCCATTAAACTGGTGCAGGAATTTAAAGTTGACGTTGAAGAAAGCTTTTACACTTCATTTGATTATAGTTTTGATTATTCACTTAATTCAGGCTTTTTAAAAACAAAGGTTTATGAAAAGAATTCTGAAACAGGTTTTAAGGAAGAAGCCCATTCAATTCCATTAACAAAGCAGTTGTTTGATAAAGATGCGTTGCCATTTATAATGGCATCTTTTCCTGAAAGCGATGGGGTTATAAATATTTGTTCAGGCAACAGAAATTCTTTACAAAGAGCAAGATACGAATTTATGGAAGACGAAACCGTTACAACAAGTTTAGGAGAATTTGCCTGCAAGGTTGTTCGTATAAGACCCGACACAAACTTTTCAGTAAACAGCGCAAGAATTTATTTTGATAAAGAAACAGGCGTGCCTGTTATGGTAACACAAGATAGTTCAAAAATGATTTTAACTGAATTAACGTTTAACTAAACAATATTAAAAGCGACCTGAAAAGGTCGTTTTTTTATATAAAAAAAACACCCTTGCGGGTGTTTTTTTGTTTTAGATGTAAACGTAAAGTACCATATCGCAGGTTTTCTTATCGCCAATCTGATAGGTTCCGTAGTTGCCTGAATAGAACGTGCCTTTTTCTTCAATAGCGCCCGTAATTGGGTTAAACCAAATATAGTTATACGTTGTTTGAGTTTTAAGCGCCCTAAGTTTACCCGTTGCAGTACCATCAGTTGTATTTGCAAACTCAGCAACGCTTGAATCGGTATAGTTACAGAAGTAAACAACTACCTTTGATCTATCACTATTACTTGCAAGGAACGCAAATGCGCCTGCCTCACGTTCAAGGAAATTAGTATGACCAAAGCGAGGTGTGAGATTATACCAATCACCAACGGTTGTAGTAAAGAACTTACGCATATAGCCCATTTGTTCGGCGCTTACACGATTAAGGGCTTTTTGCCAATCGTTATCGGCAATACGATCTTCGATATAAATATCGTCGGCACCATCAGTAACGTGAGTACCTGCCCAATCATCGCCGTAACTTCCACCATACTGCCACGTACCTTGCGCGCCCCATCCATAGCCGAACATACCGTTAAGATATGCCATCCAACCTTGTGCACGGGCACCGAAATCCTTGGTTTGAAGCCTATCGTAGTAGCCTTCGTAGTTAACTGCAACTTTGTTTGAATTCCAATATTCTTGTGCGCGTTCATACGTTTCGTTAATATCTGCATTATAATTTTTGTCACGATATAAACCGCCAAAGTTAAAGGGGGTTTTAAACTGTGAAGCATACCAGGTATGAACTTCCTTATTTGCACTATTGAAAATATTATTAAAGCCTGAAGTTGCAACACGGTTACGGTTTGCAGTTTCCTGATGCGCGGTTATCGGGCTTGAATATGGATCTAAATCAGACATATACTGTGCCACAAGCTTATATGGGTTATTTGCATTACCCCACATTGCGTGGCCAAAGCCAATAACTGTTTTTTCAGTTTCGCCTTCCTTTAATGAAGGAATGTTACCGGTACTGAACATAAAGTCATCATCAACTTCCTGACCTAACGTCCACATTACAGGATATGCTGAATATCTTGCAACCCAGTACCTTGCCGTAAGTTTAAGTTCTTCCTTTACTTTATCTGTAAGATCGTAAAGTTTAACTGTTATGCCACCTAAATCCTTGCCTTTTACCTCACCTTTATCATTTAAGTATGCTTGCCTATATGCAGCGGTTTCAATACCAAGCAATTTACTTGTATCAAGACCGTAAACGGTTATAGGAGTTTTTTCATTGTTTAGAGAATTATATATAATTTCATCGTTTTCATCGGTAAGTACAACAGCCTTGTTACCGTAAAGTTGACCGTAGTAATCAATGAAATCATCCATCTTATCAGGGAAGAAGAATTGTGAATTTGCGTGTACCAAGCCTTTTTCTGCAACATACTGGAACTTTTCATCAAGTTTTTGAATTGTAATAAGGCTTGATGAATTAAAGCCCTTATGGAAAATACTGCTGTTTGCGCCTGATTCACTCTGATATACGGTAAAGCCTTGTTGTGTACGCTTATTTACAACGGTCTTGAAGGCATCAATAGGTTCGCTATCAAAGTTCCAATGGGTATCGCCCAAGTAGAAGAACGGCGTACCATCAGCATAGGTAAAGTATTTTTGCCTTGTAGCATTATTATATTTTGCAGTTACAAAGCCATGCTTGTAAATATCGTATGCACCGGTGTATTCAATACATTCAATAGTTGAAGTTTGATTATTAAGACCTTTGTTTGTCTGATCGCTACATTCGGTAGTATATGTCCAGGTGCCAACGCTTGGGCAAACAAAGCGTGCGCGCCAGATCAAACCGCCATCCCAGAAGCAAGGAATAGTATAAGTTACGTGGCCGTTTGTTAATTTAAGATCCACCGTTACATCGTGATAAGCATCTTCGTACCACTTGTTAGAAACGAATACTGCTTCGTTAGCGTACCAAGTTTCTGCGCTTGTAACAGGTTCTTTAATGGCTTCATAATCAACGGGTTTAACCACAACATCATCAAAATAAATTGCAGTTACGCCATCGTTTACTGTTTGTACGCCAAAGTTCCATTTACCGCCAATACCAATATCTGATTGTTTAACGTGTAATTTTGCTTCAAAGGTTTCCCATTTGCCTGCAACAACGCTCTTTGCATTACCACCAACACCACCGTAAGCAGTACTTCCGCTTCCATTGGTTGTGAAGGACGTATTACCACCGCTTGAACGGATTACACCGCTAAATGGCGAATTTCCTTGGCTATCGCCTGCGATTTTATATCTGAAGCTAATTACGTAATCGCCTTCTGCTTTAATATACTTAGAAAGATCGATTGCAATAGTATCGTAGTTTATACGTGTTCCCGATGAAGAAAGTTCTTGACCCCTTGTGTAATAGATACATTTACCGCCATTACCATCATCGGCAAGACCTACTTCAAGAATGTTTGGTGAACCTGCACCCTTTATCCAAGCGGTATCGCTTACAGACAATGCATTATTAAAGTTTGAACTAATTGCAGGAATAAGATTTTCTACCTTTGGTGCAGATGTATTGCCACCTAAAAGGTCATCTTCATCTTCAAGATCATAATCGCCTTTGTACTTGCCATTTAACATATCCTGATAATTGTTAGCACAAACGCCGTAATTATTAAGTGCCTGAACAATTGCACCAACGGATGAACTTGAATACTTTGCCTGAATATAAGCGTTTAAGTTGTATTGAACAGTAGTAATGGTTTCATCAGCTTTAATAAGTTTTAAAGTGAACACCTTATCAAAATCTGTTGCTTTGATATCTTCTGAATAAAGAATGAAAGTACCATCTTGTTGCTTAACAAGGTTGCTTTTATCAACAAGTTCATCATTTAAAGTAATAACAACGTTTTCATCTGTTAAAACCAAACGGAAATAAACCCTGTTTACGTTTGCCATATTAAGACTTGCTGATTTTACGCAGTTTTCTCTATCCTGATTACCTTCAATAACTTTAACACCAACAGGTGAAACAAATGAAGTTTTATAACTGTTAATCCATGAAGATGCATCCGCAGGATCATCAAGTTTATAATTCTGATTAATCTGTGCTTCTTTACCGTAAATCAAGGTAGCGGCAAGAAGTTTTCTTAAAACGTAAATATTCTTAACGCCTTTAATTTCACCTGCTGATTTACTTGCAAGAGAATCACAGTAAGCCTTTACGCTGTAATTATCCTTTACTGCTAAAACAGTTTCGCCATCTAAAAGAAGCTCTGCCTTGATGGTATCTGTCATACACTGAGGATTGATGCCTGTATAGGTAAACCTATATAATTCATAAGTTTGGTCATAAACGCCATCAACTGTTCTGATTGCTCCGTTTTCATTGGTAAAGCGCATTGTAATGCGGGAAGCATCAGCTTCAAAATAAGCATAATAATCAATATTAAGGCTTGTTCCAACGTTAAGGGTTGCACCTGCAATATCGTTTGCTTTATAGGTAAGAACTTTTATTAAAACTTCGTTATAACCTTTAACTTCTACACCGTCAGCAAATGCTTTTTGTGAGGAGAGATACTTTACATTAACTAACTTGTTGCAATTATGGAATGCAAATGGTTCAACGGTTTTTATTTTGCTTGAAAGTACAACTTCACCTTCAAGTTCACTACAACCGCAGAAAGCGTGTGTGCCTATTTCGGTCACGTTTCCATCCATAACAACAGATTTAAGATTTGCGCACTGTTCAAACGCAAAATCACCGATTTTTGTTACTGTTTCAGGTAACGTTACTTTTGTAAGCTGTGCGCGGTATCTGAATGCGCCTTCACCGATTTCTGTTACAGGCTTGTTTTCAATGCTGTAAGGGATAATAATATCGCCACGAATGTCCATTTTGCTGCCTGTAATTGTAACGCCATTCTCATTAACCTCATATTCAAGATAGTTTATGACTGAGTTTGCTGGAATAGCTGCCGGCTTAGGCGTTGGTGTTGGCATTGCCGGTACAGGTGTTGGTGTTGGATATAATTTTGAATAAATACCGTTTAAGCTTGTTGCATGGGTAATGGTTAATTCATCAATATAATATTCGTAGGATTGACCGTTTGCATTGCCGTTAGCATCATTAATGCTATCATTGATTGAACCAAATGCGCTTGAAGAACCTGATCCATCAAGGCGAAGCATAAGATCATAAGTACGTGATGCGTATGTGTGATTGCTTTCACGAAGCTCTTTAAGCATCTTAAGCCAATCTTCTTCTACCTTAATGGTAACGGAGAACTTTTGCCATTCTTCTGTCATTTTAATGGAGCTTGAAGCACCATCCGCACCGTTTATGAAAGTATTATAATCCGAATATTGCGTGTATTGCGCAACCGTGCTTTTCATTAAGTGGTTTTGTGAATTAAATCCTACAGAAAATACTGCGGTACTGCCTGCAGGTATTTTATTGGCTTTTGCCCAGAAGGTTATATTATAATAACCTGCCCCACAACCTGCAAGATTGTAATCACTATCGTTAATTATGGCAGGTGCAACATTAAATGCAATTGAATCATTTTTTCCCGTATAAACAGAAGGAATAAATCTTATTGCATTATTTGTGCCGTTTGCGCCGGGTTGAACGTAGCCATAGCTACCGCCGTGAATGTTGCCCCAGTTTTGAATACCGCTTTCAGCATCGCCGTTATATACGGTTTTAATGCTATCGGGGTTTTGTGTGGGCTTTGCAATATGACTGCCTTCACGAAGTGAATCAAGGATTTCTTTTAAAGCTTCAAGCCTATCGTTATTGATAGGATCGTTTTTAATAATATTGCCGTTTGCATCGCAGTTAAGCGTTGGGCAAAGCCATCCGCCTTCATCGTGTTCGTTCCAAGCATAAGAACAAATAAGGTTAGGTTGTGTTTTATCTGCGTATTTTTGTGTGTAATTATATACTGTTGCAATATGTTCTTGTAAACTTGGAATATCGGTTTTAAGTGTATATTTATTGCCATAAGGTTTTTGTGAATCAATTGTACTGTTAACATCACCATCAATCCAGGAAACAGCCGTATCAATTCTTGGTCTGCAATCACGGCCTGCGGAGAATATAGGTATTACCTGATGATCACCTGCGGGATTTGCTTTAAGAATAGCTTCCCAAGTTTTTTCTAATCTTTCTGTATAGTTATCATAAGGCTCGCCTTGTGCAGAAGCACTGTAAGAATAAAGTGATACAGCATCCATACCCCTATTGTAAATAGTTTCATCAAACTTGGTATAATCTGAATTCATACCGATAATGTAAAGGGATTCGGTAATACCTGCGCGGTATGCCATACGGCGAATTGCATCAACCTGATCTTGCGTCCATTTTGCGCCATTTGAATGTGAAGCGCTTCTAACATCATAAAGGAACAATACCGGTCTTCCGCTTAAACGTAACCAGCAGGGATCTTTCATTGCTTCAAAAAGCTCGTTCATCGTTTGGTTTGAACGGATGCTTTCCAAAATACCCGTCATCTGCATTAAGTTTTTATATTCACTTTGAAGATGCATTTTACGGGGTTGGCTCATTTCCGAAGTAGTTTCGTACCAAAGATATGAGAAATAATCCAAGCCTGCTTCGTGGGCATAAATAGCTTCCTGCTCCCACGTTTTTACCGTATATTCAGGGAATGCAATCTTACCGCTATCAGTTACTGTTGCAAAGAAAGGAGCCTGATAGTGATATTGTGCAGGTGAAAGTGTATTTGCTACCTGAGATGCAGGTGTATAATTTGCAACGTTTGCGCCTGCAGGGATATCAATAGATTTTGAATAAGCATCCCAACGGATAGCGCCAACCTTAGTATATGCTTCCCTTACGATTTCAGTTTTTTCGGCGTAAGCGTGATCCGCGTAGCACGCCATAACGTTATCAATATAGAAAACGTCATCCACGGCAAAGGAGGAACCTTCACCTTTATTATTCTTTAAACCGTCAAAGCAAATGGTCCACGCATCAGTTGAAGCGTTATCAATATCTGCTTGTGTAATATCAATAACGTATTCAACCCTTTTCCAGCTACCTTTACTAACGTTAACGCTATTAGTTTTTTCTTCTGCATTGTTAATAACGTCAGCACTATTATAAAGAGGACCGTGTTTGCCTCCTTCTTTTGTGCAGGCTGAAAGAATATTTGCGGTATTTGTGCGCACTGTAAAGGATGCAGAAATATTCTTATCTTCAGAATACAAATCAAAAGAAATATATATTCTACCCGGGTATTCAACAAATGGCCTTAAATCAAATGAAGGCGATTGCCAGGTGTTTACACCCGTATGGGTATATTTAAGCACCTTACCTTCACCTAAAGGATTGTTAACAACGGCAACAGTACCTGAACTGTATGCCTTCCAACCCGTTTGGCCACCTTCAAAGGTAGAAGTTTTTTCATCAAGTATGTTGATATCAGTAACGCCTTTTGTTGCGTTCTGATTTGCGCTTACAAAAGAAATACCTAAATTAAAGCAGGCTAAAACTACTGCAAGCACCAAAGCTAAGCTTATGATTTTTTTCATTATTTTTTGTTCCTTTCTTTTAAAGCAAAAGCATAGACATATAATCTGTATTATTATATCATTATATATATGAAATGTCAAAAAATTTTAGATAAAATTTAATAAAATTTACATATTAGGACAAAAAAACCGCTTGTTTTTATTTACAAGCGGATTTTTTTATTTTTATTCTGTTTCTTCAGTTTTTTTCTTATTTTTTGCAATAATAACTGTTACAACAACACCTAAAATTACTACTGCGCCTGCGCATACGCCGATAATAACAATACTGTTATCAGAATCATCATTTACTTCTGTGGGGCGTTCAGTTGTACTTGGTGTGTTTGTTGCCTGAGTAGAACTTGGCGCAGTTTGATAGTTAGGTCTTACAAACTCTTCATCAATAGAAACGTCCTTATCCAGCGTCCACTGGGCGTCAGGGCGTAACACCTTTTGAATTGCCTGTAATCTTCTTGTATCGCGGGCGTTTGTGCCATCGCTTCTCTTTGTAGGAATACCATCGCCATCATCATCTACTAACGTTGGGCAAAGCCATCCGCCTTCATCGTGTTCATTCCAAGCATAAATTAAAACGGTGTTAGCAGTTGTTAAATCAGGATTGTTTTTATTGAAATCCAATGCCTGTTTAAGATGGTCTGCAATTTCCTGTGGAGTTGCGGTATTTGTGAAATCAAGCTTATTTTTTGTTGGGCCTTCCCAGGTAACAGGGTTATCAATTCTTGGGCGACGGTCCCAGCCTGTTGAAACAAGGGGAACAATTTGTATGCCCTTTGTTTTCCATTCATACCATTGTAACCAGATATCGTGGGCAAGATCTTTAAACTCACCTGCATCAACACCGCCGCCTGCTGCGTAGTCGCCAAGGGCATCAAAGCCTAATTCTTTTACGTTTTCAGGTGTTGCGCCGAACTGTTCAAGTCCGATAATATAAGGATTGCCAAGACCTGCTTCCATACACTTGTTGCGGAACTTATTTACAATATGCGCTGTATAGCGGGAATCTGCTACGTTATCAGCATAAATCAAAGGTCTGTTACCATCAACCTTCTGCCAACAATCTAACTTAAAATTATTTATCCAATAATCATAATCATCATTGGTAACGGTTGCTATATTAAGCATAGCGCACATTTTTACGTTGTTCCTATATTGGCTATTTACGTGGTATTTACGGGCAGAAGACATAATATCATCATCCCCGTACCAGCAATACATAAAGTAATCAATGCCGGCTTCCATAGCGTAACGCATTTCTTCATCAAACATTTCCTGTGTGTAATCAGGGAAAGTAATTTCGTTTGCTGATTTTACGATTGTGAAATATGGCGCACGATAGTGATATTTTGCCGCACCAAGTGAACGTGCCATCTGTGCACCGATATAGTTTTTAGGCTTAACGTTAGCTTCGCCCCATTTTTCACTAGGGTTTACCCAAGCATCCCAACGGATTGCGCCAACAAGAGTTTTTGTTGCGCGATTATCTACCTTTTCAATTGGCATAGGTGTTGGTTCAACGTGTGGATTTTTAACCCCATCCTTTTTAACCATTGAAAAATTATCAACGTAATAATCGTAATTATTACCGCCTGATGCGTTTTGCAGATAAATAATACCTGAAGCATAGGATTCTTCCCAATCAATATTGATTGTGCCTTCAATCTTTGTAAAGCTTTCACTGTTAACAATTTTTGTACCTGTTGAAAGCCATACGCCTCCTGCAATACCATCTTTTTGATGATGGGTTACCACCGTCATTGAACTTTTTACGGTTTTTTCAGTAGGCGAAACCAACTTAACGTAAGCGCTGATTATATACTCGCCCTTACCCCATTCTTTAACAATTTCCGTAATATCCTGATAAAGCGAAGACCAAGGTGCAGTCCTGCCTGTAACAAGGCAGGACATTTCACCTTCATAAGCTTCATCAGCTTCTTCTAAAACTTCGTCCAACGTATAAGATTTCCAATCCGCTGTAATACCGTCTTCAAAATCACCGTTTACAAGAAGGTTTTCACTGGGATTAGCAAAAGTGATATTGTTACCCATAAGAATTCCGCCTGTAATAATGGCCAAAAGCAACAATATGCTTGTAAATTTTTTCATAAAATTATTTACTCCTAATTAGTTTGAATACTTAGTATAAGCTTCTACCTGAATTATTTAACTTTTTGAACAACTAAAACCCAGTCTTCTGCCGTTGGGCGTGAACCGATTCTAAATTGTGTGTTATTTGTCTTGTTAACTGCCTGTGCCTGACTGATTTCACCTGTTCTTGGGTTAAACCACTGATACGTGTATTGAGCAGTTGAATCAAGTCCTTTAATTGTTCCGGTATTAGTAGTACCCCTGTTTGCAATACCATCAAAAATGTATGCAATATACAGATCATTTCCAATTGAAGCAAGTGAGAAATGGCTTGCTGATTTGCTGATTTTATTGCTATCATCAAAGGCAGGTGTAAGCTTCCACCATTGGTAATTTTCAAAGAACTCTCTCATGTAGCCCATTTGATAACCTGTTGCATATTCAATTGAAGTGCCCCAATGCGTCCTTTTAGTTGCAGCACTAATGGTTACGCCGTTTCTTGAAATTTCGGGTTCACTATCAAAATTAGCGTTATACATCCACATATCAATAGCGCCGTAGCCGTGACCTACCATACCGTTAAGGAATGCTACCCAACCCTGAGCCCTTGCGCCGTATTCATTGGTCCAATAGCCTTCATAGTTACCTTCGTAGCTTACGATAGGCTTACCTTTACCGTTGTTCCAATAATCCTTTAATATGCTATAATCAAAGGTATCATTAAGCTTTGCTTTCCATTGTGTTGCCCACCAGGTATGACCTGTAACATCACGGAACGCTGAGTTTGATGCAGCAGTTTCATTATACCTATTATTGTTTATATCGTTTATATTGTGTTCTGCAGCTTCCTGATGTGCGGAAATAGGATTCTTGTAAGGATCGTATTTATAAAGAGATTCACAAACAAACTTCCAAGGGTTGTTTGATGAGGTCATTGTAGTATTGCTGTCATCACGGTTATAGTAGTAGTCATTATCAACTTCCTGCGCTAAGGTGTACATAACAGGATATGCGCCAAAACGTGCAATCCAATAACGTGAAAGTGTATCAAGAAGTTTTTCATACTGTGCTTTCGTATAGTTCTTCATAACAACTTGGTTCATTTCGCTTGTGAAGAAGAACTGTGAGTTTGCATGAACAAGACCCTTATCTGCAATATACTTAAAGTATTTATCTGCAGCCTTAAAGCCCTTGATATCACTTGCATCAAGACCATCGGAAAGATCAAAGGAAGCTCCGATAGGCTCACTCTGATATACTGTAAAGCCTTGTTCAACACGTTTATCTACAATATACTTAAAGTGTGAATCTGTTTCTATATTGCCTGCTCTTGCGCCTGCTGAATCAAATTCTTCAGAAAGCATTGACCAGTGGGTATCACCTAAATAGAAGAAGGGAGTGCCGTCAGCATACATAAAGTATCTTGTGTCAGGCTCAGTTTTTACAAAGCCGTGCTTATAAATATCAAGATCGCCTAAATATTCTTCTACGGTAATTTTGCCTGTCTTATTATGAAGACCGCTGTCAGTTGTATCGCTGAAGATGGTTTTATATGTCCATGTGCCTTCACTTGGAAGAGCAAAACGAACACGCCATACGTTATCGCCATCCCAGAAGCCAGGCATATTGAAGGTCTGGTGACCGTTGGTAAATTCAACGTCAAAAGTACGGGTATTTAACGGATCGGCTACAACATTATTTGCAATAAAGGTCATTTCATTTGCGATCCAGGTTTCTGTTTCCGTAACAAGTTTTTCTGTTTCCGGTGGCAAGTAAACTACTGTGAAATCATCAATACAGATAGTGCCTGAGCCGAAAATTCCGTGCATACAGAAATCAAGGCTGTTGTATGCGTCGTTTTCAGAAAGTGTAAAGGTTTCGTTAAATTTACCCCAAACGTTATTGCCAACAGGCTGAACTATGTTATCAAAGCTTGGGTGAGGTGTGTTAACATCCATACGAATGGTTGTGTTAAACGTTGCTTCACCTATAACCTTATATCTGAATGATACGGCGTATTTACCCGGTTTAACGTAAGGTGCGATATTAAACATTGCTGATTCATAGCTTTCACCAATAGTAAAGGCAAGTGCTTTTCCGCCGTTACCATCATCAACAAAGCTCATTGTTGTATTCCATCCAGCAGGAACAAACCAATCTACTGCTTCAGGTGAAATTGCATAATCAAAAGTACTTGCAAGTTCAGGAATAACGTTATCGGTTAAAAGTTCGCCATAACCAAGATCAAAATCAAGGTCAAGATCTTTGCTTATTGCCTTAATATAGTAAACTGCTGAATCGCCATAGTTACTAAGTGCTTTTGAAATTCCGCCAACACTTTCACTTGCGTGTTTTGACTGAACGAATGCTTTAAGATTATATCTTGCATTGCTTATTTCCTGACCGTTTTTAGATAAAACAAGTTTAAATTCTTTATCAAACTGTGTTGCAGTAAGATCTTCGGTATAAAGAAGATACGTGCCATCATCGTCCAATTTAAGCTGTGATCTATCAATAACCTTATTATTAAGGGTAATAACAACGTCTTCACTGTTTAAAACAAGACGGAAATAAATGTTGTTTACATTGGATATTGAAAGACTTGCAGATTTAATCTGACCGTCGGTATCCTGATTACCCTTTACTTCCTTGATGCCCTGTGGGATCTTAAAGGAACTTTCATTCTGCATTACCCAAGGTTCGCTGTTTGCAAGGGTATTAGTTTTATAATTTTGATAAAGCTGTGCTTCTGCGCCATAGTTAAGAGTATCTGCAAGTAAGCGAAGCATTGCATTATGCTGAACTTGTGTAAAATTATTTTCTTTTGCAGTTGTGCTTGCCATATTATTACAATACTGCCTTACGCTATAGCCGTTATAGGAATCAATCTCCTGACCGTTTGCATCAAGTAATTTTGCATCAACAATATCGTTCATACACTGTGGGTTGATACCGGTAAATGCAAATTTATACAATCCCATTTTAGAATCGTAATCCCCATCAACTGTTCGTGTTTTGCCGTTCATTGTAAACTGCACTTTATAGCCTGCATCTGCTTTTGCATAATAGTTAATAGTTAAGGTTGCACCAAGATCAAGGGTTGCGCCCTCAAACTGATACTTTTGGTTTGAGCTATCCTGTTGGGCAAAAGTAATCATTGAAAATGACGACATAGTTAATACCATAACTGCAATCATCAATGCGCTTAAAATCTTTTTCATAATAAAATTCTCTCCTTTTTTACACAGGGATAATTACTCTATAATATTATACCATTTCTCAGTGCGCAAATCAATCATAAGAAAAAACCAAAAAATTATAAAAAATTATCACCAAGAATTCTTTATCACGTACCGTTGACGATTTTTTATTTTTATTGTAATATGTTTACTGGGTGAATAAAATGCAGTATCTTATCAATAAAAGCGCTGATTCAAAAAAAGAAGCAAAACTTCTTGCTATTTCATTAGGAAAATCGGTGCTTAACAAGGATATAAAAATTGAATACGTTGATAGCGGAAAACCTTATATCAAAGATAGTTCCTACGATATCAGCATCAGCCATTCAAAAGATATGGCTTTGGTTGCAATTAACGAAGATGCAGTTGGCGTTGATATTGAAGTAATCCGTCCGTTTAACAAAAAGCTTATAAAAACGTATTTTTCTTTAAATGAAATCGCATTTATTGACAGTGATGAAAAGTTTTTTACCATTTGGACAGTTAAAGAAGCCTATTTAAAACTAACAGGTGTTGGGCTTAAAGGTATCAAAAAATTAAACGTGGTAACCGACGGTAAAATCAAGATTGACGGCTATAATATTTTAACAAAAGCGGAAAACGGTTACGTTTTTTCAATAGTATATAAATAAAAGAACCTGCGTTTTGCAGGTTCTTTTTTTACCAGTATTTTTTTGTAGGAAGCCAACATGCGTAACGGGAATCTTCACGCCACGTTTTACCTGCGGAAGAATAATCTATTACAGTAAAGGTTTTATTATCCTTTGTTGGCACCTGATATTCTACTATTGTGTTAAAGGTTGCTTTATCGGATTCTGTAAGCAGAACGTAACCATCTTCATCATAATCAACCAAAACAGCTTCATCAACAGTTCCATCAAGGCGTGCATCGCGGGCTAAAACAAGCGGTCCGCGCAAAAGTGCAATATGGAACATTGCTTCAGGTGATTGGTAAACAACCTGTGGGGTAATATAATTCTGCAACCAATGAATACCAAGCATTACAACGTCTTTTTCAAATTTAACAGGATGCATAACACGGGTACGCATATCAAGAATAACGGTTATTTTATCTCCGTTTTGCCATAAGCGTTTAATATCGGTATATCCTTTTGTTACTTCTATGCTTTCGCCGTTAACAAAAAGCGCAGTTTGTTTGCTCCAATCAGGTATCCTTAAAGAAATTTCAAAATCTTCCGTCTGTTCAACAGAAACATCAATCTGAACCGTTGCTTCTTTGGGATATTCTGTTTTAAAGTTAAGGGTAAGGGGATTATTTAAGGGCGTTACGGTTTTTGTTGTGCCGTTAATATAAAGATTTACCGCTATACCCGTATTTTTAACGTTGGTTGCAATTTTATGTACCATACCGATACCTGCCGCACCAATGCAGGCGCAACATCCGTAATAGTGGTTATCGGGCATAACCTTTAAACCGCCTACTCCCCTACCCCTTGTGTTTGGTGTTAAAGAAGAATAACTATCAAAAGGCAAAGGAATTAAAACAGCTTCGGGATATTTTGTTAAAACGTGTTCATCAACAATTTTTTCAGTATTCACCGCACCTAAATATGCGTTATAAAAAGATTGTTCAAATAAATCTGCAAATTCGCTTTCACCTGTTAAAAGTAAAAGTTGCATACAAAACTTCATCCACGTTACAGTTACACAGGTTTCCTGCATAATGCCTTGCAACTTAGGATCAGTCTGCCTTAAAGCAGAATGGTCAAAATATTCGTGAACACAACCTGCCGTACCGATAATGGTTATATCGGTTTTTGCCAATCGCCTTGCAAAATTTATTGCGGCAGTTTTCCATTTTTCTTCTTTTGTTACCCTGTAATATTCTAAAAGACCTTCAAAGCATGAAATAGTTTCGTAGGCTTTCACGATGGGATACTGATAAGGGTCGGTTTTATCTTCGTAGGCAAGCTCAAAAATGTTTGCAATTTCTGCACCGCCTGAAGAAACAATATGCGTTGCAAAATCTAAAAATCTCTGCTCGTTTGTTAAAACGTAAAGCCTTACAACAGGCTCTAAAATAGAAGATGAGTTTACACCGCGCCAGAAATTTGAAGTTCTTGTAATAGGCATTTTGCCTTCTTCATTGCCTATTTTAGAAATCAGATAATCCACCTGTTTTATCATAGATTCAACGATACATTCGTTCAGTTGCACATCTGTGCATATTTCCATAAAATACTGCAAACCTAAAAGAACGTACTTTCTTGACCAGATATCCCAACCGTTGAGTTCCAAATGAACGGGATATGAGCTTATTCTGCCCAAAGAATCCATTGTTGAAAGCATATCTTTAACAGTTTCAGTTAAAATATCATACAGTTTTTGATTATTTGTATAAGAATACACAAAACAAGCACCGCGCATCATTTTGCCCCAGTATTCACCGCGCCAACCGTTATCGGTATCGGATAAAATGCGGAACTGATCAACAAAACGCGCCCAGTCTTCTACATTAAAAAGTTGAAATTCTTCAATAAAATTATACGTTTCATCAACTATGCCTGTAAAATGGCTTTCGCTATTTTCATCAATAAATAATTTATCCGTTTGCGTACGAATAAAATTAACTGAATTTTTTTTATACAAATTGTTTATACCCATAAAAAAGTTCCTTTCTTAATACACACGTTAATTTTAACATTTAAAAGTCTTATCGTCAATATGTATTCTGTTTTTTTATAGTACAAAATTAACCTGTCTTATATAAAATGATTGCAAAACAAGTTTGTTTCTGTTATAATACTAAAAAATAATTATTTGTTTTTGAGGTATAAAAATGTTTTACGATGAGCTTATGAATTACGATGCTGAGGTGTATGCTTCCTGCAAGAAAGAATTTGACCGTCAGCAATTCAACATTGAATTGATTGCTTCTGAAAACGTTGTTTCAAAAGCAGTGCTTTTAGCAGCAGGCACTCCCCTTACTAACAAGTACGCAGAAGGCTATCCTGCAAAACGTTACTACGGTGGTTGCCAATTTGTTGACGAAGTTGAAGAACTTGCAAGAGAAAGGGCTAAAAAGCTTTTTGGCGCAGAGCATGCTAACGTTCAGCCACATTGTGGTGCAAGTGCAAACCTTGCAGTTTTCTTTGCGCTTTTAAATCCCGGGGACACTGTTCTTTCAATGTCCTTAGCAGAAGGCGGACATCTTTCCCACGGTTCTCCCGTAAACATTTCAGGTAAATATTTTAACATCGTACCTTACGGTGTAAACGAACAAACACAAACCATTGATTACGATTTAGTTGAAAAGCTCGCGTTAGAAAACAAACCCAAGCTTATTCTTGCAGGCGCATCTGCTTATCCAAGAAAGATAGATTTTAAGCGTTTCAGAGAAATTGCCGACAAGGTTGGCGCTTACTTTATGGTTGATATGGCGCATATTGCAGGCCTTGTTGCCGCAGGCGTGCACGAATCACCTGTTCCCTATGCCCACGTTGTTACAACCACAACACATAAAACTCTTCGCGGACCACGTGGTGGTATGATTTTATGCAAAGAAGAGCTTGCAAAGCAGATTGATAAAGCAATATTCCCCGGAACTCAGGGCGGACCTTTGATGCACATTATCGCAGCAAAGGCAGTTGCTTTTGGTGAAGCTTTAACCCCTGAATTCAAAGAATATCAACAGCAGATCGCAAAAAATGCACAGGCGCTTGCTAACGCTTTAATAGAAGAAGGCTTTAACCTTGTTTCAGGCGGAACTGACAATCATCTTATGCTTATTGACCTTCGCAACTTTAATTTAACAGGTAAAGAATTTGAGCGTATGCTTGACGAGGTTCACATTACTGCAAACAAAAACGCTATTCCCGCTGATCCACAAAGCCCATTTATCACAAGCGGTATCCGTATCGGTACGCCCGCTGTTACAAGCCGTGGTTTCAAGGAAGAAGAAATGAAGAAAATTGCGCACTGGCTTAAACTTTGCGCAGTTGATTTTGCGCAAAATAAGGACCTTGTGCTTAATGAAGTAGTGGAACTTTGCAAAAAATTCCCAATTTATAAAGAAAATTAACAAATTGCCTTTAGTTTTTACTTTACAAAAAAGCTAAAGGCGATTATCATATTATACAATATAATTTTTTAAAAAAGGAGATAATATTATGGCATCATTCTTTAATGAAGCATCCCACACTTTTAATGAATATTTGCTTGTGCCCGGTTATTCTGACAGCACCTGCATTCCACAGAACGTTAGCCTTAAAACGCCCCTTGTTAAATTTAAAAAAGGTGAAAAGCCTGCTATTGAAATGAACATTCCTATGGTTTCAGCAATCATGCAGTCCGTTTCAGGCGATAGATTAGCAGTTGCCCTTGCAAGAGAAGGTGGCGTATCATTTATTTACGGCTCACAGTCCATTGAAGATGAAGCAGCAATGGTTGCCCGCGCAAAAGGTTATAAGGCAGGCTTTGTAAAAAGCGATTCTAACCTTTCTCCTGAAGCTACGCTTAAGGACGTTTTAGCGCTTAAAGAAGCAACAAACCATTCAACAGTTGCTATTACCGAAGACGGCACACCTAACGGCAAGCTTGTTGGTATCGTTACAGGCAGGGATTACCGTGTAAGCCGTATGAGCCAAGATCTTAAGGTTACTGATTTTATGACGCCTTTAGATAAGTTAATCGTTGCAAAAGAAGGTACTACTTTAAGTGAAGCCAATGATATTATCTGGGAAAATAAATTAAACTCATTACCTATCGTAACAGAAGACGGTAAGCTTCTTTATTTTGTATTCCGTAAGGACTATGAAACACACAAGAACAATCCTGATGAAATTTTAGATGACCAAAAGCGTTACATTGTAGGCGCAGGTATCAATACAAGAGACTATGCTGAACGTGTTCCTGCTCTTGTTGAAGCAGGTGCTGACGTGCTTTGTATTGACTCTTCAGAAGGCTATTCAGAATGGCAGAAATTAACCATTCAGTTTATCCGTGAAAAATACGGTGACAAGGTTAAGGTTGGCGCAGGTAACGTTGTTGACGGTGAAGGCTTCCGTTTCCTTGCTGAATGCGGTGCTGACTTTATTAAGGTTGGTATCGGTGGCGGTTCAATCTGTATCACCCGCGAAACAAAGGGTATCGGCAGAGGACAGGCTACTGCAGTTATTGACGTTTGCAAGGCAAGAGACGAATACTTTAAGGAAACAGGCATTTACGTTCCTGTTTGTTCCGACGGCGGTATCGTTCACGACCATCACATTACCTTAGCACTTGCTATGGGCGCAGATTTCGTTATGCTTGGCAGATACTTTGCACGCTTTGAAGAAAGCCCCACAGCAAAGGTTAACGTTAACGGCACGTTAATGAAAGAATATTGGGGTGAAGGCTCCAACCGTGCAAGAAACTGGCAGAGATACGATTTAGGTGGCGCAGGCAAGCTTTCATTTGAAGAAGGTGTTGACTCCTACGTTCCCTATGCAGGTAATCTTTCAGATAACGTTCGCAAAACTCTTTCAAAGGTTAAGAGCACAATGTGTAACTGTGGCGCACACAACATTCCTGAATTACAGGAAAAAGCAAAGCTTACTTTGGTTTCATCAGTAAGTATTGTTGAAGGCGGCGCACACGACGTTGTTTTAAAAACAAAGTAATTTAATAAAACTAAAAGGATACTTCAAACGAAGTATCCTTTCTTTTTTATAGGTTTATAACTTTTAATCCGCGGGATTCAGCGTACAAAAAGGTATATTGGGTGCCACCTTGTCTTCCGCGATAATAGGAAACCAAAATATCCGAATTATCTACCATAAACGCATCGCGAAAATGCATACATCCCGTTACGTATTTTTCAAAAAGCACCGTTACCTTATCGGCGCTTTTTAATATTTTTTGGTATTCTTCCTGTTGGTTTTTATTCCATTTAGCATCCTGATCTTTGCAGGGTACGGCAATTTCAAGAAAAACGTCATACTTTTCCTTCATTTTTAAAACTGCCTTTGCCGCCAGCGTATCAAAGCCAATAGCACCGCCACATATAAAATGCTTAACGCCTTTTTGAATAAGTTCTTCTACTGTTTTTTCAAGGTCAGAAATTAGCTTTTCTTTATCCTTTAAGGCAATAACTCTATGGCCTGTAAAACAACAGGTAAGGCTGAAATCAAGTTTTCGTTCCATTAGTCCCAATACCTTGCTCTGCGTTTTTTCTTAATACCCTGAACGGTTAAATAAACGGTGATTAACGCAATTAAGGTAATGCAAATAACGGGCATTACTACGCCAACACTACTATCCTGTATCTTTAATGAATCCCAACATTCGTTAAGGTAATATTGGGTTTCATCATCTAAACAAACAAAACCTTCAGATTCAAAATCAAAAATGCCTTCGCCGTAAAGAAGGTCATAGCCTTCTTCGTGCATTTCGTTTTCAACAAAATACTTATAAACAGGGTCTTCCTGAACTAAAACGTTAGGACATCCGTAACAAATATATTCAGCGTTTATTGCGGCAATATTTTTTGTTGGGTCTTCGTCAACAGACAACATAAAGTTAATATATTCTTCTGCAATCTCAGGGTGTTTTGAGCTTGTAGGAATACACATACCGTCTAAAAATGAGTTAGAGCCTTCATCTGGATAGAACAGGCAAAGCTCATAATCTTCGCAGTTCCAGGTCATTGTAAAGTAATCGCCTGCATAATAAGGTGCTATTGCGGCGTTACCTGTTTCCATTTTATTGAACACCTCATCCATAACGTATTTCTGGATTAAAGGTTGCTGGTCTTTAAGCATTTTTAATGCGCGGTCGTATATATCCTTTCCGCCTGCTTCATTAACGGATTTATTGATATAGCTTGTTTCGCCTTGGTAATTATCCTGTTGCATCAAAGTAAACTGTGCAGTTGCAAAGGCATCGCGGGAATTGTTAAACTGCAAAATACCAAGATCCTTGTATTTTTCATTCCACAAAACGCCCCAGCCTTCACTTTCAAAACTTTCTGCATCAAAATCAGCGAAAGTTTCTTCAAGCAAGGTTTTATTATAGATAATGCCAACCTTACCAAAGGTATAGGTTGCAGAATAATAAGTTCTTTCACCGTTTTCTTCAACGTAGGAAACGTTTGGTGCAAGATACTGCTCGCCTATATTTTTGTAGTTTGGTATATTTTCAATGTTAATTGGCTGAATTAAGTTTTCCTTAATTAACTTTGGAATAAGATAATCCGATGGAATAATAATATCATAGGAAGCATCAGAGGTTGTCATTTTAGCATACATTTCTTCATTGGAAGAATATGTTGTATAATTAACTTCCACCTTTTTCCCCGGATGCTTTTTTTGATAATACTCTTCAAACTCCGCGTTTATATCTAAATAGGGAATTTCAATTATATTGCCTTCTTCGTCCTCGTATTCCCAGGAGCCTTCACCATCAGAAATATATTCGCCCCAGTTAAAAACGTTTAAAACGATAGTTTCGTTTGTTTCTTGTTCACAGCCTGAAAACAAGCAAACAAAAAGCGTTAAAATTACCAAGAGCACTAAAAATCTTTTCATTTTTTTGCCTCCTGTTGTTTTCTTAACTTTCTTGACTGCCTTGCCGCCTGAATTTCCTGTCTCGCTCCTGCAAGGTTAGCAAGAATCAAAAGCAAGAAAATTGCAATTATCATAAAGGTTGATAAAGCGTACATATCAGGTGTAACTGTACCTTTACCGGTCATTGAATAAATCAAAAGCGGTAAAGTTGTAACCGTTGATTTTGGGCGTACGAAATAACTGATAACGAAATCGTCAAAGGACATTGTAAACGCCATAATAAGACCTGTTAAAATGCCGGGCATAAGCTGGGGTAATTCTACCTTAAAAAATGCCTGCATCGGCTTACAGCCTAAATCAAGTGCGGCTTCCGTCTGTGATTTATCCATCTGCCTGATTTTAGGTAAAACAGAAAGTATAACGTACGGCAAGCCAAAGGTTGTGTGGGCAATTAAAAGGCTTATCATATCAATGGTATCATCGTTTTTAATAAAGCCCAAAGACGTAAGCGTTGCCATAAACAAAAATGCCATTGAAACTGCAGTAACGATTTCGGGGTTTACCATAGGAATATTAGTAACAGTCATAATACTGCTTTTAATAAATTTCTTTTTGATTTTTGAAATGCCAAGGGCGGCTAACGTGCCAATTACCGTTGCAACCAATGCAGAAGAAACGGCAATAATCAAGGAATTGATTAACGCTTCCTTTGCAAGTTCGTTTTGCAAAATGGCTTCGTACCATTTTAATGAGAATCCACCGAACACACCTGTTGATTCAAGTGAGTTAAAGGAAAAGAAAATCAATATAACGATAGGTGCGTACAAAAGCACAAAGCACAAGGCAATGTAGATTTTACTGCTTTTCATTATGCCATAAAACCTCCTGCCGTGCCTGATTCTTCTTCATCGGAATAATGATTCATTATTAACGTGCTTACAACAATAAGAATCATTAAAACGAACGACAATGTTGCGCCCTTATTGTAATCGGCAGAAATTGATAACATTCTTGCTTCAATAGCATCACCGATTAAATATGTGTTTGCACCGCCAAGGCGCTGTGAAATATAGAAGGTACTTACACAGGGCACAAAAACCATTGTAATACCTGAAATAATGCCTGCAACGCTTAAAGGAACTATAACCTTGGTAAGCGCCTGAAAAGCGTTACAGCCAAGGTCCCTTGCGGCTTCAACAAGGCGAATATCAAGCTTTGTTAAAACTGAATAAATAGGCAGAATCATATAAGGTAAAAAGTCATAAACCATACCTACGATAACTGCGAAACGTGTATCCATAAGTTCCAAATGTAAATTAAAGATACCTAAAAACTGATTGATAAGACCGTTTTTTTCTAATAAAATTGCAATAGAATCTGTGCGGATAATAAAGTTTATCCACATTGGTAACATTACAAGCATTATTAAAATCTTTTGTGTTACAGGCTTTGTGCGTGAAATTGCAAGGGCAAGGGGGTAACCTATTAAAAGGCATATAACCGTTGCGATAAAAGCCATCATAATTGAAAGCAAAAAGGTTGAAGAATAATGTTCAATTATCTTAAAGTTTTCAAAAAATACAAACTGACCGCTACTATCTGTAAAGGTGTAATATAAAACGTAAATGATTGGCACGATTATAAACAGTGCCGCCCACACGTAATACGGCGTAGCGGAAATCTGCTTCATAAAAGCGTTTTTCTTCATTCGTCAATTACCTCCGTTGCATCGGAAAGTTTATCTAATTCATCAGAGAATGAGGAATAATCGCCAAACATATCAGAATATTCTGATTTTTTCATAACGTGGATTGCATCAGGCTCAATGTAAAGCCCGATTTTTTCATTTACACCAACAAAATCGGTAGTTTGAATCATCCATTTAAAACCGCCGATATCAACAATGATTTCATAGTGAACACCTTTAAAGGTTACGCTTGTTACAACGCCTGAAAGCATAGCTTTATCTAACGGAACAACGTCAACGTCTTCAGGGCGGACAACGATATCAACGGCTTCGTTTTTCTTAAAGCCAGTATCTAAACATTCAAACACGTGGCCTGAGAATTTTGCCTTATAGTCTTCAAGCATAATGCCGTCAACAATATTTGATTCACCTATAAAATCTGCAACGAAAGCGTTTTTAGGCTCGTTATAAATATCGGTAGGCGTACCAATCTGCTGAATTTTACCGTCTGCCATAACAACAACGGTATCGGACATTGAAAGGGCTTCTTCCTGATCGTGTGTAACGTAAATAAAGGTAATACCTGTTTTTAACTGAATATTTTTTAATTCGTTCTGCATATCCTTGCGAAGCTTTAAGTCAAGCGCGCCTAAAGGTTCATCAAGAAGCAGAACCTTGGGGTCGTTAATTAAAGCACGGGCAATAGCAACACGCTGTTGCTGACCACCTGAAAGGGTATTGATATTACGCTTTTCAAAACCTTTAAGGTTTACCATTGCAAGCATTTCTTTTACTTTTTCGCGGATTTCTTCATCCTTAACCTTTTTTAAGCGAAGACCAAAGGCAACGTTTTCATAAACGTTAAGATGTGGGAAAAGCGCGTACTTTTGGAAAACAGTATTGATATTGCGCTTATATGGTGGAATATCGTTTAAAATCTTATTTTCAAAGAACACTTCACCTGAATCCGCAGTTTCAAAGCCTGCAATAATTCTGAGTGTTGTGGTTTTACCGCAACCTGAAGGACCTAATAAAGTCATAAATTCATTTTCCCTGATATAAAGGGAAATGTTATCAAGGACAGTTTCACCGTCATAGCTTTTAGAAATATTTTTTAAATCAACAATAATATTTTTCATAATTTTCTCCTTTAAAAGCTGGGCGGTGTGCTTACCCAAAGCACAGTTGCCTCAGTACTGCCTGCATTTTCAATATAATGGGGTTGATTGGAATTAAAGTAAAAGCTTTCGCCTTTTTTACACTTTTTTCGCACCTTACCGCAAACAACAACTATCTTACCTGTTAAAACGTATCCGAATTCTTCACCATCGTGGGGATCATCGGTTTCAGTTTTTGCGTTACCCTTTAAGGAAAGCATGATAGGTTCCATTGAGTTCTTTTGGGCAGAAGGTACAAGCCATGTAACAGAAAGCTCATCTTCTTCTTTTATAAAGTAGTCTTCCTGTGTGAAGGCAATTTTTTCTTCCGTTTCTTCAGAAAAGAAATCTTTTAAGTTAGTACCTAAACATTCTAACATATCAATAAGGGTTGCGATACTTGGGCTTGTTAAATCCCTTTCAATCTGTGATATAAAGCCTTTTGAAAGCTCACAGCGGTTAGCAAGTTCTTCTTGCGTTAAGCCGTGTTGTATGCGTAGCATCTTTATTTTTTCACCTAACAGCATTTTTACGCCCCCCTTTATAAATAAAAAGTTTATTTTTGCTAAACTTTAAGGATAGATAAATTATATCAATACCTGCAAATTTGTCAATAGTTTTTTTATATACTTTTTTATTTTTTGTTTTTTGCTTGTAGAAAACGCAAAAACCCTTGTGCTACCGTGGTTTTTGCCATTTTTAAATAAACACTTTTTATGATTTTTTTACTGTTTTTTATTACTTTTGTTTAGTTATTTGCCTGTAAATTTTTAGTATTAGTAAACTTTTTAAATATTTTTCGTCAAATTATTTACACACATAATATTAAAAACAAAAAAAAGACCGCAGAAATTTTCTGCGGTCTTTAATTTTAACTAATTGAATTAGTCGTTGTAAAGAGCCTGAAGCTTTTCAAGATGCTTTCTCTTCTTCTTTGCTGTTTCAGCAGCAAGGTTAAAGAGTTCTTCAGCGCGTTCAGGGAATGAACGTGTAAGTGAAGAATAACGAGCTTCGTTAAGGATGAATTCCTTATAATCGGTTGTGGGCTCCTTGGAGTCAATGGTGAAGGGCTTTTCGTTTGCAGGGTTGAAACGGAACATATTCCAGTAACCGCAATCAACAGCCTTCTTCATTTCGTCCTGACAGTGAATCATACCACCCTTAATTGAGTGCATTTCACAAGGTGCATAGCCGATAATAAGTGATGGACCTGGGTAAGCTTCTGCTTCCTGAATTGCTTTAAGAGTCTGATTCATATCAGCGCCCATAGCGATCTGTGCAACGTAGATGTAGCCATAGCTCATAGCGATTTCTGCAAGGCTCTTCTTAGCGATAGCCTTACCTGCTGCTGCGAACTGTGCAACCTGACCGATCTGTGATGCCTTTGAAGCCTGACCACCGGTGTTGGAGTAAACTTCGGTATCAAATACCATAATGTTTACGGCCTCGCCAGAAGCAAGAACGTGGTCAACACCGCCGAAGACGATATCGTATGCCCAACCGTCACCACCGAAGATCCATACGGTCTTCTTGGAAAGGAATTCTTTATTGTTAAGAACTTCTGCTGCTGTGGGGCAACCTGCTGCCTGAGCCTTTTCAAGTTCAGCAACTAATGCCTTTGTTGCAATAGCGTTTGCCTTACCATCTTCAGCTGTATCAAGATACTGCTTTGCAGCTGCCTTAAATTCATCGCTTGCCTTATCGGATTCAGCCATTTCCTTAACCTGATCCATAAGACGAGTGCGAACAGCCTTCTGACCAAGGTACATACCGTAGCCGTGTTCAGCGTTATCTTCAAATAATGAGTTTGCCCAAGCAGGACCGAAGCCTTCCTTATTTACTGTATAGGGGCTTGTTGCTGCAGGACCGCCCCAGATTGATGAACAACCTGTTGCGTTGGAGATATACATTCTATCACCGAAAAGCTGGGTAATAAGACGTGCATAAGCAGTTTCAGCACAACCTGCGCAGGAGCCTGAGAACTCTAAGAGAGGCTGTTTGAACTGGCTGCCTACAAGGTTAAGATTTGCAACTGTTTCGGGCTTTTCTGTAACAACGTCAACACAGTAATCAAATACTTCCTGCATGTGATCCTGTGATTCACGGGAAACCATCTTAAGTGAGTTTGTGGGACATACGCCTACGCACACACCGCAACCCATACAATCAAGGGGTGAAACTGCAAGTGTGTAAACGTATTCTGTCTTAGGAGCAGCAGGACGCTTGCCCTTAAGAAGTGCGCTAGGTGCATTTGCCATTTCTTCAGCATCTAATGCGAAAGGACGGATAGTTGCGTGGGGGCAAACAAATGAGCAACGGTTACACTGTGCGCAAGTTGTGTTATCCCAAGCAGGAACCATAACTGCAACACCGCGTTTTTCGTATGCTGATGCGCCCTGTTCAAATGTACCGTCAGCGTGGTCAACGAAAACGGAAACAGGAAGAAGGTCACCGTTCATCTTTGCAACGGGCTTCATAATACCGTCAACCATCTTAACAAGCTTTGCTCTGCCCTTTTCGGTAGGAGCTTCCTTAACGTCAACAGCATCCTTCCAAGAAGCAGGAACGTCAATCTTAACGTATGCGTTAGCACCGGCATCAATAGCCTTTTCGTTCATTTCAACGATTTCTTTACCCTTCTTCATGAACTTCTGTGCTTTTTCCTTCATATAGCCGATAGCTTCTTCACGGGGAAGAACGTTGGAAAGAGCAAAGAATGCAGACTGTAAAACAGTGTTTGTACGCTTACCTAAGCCGATTTCAGCTGCAAGGTCAATAGCGTTAACTGTGTAAAGGTTAATGTTGTTGTTAGCGATATATCTCTTTGCTTCGCCTGAAAGCTTTTCTTCAAGTTCCTTTGCATCCCACTGGCAGTTAATAAGGAATGAACCGCCGGGCTTAACGTCGTTAACCATTCTGAAGCCTTTTTCAACGTAGGAGGGGTTGTGGCAAGCAACGAAGTCAGCCTTATTGATGTAATAGGGGCTCTTGATAGGCTTATCACCAAAACGAAGGTGAGAAATTGTTATACCGCCTGTTTTCTTTGAGTCATACTGGAAGTATGCCTGAACGTATTTATCTGTGTGGTCACCGATAATCTTAATAGAGTCTTTGTTAGCACCAACTGTACCGTCACCGCCAAGACCCCAGAACTTACATTCAATAGTGCCTTCTGCTGCAGTGTTGGGAGCGGGCTTTTCTTCAAGAGAAAGATTGGTAACGTCATCAACGATACCGATGGTGAACATCTTTTTAGGAGCATCCTTTTTAAGTTCATCAAATACTGCAAATACGCTTGCAGGAGGTGTATCCTTTGAACCTAAACCGTAACGGCCGCCGATAACGTTTGCCTTAACGCCCTTTGCTTCAAGAGCAGCAATAACGTCAAGATAAAGAGGCTCGCCAAGTGCGCCGGGTTCTTTTGTTCTATCAAGAACAGCGATGTTCTTTGCAGTTGCAGGAATAGCTTCAACAAGCTTTTCTGCTGAGAAAGGTCTGTAAAGACGAACCTTTACTAAACCAACCTTTTCGCCCTGTGCTGTAAGGTAATCAATAACTTCTTCAGCAACGTCACAAATTGAGCCCATTGCAATGATTACGCGTTCTGCATCAGGTGCGCCGTAGTAGTTGAAAAGCTTATAATCTGTACCAAGTTTAGCGTTAACCTTGTCCATATACTTTTCAACGATAGCGGGAATTGCATCGTAATATGCGTTACAAGCTTCACGGTGCTGGAAGAAGATATCTCCGTTTTCGTGGCTTCCGCGCATTACGGGACGTTCGGGGTTAAGTGCACGCTTACGGAATGCTTCAACTGCATCCATATCGCACATTTCTTTAAGATCTTCGTAATCCCAAACTGCTACTTTTTGAAGTTCGTGAGATGTACGGAAACCGTCAAAGAAGTTAAGGAAGGGTACTCTACCTTCAATTGAAGCAAGGTGAGCAACAGGACCAAGGTCCATAACTTCCTGTGTATTTGTTTCTGCCATCATAGCAAAGCCTGTCTGACGGCATGCATAAACGTCAGAATGGTCGCCGAAAATATTAAGGGCGTGGCTTGCAACTGTACGTGCTGAAACGTGGAATACGCAAGGTAATAATTCACCTGCGATCTTGTACATATTGGGGATCATCAGAAGTAAGCCTTGTGATGCGGTGTATGTAGTTGTAAGTGCACCTGCTGCTAATGAGCCGTGTACTGTACCTGAAGCACCTGCTTCTGACTGCATTTCTGCAACCTTAACGGTTGTGCCAAAGATGTTCTTCTGTCCTGCTGCTGACCATTGATCAACATAGTCTGCCATTGGGCTTGAGGGTGTGATAGGATAAATACCTGCAACCTCAGTAAACGCATAGCTAACGTATGCCGCAGCATTGTTACCATCCATGGTCTTAAACTTTCTTGCCATAGTGTTTTCCTCCTAAATATTTTTACGGGAATTTCCCTTAATTTATTAAAATCCGCAGTTTACGGAATTTTATCATATTATATAATACACCTTTTGGGCAAATAAGTAAACACTTATTTTTATTTTTTTGCCTTTTTTTATACAATTAAATATTGAAATCCTATATAATAAATGGTATAATGTTTTAAACGCTTAAGGAGGGCTTATTATGATAAGAATTGACTTTGTTGGCACAAGCCACGGATTACCTGAAAAGAACAGACAATGTTCCTGCACTTTTATTACTGTTGGTGGCAATACTTACATTATTGATGCAGGCGCAGACGTTAATTATAATCTTATAAACTATGAAATTCCTTTAGAATCGGTTAAGGCTTTATTTGTTACCCACCCCCATTCCGACCATTTTGACGGCGTTTTAAATTTTTCTAATAACATTTTATGGTACCCACCGTATTTTGTTTGCAGACCTGAATTTTACTTTCCTGACGAAGTTTGTAAAACCCTTGTTTTAAATTGGCTACATACTATCCCAGGCGGATGCAAAGGTAAAACTGACGAACTTATCCATAAAATATACAGTGAAGGCGTTATTTTTGATGACGGCATTTTAAAAGTTACCGCAATAAGAACAAAACATATTGAAAACTCCTTTGCTTTTTTATTGGAAGCAGAAGGCAAAACGATTTTTTACAGTGGTGATATGGGATATGGCTTACCTGAATATCTTACCCTTTTAGGCGATAAGCACTACGATTTGGTTGTTTGCGAAACCGCCCATCATGATCCCGGCACAATAAACGATAAGCTTTTATTAACTAACACAAATCATCTTATTATGAACCACGTAAACCCAAACAGAGAAGAAGCCTTAGTTCTTAAAAACCCGCCATTTAAATTTAAAATTGTTAAAGATGGCGATATTGTTGAGATATAAAACTTAAACCCCCGAAAAATCGGGGGTTTTATTTTACATTTCTGAAAAAGAATAAATATATTTATCCGTTTCTTTTTTAATTTCTTCAATCATATCAATTGATGTTTCATCAAATACGCCAACGGTTTTACAACCTGCTTTTTTTGCAGTTTGTAACGCAATAATATTATCATCAAAGAAGGTTATATTTTCTAATTTACAGCCAATTTTCTTAGCCACTGACTGATAAATTTCAACCTGATTCTTTTTTAAGGTGCCAAAGTCTTCAATGGACCAAACACTATCAAAAAGGTTATATGCATTTGTTCTTTTAAGGCATGGATCAAGAAACTTGTGGGGGCTTGCAGTTAAAACAGCAAGATAAATTCCCTGCTCCTTTGATTTTTGTAAAAATTCAAGAACGCCTTCTTTTAACGGAATACTGTTTTCATAGGCTTGGCGGGCAATATCATCGGTGTACTTGATAATATCCTCAACAGTTTTATTAACGCCTAAGGTTATAAGATATTCTGCGGCGCCCCTATCCCCTAACGGAGTGATTATTTTTATTAAATCTTCAGGGGGATTGATGCCTTCATCCTTTAAGGCGCTTATCATTTTACCTGACCAAGTAGGCATTGAATCGGCCAAAGTGCCGTCAAAATCAAATAAAAAGCATTTCATTATTTTAAACCTATGATATATTCTTCTACATTTTCAATCACTGTGCCGCCTAAATCAAGCACCGTTTTATCTGCATTTTCAGGAAAGAATCTGTTTTTAGTTAATTTAAGCATTGGAATATCGTTTATTCCATCACCAAAGATAATTGTTTGTGCTTCGGAAACGCTGAATTTTTGCATCAGTTTTTTTACTGCTTCGCCTTTATTGGCGTCTTTATGGCAGAATTCAAGGTAAGTATCGTCTTCATAACAAAGGCGAACGTTTAAATTATTGGCAAAATCCTTAATCGCAGATGCATTTTTACCGTCTTTAACAATGATTATTTTAAAAATATCCGCGTTTAAAAAGAACGGCAGGGAAAGTTGTTCTTGTTTAACGCTTTTATTTTCTTCCCTTAAAGCGCAAATTGCAACAAAGCCATTGTTTAAAGCAAGCTTGCAGATTGCTTTGGCATCGTTCATTTCAACGGTTTTTTTATAAAGAAGGCAATTTTTATACATTACCTGTGCACCATCATCAGAGATAAACGCAATACTGCCTGAAACCTTAAAGAACAGTTTTTTTAACTGATTATAAGGTCTGCCGCTTGCAAGGGCAAAGATACTGCCGCGGTTTGACAAATTATTAAGTTTTATAAAAAACTGATTACTAAGTGGCGCATCGTTAATATTTAACGTGCCATCGTAATCGGAAACAATCAAACGAAACACAATATCTTTCCTTTAAATAAGGGCTGACATAGTCAGCCCCTAAAACTTTTTTATTCTTTTACGATTTTAACAAGTGATTTACCTGAAAGACCTGCTGCGTTAGCATCGTCAGTATCAAGGTGCATTTCAAGACGGAATTTATCGCTTACGCGAACCTGAACATCAAAAAATCTTGTTTTTCTTTCACCGCAAGCATCAACGGTAACGTATTCGTTATCCTTTACGCCATACTTAATACCGTCTTCAAGGCTCATATGGATATGGCGGTTTGCGATAATACAACCCTCTTTAAGTGTTACAACGCCCTTAGGACCGATAATGGTTACAGGTGCGCTACCTGAAATCTTACCGCTTTCCCTAACAGGAGGTTTAACCTTTAAAGTAAAGGAATCTGTACGTGAAATTTCTACCTGTGATTCAGGTCTTAAAGGACCTAAAACGCGAACGTTTTCAATAGGTCTTAATGATGGGCCAACGATTGTAAGAGTTTCCTTACAAGCGTACTGACCTGGCTGAGAAAGGTCCTTCATAGGTGTAAGTTCATAGCCTGCACCGAAAAGTGTTTCGCAATCAGCCTTTGATAAGTGGATATGACGGTTTGATACGCCAACGGGAATATCGCCGTCACACTGGGCGCAAGAAACACCGCCCTGTTCATTTATAGCCTTTATTACGGCTTCGGTTATAGCTTGAATATTAACGTCCATATAAGAGTCTCCTTAAATAATTCTAAAGCTATCTGCCATTACGCAACGGCGCTGACGGGTAAAGCTACGGGCTGATGTAATGCCTTCGCCTGTGGGGCCTGCAATAGTAAAGGTTGAATGACCTTCACCGCCAAAGCCGATACCTGCATAGCTTGGTGCGTTTTTAACAAAAATTGTTGTTTCAACTGCAGAAGCAAACTTTGTTAAGTTATCAATGTTCTTTGAGTGCATGTGTGCAGTATGGCGGTTGCCGTGTTCTGCTTTAACTGCCAATGTAACTGCTTCATCAATATTATCAACTGTAACGATAGGAAGAATAGGCATCATAAGTTCTTCCTGAACGAAAAGATGTTCAAATTCTGTTTCACAGATAAGGCAACGAACGTCACTTGGTAAAGTTTTGCCGTTATTAAGCATTGCATAGATAACAGAAGCATCCCTACCAACGCACTTACGGTTAACCTGTTTTTGTGTTTTGCCTGTCTTTTTATTTGTAACGTCAACTAAAACGATATCAACAAGTTTATCGGCTTCTTCCTTAGTTAAAAGGTATGCGCCGTTTTTAAGCATTTCGGAAATAAGCTGATCTTTAATTGATTTAAATGCAAAAACTTCCTTTTCTGCAATACAGGGAAGGTTATTATCAAAAGTACAACCATCAATAATATCTTTACCTGCTTTTTTAATATCAGCAGTATCATCAACGATTACAGGGGGGTTACCTGCGCCTGCGCCGATAGCCTTTTTACCTGATGAAAGAACTGCCTTAACAACACCGGGACCACCTGTGCAAACAAGAAGTTTGATTGCGGGGTGTGAATACATAATCTGTGCAGAATCCAACGTGGGCTTATCCATTGAAGCAACAAGCACTTTTGGTCCGCCTGCTGAAAAACATGCGCGGTTTACAAGGTCAACTGCATAGTTTGAAGTACAAATTGCGCCGGGATGTGGGTTAAATACAACGCCGTTACCTGCGGCAATCATACCGATACTGTTACAGATAACTGTTTCGGAGGGGTTTGTTGAAGGAGTGATAGCACCAACAACACCAAAGGGTGCATTTTCAACTAACGTTAATCCGTTATCACCTGTTTTTGCGGTAGCAACAATATCTTCTGTTCCGGGTGTTTTATCTGCAACAAGAATATGTTTAAGGCGTTTATGTTCAACCTTACCCATACCTGTTTCTTTAACACCGATTTCTGCCATAACGGGTGCTTCTTTATAAGTAAGCTCACGGATAGCGGTAATAATCTTTTCCCTTTGTTCAACTGACATTTTACGAACAGCGGTATAGCCTTCCTGCGCAGCGGCAATAGCCTGATTCATATCAGAATAAATACCGATAAGCTTTCTGCCGTTATATTCTGTTGAGGTAAAGCTTGCGCCTGTAACCTTTGCTTCAGGTGCTGTTGCCTTTGCTTCTGCCTTGCTACCTACATTTGAGATAACCTGACGAACAATGGCTTCTATCTGTGCCTGATTAAAATCTGCCATTTTTATTTCCTCCAAAGAATTAGTTTTCTTCGTAAACTACTTTTACGTTATTTTGTTTTAACCTTTCAAGCCAGATTTCACTTGGCTTTTCTTCGGTAACAATAGTATCTATTTCATTAAAACCGCAAACCTTAACAAAGGAAGCTTTATCAAACTTTGAGCTATCAACTGCCAAAAGCTTGTGGTTTGCCGATTTAAAGAATGCTTTTTTGATTTCAGCATCTCTTTCGTTTGAATCTGTAACACCGTTAAACTCATCAATGCCTTTACAGGAACATATTGCAAGGTCAACGTGGAAGCCTGAAATCATTTTTTCTGCCTGATAGCCGACTAATGAAAGTCCGCCTTCTTTAAGCATTCCGCCGGTAGAAAGAATGTTCCATTCAGGTTTGTTACAAAGTTCAATTAAAATTTCAATACTGTTAGTTATTAAGGTGATATTTTTCTTATGTAATATGCTCTTAATCACGCACAATGCAGTGGTGCTTGAATCAAGCATAATATAATCACCATCGTTAATCATATCGCCAATTAAAGATGCGATACGTTTTTTACTTTCAACATTGGTTTGCTTGCGAACGTGGAACGGCAAATCAATATTGAAATTTTCATTTTTAACGGCACCGCCGTAAGTTTTACGTGCTAAGCCGTCATTATCAAGTTTTTCAAGGTCCCTGCGGATAGTTTCCTCAGTAACGTCAAATTCCTTGGCAAGATCAGCAACAAGAACCTTACCATCGGTGGAAAGCCTTGTTAATATTTCATTTCTACGTTCAATAGCAAGCATTTTTTACACCATCTTTTTACAGAATACTGTCCCAAAGCTTTTTATCGGGATTAGGAATAACTGAATGATCAAGAAGCATTCCTCTTTCCCCTGCTTCGTTAGAAGCTCTTTCAATAGCAGCAGTAACTGCTGAAACAGAACCAGTTAAAAGAAGATATGACTTACCGCACATACCACGTGCAAGGCGAAGTTCAATAAGTTCAACCAATGCTGTTTTTGCAGCAGCATCAGCAGCAACAATAGCAGTTGCAGCACTGAAGCTTTCTACTACGCCAAGAGCCTGAACGTCCTCAGGCTGTGCAGTGCCATAAATTGCAGTAAAAATAGAATCGTGGGGATTGCCAAGTACGAAGCTATCAATTACTTTTTCGGGTTGGAAATTCTTTGCGGCTTCTACTGATGCTTTAACAGCACTTAATTCTCCGCTTATAATTACAATATATTTACCTGGGCATACGGTTGCGCTTTCAATAACGTCTACCTCAGCAGTTTTGATCATACGGTCTGCGCCTGTGATACCTGCTGAAACAGTTGAAAACTCAGCCATTCCAATAGCTTTGCTCATTTAAGTATTTTCCTTTCAAAGTGTTACTTTTATGTATCTGTCATTTACTTCCTGAACTGTGCCGTTTACGGAAGAATGGATATTTACGCCTAATTTATCGTCAGATGCTCTGCCGATTACCTGACCTAACGTTACCTTATCGCCTTTTTTAACCACCGCTTCGCTTGGAGCGCCGATATGCTGTGAAAGCATAATCTTAACTTGTTTAACCTGTGGTTCTTCTTCGTTTAAAGGTGCGTTTTTGTTATACTGTGTTAATCCAAGCCTTGCGGTAAGCCTTGCGTGTGAAACAAGCTTCTGGCTTCTTAACGGATCAACCGGTGCCATCTGAACTTCCGGCATCTTTACGCCACCTTTGCGCATACCGCCTTTAAACACACTGATAAGTGTTTGGGCATTAAGGTTCTGGAAGCAGGAATACATTTCGCAAAGACCGCAAGCAGAACAGAAGAACGTATTAAGATACGGCTTGATGTTACCTGTTGCCCCTGCTGAAAGAGCATTCATAAAACTTGTTGGATCAATTGGGTAGCCTAACATGTGCCTTGAACAAAGTGAAGTACACATTCCACAATGACAACATGCGGACATTGCCCTGTTTACCGAAACTTGTGTGTTAGCCTTTTTCTTCTGCACAACAAAGTGTGATGGCGGAAGAATTATGTAAGCGTTTGACGTTTTTGTAACAACGTCACTTTCGCTTGTAAGTCTGCCTGTCATGGGACCGCCGGAAACTATTTCGTAATCCTCAATAGTTGCGCCCCCTGCCATTTTTATAACTTCAGATACTTTCATACCCAAAGGTAATTTAAGTGTAACAGGATTTTTAACTGCGCCTGTTACTGTGCAATACTTATGTGTTACGGGCTTGTTTTGTGTAATTGCATAATATGCGTTAAGCATAGTTTCAACGTTATAAACGATACAGCCAACCTCTATTGGAAGTTTACCTGCGGGAACTACCCTGCCTGTTACTTCATAAATAGTAACAACTTCATCACCTGAAGGATAAACAGGTGGCAATAAGCCGATCCTTGCACCTTCAAATGAAGAAATCACTTCTTCAATAGCCTGAATAGCCTGTTTATAATTGGGTTTAATAGCAATAATAATTTCCTTTGCGCCTGTTGCCTGTTTAACTTCGTTTAAGGCATAAAGAATTTCATAAGCATATTCTGCCATTACCTGACGGTGAAGCTTTAATAAAGGTTCACATTCAGCGCAATTAAGAATTATCGTATCAGCCTTTTCATTAAGTTTTGCATAACTTGGGAAGCCTGCGCCACCTGCGCCAACAACGCCACATTCCTTAAATATTTTTGAAAGTTCTGTTAATTTCATAGTTATTACCTAAAAGTTATTGTTTTTATAATCCGATTGAGTTGTCAACAATACCTACAATTGCAGCATCAACAGGTGCATCCCCCATTGAACAGCCGATTCTGGCTGCACTGCCTGTTGCAACAAGTACGGTTTCACCAATACCTGCGCCAACATCATCAATAGCAACAATTCTGCCCTGCTTTTCCATATTGGAAACAGGTTCAACAATCATAAACTTGCTGCCTAAAAGTTTTTCATTTTTTCTTGTGGCAACTACGCTGCCTACAACTTTACCTACTATCATTTTAATTCCTTCCTAATATTTCTTTTTTATCTGGGGCATCATATTGATGCCCCAGGCAAAAATAGAAATTTATTACTTAATTGAGGGAAGAATCTTCTCAACATCGCCATGAGGACGAGGAATAACGTGTGTTGCTACAACCTCACCTAAACGAGCTGCTGCTGCTCCGCCTGCTTCTGTTGCTGACTTAACTGCACCAACATCGCCGCGAACCATAACGGATACAAGTCCGCTACCGATCTTCTCTGTTCCGATAAGAACTACGTTTGCTGCTTTAACCATAGCATCAGCTGCTTCAATAGCTGCAACAAGGCCTCTGGTTTCTACCATACCTAATGCTTCCTGTGACATTTGTGTTTCCTCCTTGATTATTTTTAAATTTAATTTTAACCTTACGGTTTGATTACTTAATTATATTATTTAAGTGTGGGGAGAATCTTTTCAACATCGCCATGAGGACGAGGAATAACGTGTGTTGCTACAACCTCACCTAAGCGTGCTGCTGCACTTCCGCCAGCTTCTGTTGCTGCTTTAACTGCACCAACGTCACCGCGAACCATAACGGATACAAGTCCGCTACCGATCTTTTCAGTTCCGATAAGAACTACGTTAGCAGCCTTAACCATAGCATCTGCTGCTTCAATAGCTGCAACAAGACCTCTGGTTTCAACCATACCTAATGCTTCCTGATTCATTTTTCTTTCCTCCTTAATAATTTCCTGTTTGGGTTCAGCCTTCTTTACAGGTGCAACCTGTTCTTTGGCTTCTGTTTTTACTTGTGCCACTCTTTTAGCGGCCCTGCTTGCTGCAGAGGCTGCCTTAGGAGTTGCAGTTGTTTTTGCAGTTGTGCTTTTTGTTGTTGACTTTTTTGTTGTAGTCTTTTTAGCTTCTGCCATTTTAAAATACCGCCTTTCCTAAATTAAACCTCTTGCAAATAGGTTTTATCTTCCTGTTGCTTTAACCTTTCCTCATAAATCCTGCGGGTTCTTTGTGCTGAAAGTTCAACAAGCCTTGCAGTTTCACTATGGGGATTTGCTATAACAGCGTGGGCTGCAACATTTTTGATACATTTTTCTACTGCAGTTTCTACTGCCTGTGCTACGGCAGAAATTGAGCCTTGTACGATTATTGTAACAAGCCTGCCGCCTAATTTACGTTCCCAGGTAACAAACTCAACGTCTGCAGTTTTGCACATAATATCAAGTGCGTCAACTGCTGCCGCTACGCTTTCTACCTCAACAAGTCCTAAAGACTTCATAATAAACCTCTTAATATATTAGATTTTGGGAAGGATCTTTTCAACATCGCCATGAGGACGAGGAATAACGTGTGTTGCTACTACTTCGCCTAAACGAGCTGCTGCTGCTCCGCCAGCTTCTGTTGCTGCTTTAACTGCGCCAACATCGCCGCGAACCATAACGGATACAAGTCCGCTACCGATCTTTTCTGTTCCGATAAGAACAACTTCTGCTGCTTTAACCATAGCATCTGCTGCTTCAATAGCTGCAACAAGACCTCTGGTTTCTACCATACCTAATGCTTCCTGTGACATATTAAAATTCCTCCGTCAATAAATTACTTTTTATCAAAAGCGTTAAGCTTTAACATTTTTTGTGTATCCTCTTCAGGATTGGGTATTACGTGAGTGCAAATTACACCTGAAACCTTTTGGGCTGCTTCCTTAGCGGCTTCAATTGCAGCTTCAACTGCTGCTACCTGACCGCGAAACTTTACGCATACGATCAACGGTACTTTAAGACCTTCAGGATTGCCCGGTTTATTTTTATCAAATGGTTCACTTGTTACGTCAGCCGCTTTACAACCTCCATCGCAAGCTACAAATGCTGCTGCTAAACCGTAAACCTCAATAATTCCAACTGCCTGCATAATTTACCCTCTTACTTATTGATAACCGCTATTTTAAGGCCCTGCATTGCAAGGTTTGTTTTAAGTGCCTCGTTGATTTCTTCAAGAGGATAGCGGTGTGTAATAAGTTTTTCCATAGGAAGTCCGATAGCTTTTGCACGTTTAAGGAAATCAAAGGTTGTTGCATAATCCCTTAAAGTGTAAACCCATGAACCAACTGTTGTGATTTCCTTGGCGCAGATATCAAAGTGGGGGTTGATTGTTGCATCACCGCCGTTGATAAAGAAGCCAAGTTCACAAAGTCCGCCACCGTTACGAATGAACTTATAGATATTTGCATGGCCTACAGGAGAACCTGTGCACTGGAAAGCAAAATCTGCTAAGTAACCGCCAAAGGCTGCTTCAACGCCTTTTGCAAGTTCTTCCTGACCTTTGAAGTTCTTGAAGTTTACTGAATTATCAGCACCCATTTCCTTAGCAAAGGCAAGGCGTTTTTCATCACCGTCAACAGCAACGATATTTTCAATACCCATTGTGCGAAGAATTGCGATACAGATAAGACCGATAGGTCCGCATCCCTGAACAACTACGCGGGAATTGAATTTTAAGATGCCTGTTGTTTTTGCACGTTCTACTGCGTGAATAAGAACTGCACAAGGCTCAATAAGGATTCTTGAATCAAGATCAAGATCGCTTACGTTAAAGATTGATGAGCCCTTACGAACAAAGATATAATCCGCAAACCAACCGTTGTGGTGGATATCATCATCGGGAAGAAGACCGTAAACGTCTGCCCCGCCAACGTTCTGCTTATTAAGGTCAAACATTGTGATATCGGGATTATCCTTGAAGATCATACAGGTAACAACCTTATCACCGATGTTTAAAGGCTTGCCTGCGCTATCTTTCTTAACGTTTTTACCCATTGCAACGATTTCGCCTGTACCTTCGTGGCCAAGAGCAACGGGAATCATGCCGAAGGGATCGCGTTTGAATTCGTGTGCGTCAGTACCGCAAACACCGCAACCTTCAACTTTAACAAGAATATCATCATCACCTAACGGTGGAATTGGATATTCTTTAAGTTCAAACTTTTCAAGCTGAGTAAGCATAGCAACACGTGCTGTTTTAGGAATTTCCCCTGCGGGCTTTTTAGCAACAGGTGCGCTATCACCATTTTGCATAGAAGAAAGTACTTGTTTAACGATTTCTTCTACGTTTACTGAGTTTATATCCATTTCAGTTTAGTCCTTTCATAAATTTTCAATGCAGGCTTTAAAAAGGTCACCGCCAAGCTGAGCAAGAAGTGTATCCTGATCCTCAGAGCCACCTGAAACGCCTAAACCACCGATTATTTTGCCTTCCTTATTATATAAGGGAACGCCACCGCCGAAAATTACGATTTTACCGTTATTGGTAAACTGTATTCCGTAAAGGCTACCGCCTGGCTGAGCAAGGGGTTTTAAATCAATGGTTGACATTTTAAGGGCTACAACGGTGTAAGCCTTATTGAACGCTACATCATAGCTTGCCAGATATGAATCGTTCATACACTGTACCGAAACGGGATTTCCGCCTGAATTTGAAACAGCTACAACTGCGTTTACGCCCATTTTGCACGCTTCGGTGCGAACGTATCGGCTAAGTGCCATAGCAAGTTCAAGGGTCATCTCATTTGGAGATTCCATATAGGCATTCAATATTTTGCTGACAGTTTCCGTCATATTATTTTTCAAAAGCCATCATCCTTACTTATTTAAGGATTCAAGAACCTTTTTGGTGATTTCAGCTACAAGGTCAGCTTCGCCACCCTTGTTCTTGCCGCAGGAGCAGTTGCCGCCGCAGGAATGACAGCTTGATTTACCGTCTTTTGCGTTAGGGCAAACGTTTGCGGGATGCTTACCTTTAAGACCAAACTGACGACGAATTTCATAAAGACGTTCAACCTGCTGAGGTGTAAGCTCCTTGGGTCCGCCAAGAAGACGGGCGTTGAAAAGAAGCTTTGCATAGAATTCAACGGATTCCATCTTGTGATATGCATTTATAAGTGAATCTGAATATGTAAGTGCACCGTGGTTTTCAAGAAGAACAGCATCAAAGTACTGAAGATGCTTTTCAACTGCATCAGGAATTTCTTCTGTTGAAGGTGTACCGTAATCAGCAATCGGAACGCAACCAAGAGCGATAACTGCTTCGGGCATAATGGGCTGTGTTAAAGGAATGCCTGCAATAGCAAAGCTTGTTGCATATACGGGGTGAGCATGAACTACTGAGTTAACGTCAGGTCTCTGCTTATACACACGCATGTGCATCTTGATTTCGCTTGAGGGTTTGAATCCGGGGTTAGCCTGGATAACTTTACCATCAGCATCTACCTTACAGATATATTCAGGGGTCATAAAGCCCTTGGATACGCCTGTGGGTGTGCAAAGGAACTCGTTGTCGTTGATCTTTACCGAGATGTTACCGTCGTTAGCGGCAACCATGCCGTGGAAGTCGGACGCCAAGCGGTCTTAGTA
>JAZRTX010000031.1:0-17939 GCA_045652205.1 Clostridia bacterium
TTATACACATACATAATGGAGCAATGGGAAAAGGCAGAGGAAACTGAAATTGACAGAACCGAGCAAGATTATATTTATCTATCTTTTCAAGATGGAGAACCATTGCTCATTTTAAGTCAAGAACCGAAAGCAGAAATAACCGATGCTCTTGCAGTGTCAGACGAGCATTTTTATGGTGTCTTTTGGATTCACGAAAATGACTATATGGTCTTTACCGCTATGCCGATGACCTCTTTCCAAAAATATTATAAAATGCCTGAAGGTACATATAACAAGATTGCTGAAATGATAACAAAATAAAACTTGCACCAAGTTTGCACCAAGATATATTTTAAGGCAAAAAGAAAACCCCGAAAACCGTGATGGTTTCGGGGTTTTTGTAATCTTCGAAATAATACAGATTATCTCTTTGAGAACTGAGGAGCGCGACGTGCAGCCTTTAAGCCGTACTTCTTTCTTTCCTTCATTCTTGGGTCACGAGTAAGGAATCCTGCTTTTTTAAGTGCAGGTCTAAGGCTCTCGTCTGCCTTAGTAAGTGCACGTGCGATACCGTGACGGATTGCACCTGCCTGACCTGTAAAGCCACCGCCCTGTACGTTTACAAGAACGTCATACTTTCCAAGTGTTTCTGTTAATTCAAGAGGCTGACGAACGATGTTCTTAAGTGTATCAAGACCAAAGTAAGTGTCAAGCTCACGCTTATTAACGATAATTGCACCTTTACCTGCAACAAGTCTAACCCTTGCAACAGCTTTTTTACGTCTGCCGGTGCCCCAGAACTGAACTTTTGATGCCATAATACAAACTCCTCCCTATTACAGTGTATATGTTTCAGGCTTCTGAGCTGCATGTGCGTGCTCAGCATCCTTATATACACGAAGTTTAGTAAGCATTTCTCTGCCTAAGGAGTTTTTGGGCATCATACCCTTGATAGCTTCATAAACCATTAATTCAGGCTTCTTTTCAAGCATATCTTTTGCGGAAGTCTCTTTAAGACCACCTACATATCCGCTGTAACGATAATATTTTTTCTGTTCCAGCTTCTTTCCGGTAAGCACAACCTTGCCTGCATTGATAACGATAACGTGATCACCGCAATCAACGTGAGGTGTAAAAGTAGGTTTGTGTTTGCCGCGCAGAATCATAGCTACCTGTGTAGCAAGTCTGCCAAGTGTCTGCCCATTAGCATCGATAACATACCATTTACGTTCGATGTCAGCGGGTTTTGCGACAAATGATTTCATAGCAATACCTCCAAAAATAATGTTGCTTTATAACAAGCTTTATTATAATACTTTATATTTTGTATTGTGTCAAGCACTTTTTGATTATTTTCCGCAATGTTCAAAAATTGCGTTAATAAGTTCGCAAACAACACGAAGAATCAAGAAATATACTAATGCAAGTGGCAAGCAAAAAATAATATCTATTAAACCTGCTAAAACATTTCCTGTTGCAACGCTTGCAATACCACCAATAAAAGTAAGGAACGCATTAATAGCAATAGCGCCTGTCATAACGTAGTAAACAATAGTAACAAGCTTTCTGCCATAAGGATTTTCAAGATTTAATAATGCTTTAAAATCAAAGTTCATATTTTTTCTCCTTTAAATATAAAATACAACTGAAGCAATTCGTTTTGCTGATTCGTTTAATGAATTAAGATATGCGAATTCTTTTGGTGTGTGGATAAAATCACCTGTAACACCGATAGAGTCAATACAAGGAATGCCTGCGCGCGTTACGTCTGCTGCATCAGAGCCGCCAAGGCTTAATCTTGCTTCTAATGTAGGCAAACCAACTTTTTCATAGATTTCGTTCATTTTATCAAGAAGGGCGAAATTGCGTTCACATTTTTCCATAGCAACTCTTAACCCAATTCTTTCTACAGTTGCAGTAGTGCCTTCAATAAAAGATTTATTTACAATATCATAAGTTGCTTTTTCAAGCTGATTAAACTCTTCGTCATTATAGAATCTGTATTCTGCAATAAATGAACAGAAATCAGGAACCGTATTGGCACTTGTTCCCCCATTTATTATGCCACAGTTACAGGTAATACCATGAACATCTTTAAATTTTTCAAATTCAATTATTTTATGTGCCGCTTCTAAGATTGCATTTGCACAATCGCTTACACAACGTGAAGCATGTATTGATTTGCCTTTGATATCAACTTTATAACGAGCAATACCCTTACGCCACATTACTGCATATCCAGGCATACAACTTTCAAGGTTTAAAAACCCGATTGAACCTTTTGCTTTTTCAATAATATAATTGATAGTTGCTTTGTTGCTTTGCATACTGTTAACTTCTTCATCTGTTTGCAACAAAAGCTTTACGGGGCGTTTTTTAAAGCCAGTTTTATGAAGAGCTACCATTGCTTGAAGCGCGGCAACTGTTCCGCCTTTACAATCCATAACACCGGGACCGTAGATTTTACCGTCTGCGATCTTAACAGGCGGATTACCAAAGCTACCGATAGCATGTACCGTATCAATATGACCTGATAAAGAAATAGGCTGTGCATCAATTTCATCATTCATAGTAATGCATACTACGTTACCTGAAAATTCGTTTTCAAGCACCTCTATTTTCCAACCGTATTCTTTTGCAACGTTTATAAAATACTCACATATTTTATCATTACCTTCCTTACAATCAGTTGGGCTTTCAATGTTAGAAATATCAATCCATTTTTGGATAAACTCGTCATTTAATTCATCAATAACGTTAAACAAAATATCATGTTCCACTACAACATTTCCCTTCATAAAAAAAGCTCCCGCTAACCAAACCATTGTAACTTGGTTAAAAAGCAGAAGCGTTATAATAAGTATAAATCAAGTGAATAATTTTGTCAATATATTAACAATTATACGAAGCGTTTTTCACCAACAAAGAATAATGCCAAAGTGCCGGGACCTGAGTGTGAGCCAACAACCGCACCAATATTTCCTATTACAAAGGTGCAATCAGGATATATTTTAGAAATTTCCTGTTGAAGAATGATAGCATCTTCCATAGCATCACAATGGCTTATGCAGATTTCCTGACCGTTAATATCTTTGCCGAATTTTTTTAATTGCTCTAATAAATTATTGATGGCTTTCTTTCTGCCACGAACTTTTTGATAAGGAACAAGCTTACCTTCGGCATTACACTGCAAAACAGGCTTAATATCAAGTAACGTACCAACGATTGCGCTTGTTTTTGAAACTCTGCCACCGTGAAGTAGATATTTTAAATCATCAACAGTAAACCAAAGCATTACGTTATGTTTGATATTTTCTGCATATTCAACAATTTCTTCAAAACTTTTGCCTGCTTCAATCTGTTTTTGAATATATAAAACAAGTAAACCTTCACCTAAGGAAGCCCCAAGGGAATCAACGGAATGCATTTTATTATTAGGATATTTATTTTTCAATTCATCAATAGCTATTAAAGAACTGTTATAGCTTCCGCTTAAACCTGAAGATAATGAAACGTAAATAATATCATCGCCGTTTTCTAAAAACTGTGTAAAAAAGTTAATATAACTATCAGCATTTATCTGACTTGTGCTGCAATTATCGCCTGCACGCATACCGTTATAAAATTCAGTTGCATCAAATTCTTCTGCTGAATATACTCTTTCGTTTCCATTAACAGTTAAAGTCATTGGCATCATAATAATATCGCGTTCTTTTGCAATATTTAACGGAATATCAGCACATACGTCACAAATAAGTCTTATCATAAAAATCTCCTTAATGCAAAATGTTACAGTTTTCAACAAACACATAACATAGTTTTCAATACTATATTACATTGTTTGTGTAATTTTGTCAAGAAAAAAATAGCATCTGCGCAAAATTTTCACACAGATGCTTTATTATTTATAATATGATACTTTCACCTGTCATTTCTTTGGGTTGTTCTAAACCAAGAACTTTTATGATAGAAGGTGCGATATCAGCAAGCCTTCCGCCTTCTTTAACAGTGCAATCATAGCCAACAACGCAGAAAGGAACTTTATTGGTTGTGTGCGGTGTGAAGGGATTACCGTCATCACCAATCATACGATCTGCATTGCCATGGTCAGCAGTAATGATTACTACGCCGTCCATTTTATTTGTAACGTCAACAATTTTTCCAACACATTCGTCTACTGCTTCAACAGCTTTAACTGCGGCATCAAAAACACCTGTGTGGCCAACCATATCACAGTTAGCAAAGTTAAGAATGATAACATCATACTTACCTGATAAAATCTTTTGGCAAACTTCATCACAAACAGGATATGCACTCATTTCAGGTTGAAGATCAAAAGTGGGAACATCAGGAGATTTAATTAAAACTCTGTCTTCCCCATCAAAAGTTTTTTCTTCACCGCCGTTAAAGAAGAAAGTAACGTGAGCATATTTCTGTGTTTCGGCAATACGAAGCTGAGTCATATTCTTTGATGCAAGGAATTCACCTAAGGTCATTTTAAGCTCTTCAGGTGGATATGCAACAGTAACATTAGGCATTGTTTCATCGTACTGAGTCATACAAACGTACTTAACTGGGAAAAATCCGTTTTTACGGGTAAATCCGTCAAATGCTTCATCAACAAAAGTACGGGTAAACTGCCTTGCGCGGTCAGGACGGAAGTTAAATGATACAACGCTATCCCCTGCTTTAATCATTCCGTTTTCATTAACAACGGTTGGAATGATAAATTCGTCAGTTACGTCATTAACATAAGATTTTTCCATAACGTTAACAGCATCGGGATTTATATTGCCTTCACCGTAAACCATAGCGGCATAAGCTTTTTCAACTCTATCCCAAGCAAAGTCGCGGTCCATAGCATAGTATCTACCCATAATAGTAGCAATTTCGCCAACACCAAGCTCGTCCATTTTAACCTGAAGGTCTTTAACAAAACCAACACCGCTTGTTGTTGAAACGTCTCTGCCGTCCATTAAACAGTGAACGTACACTTTTTTAAGTGCCATCTTTTTAGCCATTTCTAACAAACCGTAAAGATGCTCAATATGGCTATGAACACCGCCATCGGATAATAAGCCAATTAAATGAAGCGCAGTATCGTTCTGCTTGCAGTTATCCATAGCATCCTTTAATGCATCAATATTAAAGAAAGTGCCTTCCTTAATATCTTTGGATATTTTAACAAGCATCTGATAAACAACACGGCCTGCGCCGATATTGGTGTGACCAACTTCACTGTTACCCATCTGTCCGTCAGGAAGACCAACGTCAAGACCTGAAGCACCGATGGTAGTAAAGGGATTTTCTTTAAAGATTTTAGAAAGATTTGGGGTTTTTGCTGAATAAATAGCGTTACCTTCGTTAATATCAGAAATTCCAAATCCGTCCATTATACATAAAACAACGGGTTTTTTCATAAATTACCTCACAAAAATATGGCTGTCACAACTTTTTAAGCAGGACAGCCATTAAAATTAAGCTTCTTTGGAAGCAGCTTCAACAATAGCAGCAAAATCAGGAGCTTTAAGTGATGCGCCACCGATAAGACCGCCATCAATGTTTGGCATTGCCATAAGTTCTGCAGCATTTTTAGCGTTCATTGATCCGCCATACTGAATACGAACTTCTTCAGCAGTTGCTTCATCAAACATATCCTTAACTGTTGCACGGATAAATGCGATAACTTCTTCAGCCTGTTCGCTTGTTGCAGTAAGGCCTGTACCGATTGCCCAAACGGGTTCGTAAGCGATAACGCTTTTCTTAACCTGTTCAGCGTTCATAAGTTCAAGAGCCTTAACAGTCTGTGTTTTAACAACGTCAAATGTTGTGCCGTTCTGGCGTTCTTCAAGAAGTTCACCAACACAAATGATAGGTGTTATGCCTGCATTGATAGCAGCAAGTGAACGCTTTGCAACAACTTCATCAGTTTCACCGAAGTACTGACGACGTTCGCTATGACCGATTACAGCATATTTAACGTTAAGTTCGTTAAGCATTGCTGCTGAAATTTCGCCTGTGAAAGCGCCTTTTTCTTCAAAGTGAATATTCTGTGCGCCAAGACCAACGTTTGCGCCATCAAGAGCTTTTGAAGCAGCATCAAGGCAAACAAAAGTTGGGCAAACTACAACGTCACACTTAGCATCCTTTACTAAGGGCTTAATAGCCTCAATAAGTTCAACTGCCTGTGAGGGAGTGTTATTCATTTTCCAGTTACCTGCAATAATAGGTTTACGCATTGTTCATTTCCCCCTTATTTATCGTTAAGTGCGGCTACACCGGGAAGTTCAAGACCTTCAAGGAATTCAAGTGAGGCGCCGCCACCTGTTGAAATATGGCTCATCTTATCAGCATAACCAAGCTGTTCAACTGCAGCAGCTGAATCGCCACCACCGATGATTGTTGTACCTTCGCACTCAGCAAGAGCAGCAGCAACTGCCTTTGTTCCACCTGCGAATTTTTCAATTTCAAATACGCCCATAGGACCGTTCCAGATAACAGTCTTTGCGTTCTTTACAGCATCAGCAAAAAGTTCGCGTGTTTTTTCACCGATATCAAGACCTTCCCAATCAGCAGGGATCTGATCACGGTCAACGTTCTTAACGTTAGCATCTTCGCCGAACTTATCAGCAACAAGTGTGTCAATAGGAAGAAGAAGGTTTACGCCCTTAGCCTGAGCCTTTTCAATTAAGCTCTTTGCAAGTTCAATCTTTTCTTCTTCAAGAAGGCTCTTACCAATTTCAAGACCCATAGCCTTATAGAATGTATAAGCCATAGCACCACCGATAATTAAAGTATCAACTTTTTCTAAAAGATTGTTGATAACACCGATCTTATCGGAAACCTTTTTACCGCCAAGGATAGCAACGAAAGGTCTTTCGGGATTTTCAAGTGCTTTACCCATAATATCAAGTTCCTTACCAATAAGGAAACCTGCAACAGCGGGAAGGTAATCAGCAACACCTGCTGTTGAAGCATGTGCACGGTGTGCGGTACCAAATGCATCGTTTACGTAGATTTCAGCATAGGAAGCAAGCTTCTTTGCAAATTCAGCGTTGTTCCTTTCTTCTTCTGCGTGGAAACGAAGGTTTTCAAGAAGAACGATCTGACCTGCTTTAATTTCAGCAACAGCCTTATCTGCACTTTCGCCGATAACATCGTTAGCAAAAGTTACGATACCTGGGAAAATTTCTTCAAGCCTTGCAGCAACAGGAGCAAGAGAATATTTCATATTGAATTCTCCCTTTGGTCTGCCAAGGTGTGAGCAAAGAATTACAGCAGCGCCGTTTTCAAGAAGATACTTGATTGTAGGAAGTGCTGCACTGATTCTTGTTTCATCAGTAATGTTTTTGTTTTCGTCAAGAGGAACGTTAAAGTCAACTCTGACAAGTACTTTTTTACCGTTAACATCAATGTCTCTAACAGTCTTTTTGTTCATAATTTTACCCTCCACTAATAAATATATAATTTTATGTGTTTAAACACATTTTTTACCGTAAATATAATACAATAATTGGCTATAATTGTCAATCAACTTTAACGGTCTGTTACATCAAAAAGCGTAAGTCCTTTATTATTTTCTTCCGCCCAGCGCATTGACCAATCATTTTCAAATAAAACAACGGGTCTGTCCTTTAAATCCTTGCCAATTTTGGTTGAACTTGAAAGTTTTAACTTTTCAATATCCCAATCCTCAGGCAACCAACGAATGAATCTAAACGCAAGCTGATTTGACGTAATTTCAACGTTATATTCAGTCTTTAAGCGATGTTCAAGAACTTCAAACTGCAACACACCAACAACGCCTACAATAATTTCTTCAGCGGCGTAAGTGTTATCTTTAAATACCTGAATAGCACCTTCTTGCGCAAGCTGAGTTATACCTTTAAGAAATTGCTTTCTTTTCATAGTATCAACAGGCTTAATACGTGCAAAGTGTTCAGGTGCAAAAACAGGAATGCCTGCAAACTGAACTTTTTTACCGGTATAAACCGTATCACCTAATGCGAAAACACCGGGGTCAAATAAACCGATAATATCACCTGCAAAGGCTTCTTCAACAGTTTCTCTTTCCTGTGCCATAAACTGCTGTGGCTGTGCAAGTTTAAGTTCTTTATCACTTCTTGCAAGTTTAACAGTCATACCTTTTTGGAACTTGCCTGAACAAATTCGCATAAAGGCAACCCTATCCCTGTGTGCAGGGTTCATATTTGCCTGAATCTTAAAGATAAAGCCTGTAAATTCTTCACCCTCAGGATCAACAACACCTGTATCTGCTTCCCTTGCAGTAGGTGGTGTTGTAATGGACAAAAACTTTTCAAGGAACGGCTGAACACCAAAGTTGTTCATAGCACTGCCAAAGAACATTGGTGTAAGATTACCTGAAAGCACTCTGTCTAAATCAAACTCATCACCTGCAACGTCAAGAAGTTCAATTTCATCAATAAGTTTTTTATGGTGATATTCACCAAGAATATTGGTAAATTCAGGGTCATTGGCATCACCTGTAACGGATTCAACCTTGCTCATGCCGTGGTTACCGCCCGAAAACAGTTCAATCTGTCCGCTTTCACGATGATAAACACCCTTAAAATCGCCATCAGTTCCTATTGGCCAGTTCATAGGACAAGCTCTGATACCAAGAACGGTTTCTAATTCATCCATCAGATCAAAGGGATTTTTGCCTGCACGGTCAAGTTTATTAACAAAAGTAAATATAGGAATATTTCTTTTACGACAAACCTGAAAGAGTTTTATAGTTTGTTGTTCAACACCCTTTGCAGCATCAATAAGCATTACTGCGCTATCTGCGGCAACTAAGGTGCGGTAAGTATCTTCCGAGAAATCCTGGTGACCAGGCGTATCAAGGATATTTATACGGTATCCGTTATAATCAAACAACATAACGCTGCTTGTAACAGAAATACCACGTTGTTTTTCAATTTCCATCCAGTCACTTACTGCGTGGCGGTCAGTTTTTCTTGCCTTAACAGAACCTGCTTCGTGAATTGCTCCTCCATAGAGCAAAAGTTTTTCTGTTAAGGTAGTTTTACCGGCATCAGGGTGAGATATAATAGCAAAAGTTCTTCTGCGTTTTACTTCATTTTGTAAACTCACGGGTAATCCTCACTTATATTACAATTTCAACTAAAAATTTTATAATAAAAACCTAAAAATGTCAATCAAATAACATACTTTATATAAGTATAAACAAAAAAATGACCACTTAACCATAAAAAGCAGTCATTTATATTTCATATTTATTAATTTCTTCGTCTGCCACCAAACAACAAGAGAAGCCTTAAAAATTGCATCAAAGAAACTGCCAATGCTGCAACGTAAGTTAATGCAGCGGCTGTTAAAACTTTTTTAGCACCAACAACTTCATCACCAACTAAAATATTATTATATTCTATTGATTCTATTGCCCTTTTGCTCGCATCAAATTCTGTTGGCAAAGTCACAAGCTGAAATATTGTGCTTAATGCAAAACAACCGATACCAACGTAAATAAGATTTGAAAATGCAACCGAAAACGTACTTAATAAAACACCTAACAATATTAAAGGCATAGCCAATTTTGAACCGATATTCGTAATTGGAACAATAGCCATACGAATCTTTGCAGGCGCATATTCAGTACTAAACTGAATTGCGTGACCAACTTCATGGCAGGCAACGCCTATTGCCGCAGTTGACGTGCTTGAATAAACGCTTTCAGAAAGCCTTATAACGTTTGTTCGTGGATCAAAGTGATCTGTAAGATTACCGTTTACACGTTCTATTTTAACTTCACTTAAACCGTTAGCATCAAGCACTGATCTGGCTGCCTGATAAGCCGTAATATTTTTTGAGTTATGATGTTTACTATATTCGTTATAGGTGCTGTTTACCTTTGCGCTTGCCCAAAAGGCAAATATAATAGCCGGCATAACAAGCACCAAATACGTCCAATCAAAGTACATATTAACCTCTTTTAAACTTTTTTAGCGAATTGTTTTTTACAAACTCTACAGGTAATTTTAATTTTGCCTTTTCCTTTTGGAACTCTTGAATAATTTTTGCAATTAGGGCATTTTATATACCTGTATGTTTTTCTATCATTATATCTTGTTTTTGTAAAACGAACAAAGGTGCGCAATTTATTGGTTTTACTTAAAAATTTATGGTTTTCCATAACTCTTCTGTTAATATTTTTTGAAAAGGTTCTAAATAGCACGAAAATAATCAAAAAAAGAGTAAAAAAGGAAAGAATTAAAGAAGCCCAGCCATGTAAAAAAAGACGCAATAACGAAAGAAAAACCGCAGTAAAAGCCATGGTTTTACTGAATTCATCAACACCGTATCGTCCAATCATAAAACGCATAAATTTTTCGCGCATAACAATGCTCCTTTTTTAATTCTTTTAATTAATTATACAATATTTTTTTGATAAGGATAAGATTTAACTGTGAAATTCTGCACACATTCCATTTTTAATTTTATTAAAGGCTGCTTTTTCAATTCTACTAACGTAGGAACGGGAAATTTTAAGAATTTTTGCAGTTTCCCGTTGTGTTAACGGATGTCTGCCACCTAAACCGTATCTTAAAATCATTACTTTTTTCTCTCTATCATCTAAAAGCACGTTCATTTTTTCAAGCATAAGTTTTACTTTAAAGTGTGTGTCAACATTATCAAGTACGTCAATATCGTTGCTTTTAAGAATATCTATAAGTTTAACCTCATTGCCTTCTTTATCTACACCTACGGGATCTGATAAAGAAACCTCATTTTTTTGTTTTTTCGTCGCCCTAAGATACATTAAAATCTCGTTTTCAATACATTTTGAAGCATAGGTAACCAAGTGTATGCTTTTATCCTTATTAAAGGATTTTACCGCCTTTATAAGCCCTATGGAGCCTATTGAAATTAAGTCATCAAGCTCATATCTGTCAGTTGAATACTTTTTTGCAATATGCGCAACAAGGCGCATATTATGTTCAACAAGCTTATTAAAAGCTTCCGCACTTCCCTTAAAGTATTTTGCAAGCAACTGTTTTTCTTCATTTTTATTAAGTGGCTTTGGGAAATAATTTTTTTCACCAATATGGCCTATAAAAAAACGAAGTTCAAAAAGCAGTGAAAACAAGTACCACATAAAATTAACCTCCAAAACATTTGGTTAATTATATGCGAATTTTTTGGAATTTTGACTTTTAAAAATCAAATACTACCCTGCCGTTTTCAATTTTTAATTTTGCATTAAACAGTTTTCCTGTTTTTGAAACAAAACCCTGAATTTCAGAGGTTTTTCCTGTTTCTAAAAGCATCATAGCGTTTTTCTTGGAAATAACACGCTTGCAAATAACAGAATTTATACTGAATTTACAACCTTCCTTATAGCCCGAACAGGCATAACCGTATCTGCTTTTTAAAACGTCTTTTTGGCAAAGTGGACATTTGCCGATATAATCAAGATAAAAACCGTTATCCATATCTTGTTCAACAGGTAATTCTTTAATCTTAAAAACCTCAGCAATTTCATTTTTAGCTTGAATTATGCCGTTTTCAACGGTTGCTTCACCACGAAAGATTTTCTTTAATATCTTACCCATTTCAGAGGTTTTATATTTATCCATTGAAATTCCCATATACATTAAGGATTCAATTAAGTATTCGCCTTTGGGTAAGATTTTATAAACGTCTTTTTTAAGTTCAATATATTCACTTTTGCGGGCATTATCAATAATTCCCGTTCGTGTTGCTTCGGTGCCTAATTCAAGACCTTCAAATATCGCTTTATAGTCTTCATCATCATTATCGTCAGCAATATTTTTTTCTTCCCTGAAAGGATTTTTTAGATAATTATTAAGCGTTTCAATTGTATAATGTTTAGGCGGTGATGTTTCCTTTTCAACAGGCTCAAACTTAATATTAACCTTATCACCAACTTTTAATGGCGGAAGAATTTTATCCTTTTGCGTGTAATCATCATACTTGATCCAACCTTTTTGAACAATAACCATTCCTTTTAAAATAAAATCTTCTTTATTTCCAACAGAAACGGTTATCTCTGTTTTTTGCGCCAAACATTCTTCTTTACAAAAAACTGCCGCAAACCTGCGCATTACCGCAGAATACACCTTGTACTCATCTTCAGATAAATTTTCTTTTTTCGGTATTTTATAAGTAGGTGTAATGGCTGAATGTGATTCAATTTTAGAATCATCAAATATAGTTTTTTTATCCTTAAATTCTATATCATAGCCAAGATTTGAAACCGTATTTATAATTTGCCTGATTTTATCTTTTTCAGCCGTTGCAAGATATTCTGAGTTTGTTCTTGGATAAGTTAAATATCCGTTTTCATAAAGTTTTTGAACGATTGCAAGGCTCTGTTCCATAGGCATTTTATATTTTTTACCTAAAAAGTTCTGTAATTTAGATAAGGAATACAATTTACCCGGATTTATAACGTCCTTTTTACTTTTAACGTTTGTAACACGTGCATCACAGAGGTTATATTCTTTACAGAGGTCAACTGCCTTTAATTTTTGGTTTTTATCAAACCTTACCTTACTTAAAAGTTCAATCTCCTGTCCGTCAGTTAACTCATTACTTTTAATTGCATAGTAAATATCAGGAACAAAGTTTTTAATCGCCATATCTCTATCGTAAATTGCTTTAACAACAGGAATAATAACCCTGCCAACACGCAATAGAACACCTGTTTTAAGGGTTGCATAGCGTGTAAGATTAACACCGTAAAGCCAATCAATATAGGTGCGCGCAAAACCTTCGTTTGCAAGGTTATCGTAATTAGTTTCTTCCTTCATTTCGCTTAACGCTTTACGAACTGTTTGTTCTGTCTGATCTGGTAACCAAAGGCGCATAAGCTTTTTATTTGCACCTGTGTTTTCAATACAAAGACGAACGATTATTTCACCTTCGCGATCAGCATCCCCTGCGTTAACGATTTCGTCAACGTCATCCCTTAAACAAAGTGTTTTTATAATATTAAATTGTTTTAAAACGCCTTGATCTACGGTTTTATCTGCGTTTTTCCTTAACTGAAATCTGAATTTTTCAGGAAAGCACGGCAGATTATCCATTGTCCATTTACCTATATCGTTAGGTGAATAATCTTCAATATCACAAAGCGAAAATAAATGTCCAAACGCCCAGGTGACTATGTAGTTTTCACTTTCAAGATAACCGTCTTTCCGCGTAAATTTGCCAATAGCTGAAGCAATATTACGGGCAAGGCTTGGTTTTTCTGCAATAATTAAAATCATAATAGCCTCAACGTTTAGATTTTGTGCCAATCAAAGGAAGTTCTTTTGCTTTACCACGCATTGTGTTGCTGACACCGTATATAACGTAAAAGAAAATACCGCAAATAAGTACAAAACATAACAACGTTCTTAAAATTCTGAAAACGTCAGGTAATATATTTGAAATTGCAAGGGTATGTGAAACAAATATCATTACACATAATAAAAGTTCATTTATTGCAAGTATTTTACCCTGATGTGCATGAAATTGTGCAAAAGGTGAATCTGACGCCGCCCACAAAGGCATTATAAACATAAAACCAAAGTATGCAAAGCATGAAATCCCCTTATTTTCCTCAATATCGTTTCTGTTAAATTCATTTGTTCTGTCCATTTATCGCACTTCCTTGTATAACGTTATTTTTATTCATATATTCATTTAATTTATTCAATACGTTGTGTTTGTCACCACTCCAGAGCGGTGCAATTAAAATCTTTTTATCGCCATCACCTGTTAGCCTGTGAATAACAATTTCAGGCGGAATATTTATTAAACATTCTTTTAAAGCACAAAAATAATCTTCCATTGATAACGGTGCATATTCCATTTTTGAAAGCCTTGTGTTTTTTAAAACGTGTAACAGTTGTAATTTAATACCTTTAACACCGCAAAACGAAGCGAATTTAACGCTATTAACGTAATCTTCAACACTTTCATAAGGCAAACCGATAATAACGTGCGCTATGACTTCAATATTGATTTTATTCAATTTATTAACTGCATCTTCAAAACATTTGTTTTCATAGCATCTGTTTATAATTTGAGCTGTTTTTTCATTTGACGTCTGTAATCCAAGTTCAATAAAAACAGGTATTTTTTGATTTAGTTCTTCCAGAAGAGCTAATACGTCATCACTTAAACAATCAGGACGTGTAGCAATTGAAATAGCAACGATTTCCTTATCTGATAAAACAGAAAAATATATTTCTCTTAGTTTTTCAATGGGAGCATAAGTATTGGTAAAGGACTGAAAGTAACAAATATACCCCTTTTCGCCTTTGATTTTATTATTAACTTTTTCCTTGGCTTGTTTAAGTTGAAGAATTATATCCGTTCCCTTTATTGCAAATTCACCTGATCCGCCCTTGGAACAAAATATACAACCGCCCGTGCCTTTTGTTCCATCACGGTTAGGACAGGTAAAACCACAATCAATGGCTATTTTATATACCTTTTTACCAAATCTTTTTTTAAAATAATTATTTGCTGAATTATATATAAACATATTACTTTGCTAACTTTTTACCATATTTATTACGGAATTCCCTTGGTTGCATACCTGTTTGGGTTAAAAATGCCCTGTTGAACGACCTGATGGTATTATACCCTACCTTTGTGCCGATTTCAGTAACGGAATCATCTGTTTTAATTAAACGTTCCTTGGCATCATTTACCCTTAACATATTTATATAATTGTTAAGGCTTATCTTAATTTTATCACTAAAAAGCCTTGAAATATAATATTTGCTAACGTGAAGCTGTTTTGCCATTTCGTCAAGAGTAATATTTTCCTTGTAATTTTCAAAACAATAAGATAAAATAGAAGAAATCATATCTACGTTATCTTCTTTGTTTTCAACAAAATCAAAGCAAGGCACAATATCAGAAAATAAAACGTTGAAATATCCTTTTATTCTTTCTTCTTTAAATGATTCATCACTTTCATAACTGTTTAAAATTTTTACAATATATTCGTAAAAATAATCAGGAAGTTTATCCTTTCTTATCACAGGATTGATTGGATTATGCTTTAAAAATACCGATTTAAAATCCTCCAAATAATCAGGTGAAAACCTTATAATCAGTGATTTTTCCTCAGTAAAGGTTTGATAATAATGAACTTTATTTGGGAACACAACAAATATATCACCTTCATTTAAAACGTGTTCAACCGAATCAAGATATGCTTTTGTTTGTCCCTTAATCACGTATATCATCTCAATATCGCGATGAAGATGTGCTTCATATTGGAGCATATTGCTTTTTATAATTCTATAAGAATATCTTGGGCGTTCATATTTAATATTCATACAATCACCTATCAATGCAAAATTTGTCTTAAAAATATCAATATTCGTCTTGTATTATATCACTTTTTGTCTTATACTACAAGTATAAAATTTATATAAGGAGTTTGTTTATTATGGCAAACAACAAAAAGTTAAAAATAGGTATTATCGGTTGCGGAAAAATTGCAATAGCGCACCTTGATAACTACTTAAAAATGAACGACTGTGAAATCGTTGCCGCTGCTGATTTAATTGACGGGAAAGCAAAAGCTTTGGTTGAAGACAGATTCGGCATAAAAAACGTTCGTTATTACAAAAATCACAAGGATTTAATTGATAATGAACCTGATTTAGACGGTGTAAGCATCTGTACCTACAACGCACAACACGCGGAGCCTGCAATTTATGCTTTAAATCACGGCATAAACGTCTTACTTGAAAAGCCTATGTGCGTAACTATGGAAGAAGCCGTTAAAATTGCGCAAGCAGAAAAGGAAAGCGGTAAAATACTTTCCCACGGATTTCAGCCACGCTTTGATGCAAATATGCAGACTTTAAACGAAGTGGTTAAATCAGGCGTTTTAGGTAAAATATATTATATTCAGACAGGTGGCGGTCGCAGAAACGGTATCCCTACCCCCTTTGGTACTACTTACATTGAAAAAGAAACCGCAGGAATTGGTGCATTAGCAGATATTGGCTGTTATTCATTAGATATGGTGCTTAACGCTATCGGTTATCCTAAACCCATCACTGTTACAGGCTATAAAAGCGCATATTTTGGCACAAACCCTGAACATATGCCCTGTGAAGAATATGCTAAAAAGTTTGGTGTTGATGATTTTTCTGCGGCATTTATTCGTCTTGAAGGCGATATAATCCTTGATTTCAGAATCTCCTGGGCTATGCATATGGATACAACAGGTGATACTATTATATTAGGTACTGAAGGTGGACTGCGTCTTCCTTCAACTGAATGTTGGAACGGTTCAATCGGCGGTCCAATGGTTTTATATCAGAAGATTAACGGTGAACAAAAAGAAACACTTATTCCTTTAAAAGAAAACGAATTCGGTAATTTTTATTATAAAATCCGTTCATTCCTTGATGCTATTAAAAATAACGGCAAAAGTCCTGTACCAACATCTCAGATCATTATAAATCAGGCTATTTTAAATGCTATTGTTGAATCAAGCGAGCTTCAAAAGGAAGTTACTGTTACAGTTCCTGAAATTTAATCTTGTAAGCATAATTATAACAAATTATGCATATAGCTTTGAAATTTTTTGAGAAATATATTATAATTATCATATATCTTTTTATGGGGGAAAAGTATGAAAAAAATTATTACAACGCTACTTATTATGATATTTGTTATTTCATTAATTGGTTGTAACGAAACACAGACCTCAAATAACATAACACCTTTTCCTGACAATGCAACACCTACGCCCGAAATAGTAGGTTGCTACACACCTACACCAAATGCGCAACAGTTTGATACAACAAAGTTTACAAACTTATACGTAACAGGCAGTACCGTAAACGTTAGAAAAGAAGCCAATACAAACAGTGAAGTAATAACAACGCTTTCCCTTAACACGTTAGTTAAAGGATACTTTGAAAAGGATGGTTGGTATTACATAAGCATTAACGATAATACTTTTGGATATATGTCATCCAAATATCTTTCTGAAAAGCCTGTGCCAACAACAAGGGAAGAATTTTTAGTTTATAAAAATCTTCCCCAGCAGCCTAAAGATGCTGACCCATATGGCACTACATACGAAATGATTTCATATGAAAACTATCTTATTGATTTATATAAAGAAAAAATCGCGCAAGTTCAACAAATGATAAAAAATAAAAATAACAAAATCGGCACAAAAGTTGATGCTTTAGTGGAACAATGGAATAAATTCACACCAAATAACACTATATATTACTATGATCTTGTTGAAGAGTTTGAACCAGGTCAAGGTACCATATTTAATCTTTCAAGGATTAGTGCTTTAGCAACTGAATACCATAATCTTTTAAATTTACTTGAAAACATATATCTTATGATGAACGGTTTTGAAGGATATATTGACAATGATGCTGAAAAAGCAAAAGCACCTGAAAGCACTTACAAAAAAGAGTATGATGAACTGCGATTCAGTATGGTAGATCGCCATAACAAAATTCACAGATACATTGATTCTAATCCACAATATAGCAAGCAAGCAGAAAAAGTTATTACTTGGCATCAAACTTGGTGGACAGGTGGTATTGTCAACTTTCTTGAAATTAAATGGGAAATTTTAGATCAGCTTGATTTTAGCAAGAATAAAAAAACAAAAGATTTTTACAAAACCTTTGATTATTACAACCAATATAGAATACATGCATTACTTTTTGAAGAAATTGATTTAATAATGCACGGTGAAACAACCTTTGCAAAAGGATAATAAATAGATAAAAAAACAACCACTAAAAAGTGGTTGTTTTTTTATATAGATTCCGGCGGCGACTTACTCTCCCGGGCCGTCTCCAGCCAAGTACCATCAGCGCTGAAAGGCTTAACTTCTGTGTTCGGAATGGGAACAGGTGATCCCTTTCGCCATTACCACCGGAAATTTTAACAAGGTTTTC
>JAZRTX010000032.1:0-41623 GCA_045652205.1 Clostridia bacterium
AGTCGAAAGACTTGTCTTTTCTTTTTCAACGAAATAAATCCCTGACGGGATTTGTGAAATACGCTTTGCGTGTGAAATATTGCTACGCAATGTGAAATGCGCTGCGGCGCGCGGGGGATTTATTTCATTTCACTTTCTGCGTCAGCAGAAAATTTCACAATGACCGTAGGTCATTATTTCACATTCGGCATCGCCGAATATTTCACTAACCCTTGCCCCTCCGCCGCTTTTATGCTATAATACACCCAAGGTGGTGACGATATAATGAAGATTTTTAAAAGAATATTGATTGCATTTATTGTTATTATATTGGTTTCTATTATTTCTTTTGTTGCGATTTATATATATGAAGACCAATTTAAGAAAAGAGAAATATATCAAGAAAATAGTCCTGACGGTAATTATACTATTGTGTTATATCAAGTGGGAAGTCCACAATGGTCTTTTGGTTCAGTGAAAGCTAAGTTAGTTTTAGAAGATGATAATGGTAAAAAGATAGACGAAGAAGATTTTTGTTTAGCAAATGATGGCGCAGGTGTTTTTGAGGGTAATGTAAAGGAAATTACTTGGATGGAAAACCAAGTCAAAATTATAATGGGTGAATCTGATACAACAAAGCAATTTACTTATATTTTAAGCTATACCGAATAAATATAAAGAAAATCCTCGGTTTTTACCCAGTTCTTTTTCGGACACGAGAGCCAAACAAAAAGCAACCACAAAAGTGGTTGCTTTTCCTTTATCTTATTTCCTTTTAAAAAGGTGAAACGACGGGTTTCTGTTTTCAGCGTCCTTTTGCAGAACTGAAATGTCACAAACTGCGATTATGCCGTGCTTCATTTCCACCTTGCCTTTTCTTCCTTCTTCGTCATATTTACCTTCCCAATAAGAAGGGTCTAAAATTGCAACGCGGTTATCATCTTCAAGGTTGTTTATCATTACGTAATGTCCGCTATGGCTAAAAACACCAGTGTAACCTTCACGGTCACCGCCAACGTTGGCAACGGCAACACCACCTGTTTTTAACCAGTCCTTTAATTTTTTAACATCACTGGTGGTTTCGTAAATCAAATCAAACTTTTTAGCAAATGCAGGGCCGAAAAGTTTATAGTTTGTACCAATGTAAGAGTTACCACCCGATTCATACGAAAGTTGAATAGCATCATCAATATCAAATTGACAATTAGGCACTAATCTATCAGCAATCATAATGGCGCTACAAAGTCCGCAAGCAGAAGTTTTTACCGTGGTTTTTGTACCTTTTTCCTTTTCTTCGCCTTCAAGTTTAACGCGTGTAATATAAGGTTTATCGGGATAATCTAATTGGTTAATATATTTCATAATAATCTCCTTCGCTTTATGATATTATATTAAAAAAAACTTAAAAAGTAAAGATTAAAATATTGCATTCAGGTTTTTTATATGTTAGAATATTGCCATCATTAAAAGGAGATTCTATGATGAATTTTAAAAGTATTGAAGATTACTGGTATAATTCTGAAACGGAACGCGAAAACTTTTATCTTAATATAGAAGGCGATATGCATACTTTTTTAGAAGGTACTGCATTTACTTCGCCAAGTGAAAGTTGGTATAGCGGTGAAAAAGAGTATTCCTTCAATGAAAACGGCAACGAAAAGCAGGTTGAAATCTACAACATTCAATCGCAAATTAGGGTAACTGAAAACTACCGCTTTTTTGATGATTGCCAAGCGGTTGAAATATATAACACCGTAGAAAACAAAAGCGAAAAGCCTGTAAATATTCTTAATTTTTCATCTTCTTTAATCAAAATTGATATTGAAGGCGAAATTCCCTGGTACGATGAAAACAGATTTAACGTTTATACCGTTAATTCGCACTGGTCAACGGAAGCGCAATGGAAAGTAAGCAAATTAAGCGATTTTGGTATTGTTCCGGGTAGGGAAAAGGACGTTGTATTCCCGTTACGCCATACTTTACGAAGTGAAGGCTCTTGGTCAAGCTCAAGATATTATCCCCTTGTTTTAATTGAAGATCTTGAAAAAAACGTAACTTATTTTACTGAGCATCAGGGTGGTTTAAATTGGGAAATCAACTTTGGCGGTGAATGGGCAAGGATTGTTATTGAAAGCAATTCTGCAAACTTTCACCACGATGGTTGGTATAAAACCTTAAATAAAAATGAAAGCTATTCAACTACAAAATCACTTGTAGGCAGGATAAACGGCAATTTTGAAGAAGCAATTAAACAACTGTTAAAAGCAAAACGTCAACTTTCTATGGTGAAAGCGCCAATGCCCCTTTGTTACAACGTTTTTATGGGCGGTGTGTGGGGCGAACCTACAAAAGAAAACTTGTTGCCTTTAATTCAAAAAGCAGGTGAACTTGGCGTTGAAACATTCTGTATTGATGCAGGTTGGTACCGTAAAGCTTTTACACAAAGCGATAATCATTCGTTAGGTGATTACGTGCCGGATGCGGTGCGCTTTGGCAAAGAAGGTTTACAAGGTATGCTTAACGCCATGGAAGAAAACAATATGATTCCGGGGCTTTGGTTTGAGTTTGAAGCAGTTAATATTTTAAAGGATGGCGCACGTAACGGTGAAGGTATGCTTAAACGTAACGGAAGCGTTATTTCCGCCAAACGCGGTATATATGATTTAGGCGATCCCCTTGTTCGCAAGCACCTTTTTGATGCGGTTGATCGCGTATATAAAATGGGTATGCGTTATATTAAAAACGACCATAATTATACCCAAGGTTTAGGGTTTGGGGATAAAAATTATGCCCAAAATAACCGCAAAAATATGGAAGATTTTTATTCGTTCATTGATGAACTTTTGGCAAAATATCCCGATCTGATTATTGAAAACTGCGGAAGCGGTGCTATGCGCAGTGATAACGGCACACTTAAACATTTCCATCTTCAGTCAACTTCCGATCAGGAAACGTACTTCAATAATCCATCAATTATTGCAGGCTCGCTTGCACTTATGCCCCCTGAAAAAGCAGGAATTTGGGTTTGTCCTTATGCGGCAACAGTGCATGAAAATAATAAATTCCATTACGAATCCGAACTGACTGAAACCATTATAAACAATATAAAGGAACGTAATCTTTCAACCGAAGCAACGGTGTTTAATATGGTTACGGGCCAACTTGGTTGTATGTATCTTTCGGGCAGGCTTGATTTAATGAACACTGAAAACGAAGCATTGGTTAAAGAAGGCATTGCTATCTTTAAGAAGAACAGGGAATTTATCAAAAACGCATATCCTGTTTATCCTATGGGCTTCTGGCACGTTGGCAAAAAAGGCTTTTATTGTGCAGGATTAACTGATGAAAATAAAACAAAATTAAAACTTTCTGTGTGGAAAACGGCAAGTAATGAAAACTCAGTATGCCTTGATTTAGAAAAATACGTTACCGAAAATAGCCGTGTTACCCTTAATTATCCTAACGTTAATTATAGTTTTGATGGCAAAAAATTAACGGTTATCTTGGATAAAGAAGAATATCAGGGCGCGTTTTTTGAAATTGAATAGACTAAAAAGCAACTGAATTTTTGGTTGCTTTTTTCTTGCAATTGTATTGAATGTATGATATACTGTTTATGTGGTTTAGTTTTTTAACTACCATTAAATCTAAATATTATTTTTATTTTATATATTGTTTTGTTTCAATAAGAAAAAACAAGAAAAAACGATACCATATTTACGCAATAGGATTTTCAAATTATAATAGGGGTATAAAGTAAGTGGAGGATTTCAATTTATGAATAGTACTGAACGTGTTCGCAATACCATTTTAGGTAAACCCGTTGATCGCCAACCTATCTATTGCTGGGTTGCAGAATGCACTATGCCAAGCATTACTGATAAGTGGGCAAAGGTTTCTGATTTTGAAGATCAATATGAATTTGATATGGCGCATATCTTTGGCGGTCCCGATTCAATAAATAGGGCACTTGTTGAAAAGATAAAGGCAGAAAACGATGAGCTTACACCTGATCTTTTAGTTGATGAGGATATTTTTACCGATCCAAGTGATATTTCACAGTACGAAGATATTAAAAACGCAATTAATTTTCATAAAGAACGCAACCGTTTCTGCTACGTTCAGACACCGGGATTTTTTGAACATTTCAACACTGTGTTCGGTATTGAAGATCAGTTAATGTACCTTGCATTATATCCCGATGAATTAGGCGAACTCTATAAAAAACAAGCCGAGTGGACCAAAAAGTTTGCAGAAATCTGTATTTCCTTAGGCGCAGATATGATTCATATTTCTGATGACTGGGGCGCACAAAAGGATATTATGTTTTCACCAAAAACTTGGTACAATCTTATTTATCCTAACTTTAAGGAAGTTGCGGATTTTGTTCATTCAAAAGGCGCACTTGTAAGCCTTCATTCAGACGGTTGCATTATGAAAATCGTTGACGGTCTTGTTGAAATCGGTGTTGATTGCTTGCATCCTTGGCAAGAAAACGCAGGTATGTCGCACGACGTTTATCTTGAAAAATACAGTGATAAATTCGCTATTTTAGGCGGTGTTTGCGTTCAATCAACGTTAGGTATTGTTGATCAGGATAAGCTTACAAGCGAAATTAACCGTGTATTTAAAAACCTTAAGGGCAAGCGATGGATTTGTTGCACCTCACATTTTGTTCAAAGCCATTGTACAGTAGAAGATTTAACTTGCGCTTATGATCTTATTTATAAACTTTCTCGGGAATAAAATTTTAAATTTTACGGGGGAATTTTATGCCTTTTTCTGAAAATACGCCTATGTTGCTAACAAAGGATGCCTGTTTAAAGGTGAGTGCTTTGTTCTGCAATATGGCAATTAGCGATGAAATATATAATCCTAATTACAACCTTTCAAAACTACATCTTCACGAATTTGTTGAGTTCAGTTTTGTTCTTGAAGGCAGTGGTTATCACAGAATCTGGAACGATGTTGTTGAATGTAAAAAAGGTGACGTATATATAATCAACACAGGTGTTCCGCACGGATATTTTGCCAAAAGTAAAGATGAAATGCCAACTATTTGTAATATTCTAATTGACCCTCAACGCCTGTTTGAAGGTGAAGTAGGGCAGATGGAAAGCCCAAGATTTTGTTATGGTATATTTAAACAAAATCCTTTTGTTGCATTTAAACGACTTAAAAGTGATGAATACAAAAAAATTAAATCGTTGTATCAAAACGTATGGAATGAAATTATTCACAAGCAGGAAGAATGGGAACCCCTTGCAACTGCATATTTAAAAGAATTGCTTATTACAATGATGCGATATATGACTGTTGAACAGATGAACTATTCCAATCTGCAAAGTGAAAAAAGTAATCTGATTACTTCGGCTATGCGTCTTGTTATGGAAAACTGCTTTGATCAGGGCTTTAATCTTAAAAGCGTTGCAAAAACACTTTTCATTTCTGAAGCCCATTTAAGCCGCGTCTTTTATCAGATGAGCGGTCAATATTTCTCTGATTGTGTACGCAATATCAGGCTTAAAAAAGCATGTCAGCTATTAGAAAATACCGATTTAACCAATGAGGAAATCGTTGCAGAATGCGGGTTAAAGGACGTTCCTTCATTTTACCGTCTTTTCAAGCAACAGATGTCCCTTACGCCAAACCAATACCGCAAAAAATATCAAAGTTCAGCCACACAGGATTTTGTTCAGGAAATTGCTTTAAGTATGAAAGACGGTGATCCTGAACGAACAAAAGAATTTGTAAAACGCGCTATGGAGCAAGGTGTTCCCGCACAGGATATTCTTAACGATGGTCTTATAAAAGGAATGAATCTTGTTGGTGAAAAGTTTAAAAATGGTGAGATTTATCTCCCCGAAGTTCTTGTAGCATCAAAAATTATAAATGCCTGTGTTCAACTGATTAAACCGCTTTTACCGGAAGCTGAAATAAAAAACAACGGCAAAGTTGTAATCGGCACAGTAAAAGGCGATATTCACGATATAGGCAAAAATTTAGTTAAAATGATGATGGAAGCAAAGGGATTAGAGGTTATTGATCTTGGCACCAATGTTTCGGCTGAAAATTTTATTCAAACAGCAATCAACGAAAATTGTCAGGTGGTTTGCTGTTCGGCACTTTTAACTACAACTATGGGTGTTATGACTGATGTTGTAAAGTACGCCATTGAACAAAACGTCCGCCATAAAATCAAAATTTTAATAGGCGGTGCGCCTGTAACAGAAGTCTTTCGCAACAGTATAAATGCAGATGCCTATGCAGATAATGCCATGACCGCAGCGGAGCTTGCTTTTGAGCTTTGCAAACAATAAAACTATTGTGTGTTTTATAATACTATGGGTTTAATAAATATAAAAGCAGGCGAAAAGTTTTTCGGCTGCTTTTTTGTTTGACAAAATTTTTAATGTTTGGTATATTGAAATTAAGAAAATTTCAAGCGTTTTGCTTTTTACATAGTAATAAAAATATCCCCAAATAAGAGAAATAGAGAAATTGGAGGTACAAGTGGAAAATTATATTTTTATGATTTTAGAGCTTATAGGAGGCCTTGCGTTATTCCTTTACGGAATGGATTCAATGGGCGATGGTCTTAAAAAGCTTGCAGGCGGTAAGATGGAATCAATTCTTGCCCGTCTTACTAACACAAAATTCAAAGGATTTTTGCTTGGTTTTATAGTTACGGCAATTATCCAGTCTTCATCAGCAACTACCGTTATGCTGGTTGGCTTTGTAAACTCAGGTATTATGCAACTTGGTCAGACAATAAGCATTATTTTAGGTGCAAACGTTGGTACAACGGTAACTGCCTGGCTTTTAAGTACTGCGGAAATTGATGGTACAGCCATCATTTTTAAACTATTCAAGCCGGAATCCTTTACACCCTTATTAGCGTTAATCGGATTTTTAATGATAGGTAGCGCTAAAAACGATAAACGCAAAAACACAGGTCTTATTTTAATGGGTTTTGCAGTTTTGATGTTCGGTATGTCAGCAATGAGCGATGCCGTTTCAGGTTTAAGGGATAACCAAAACTTTATAAACATCTTAACAATGTTTAAAAATCCTATTATGGGTATTATTGTAGGTACTTTGTTTACTGCAATTATTCAGTCTTCAAGTGCTTCTGTTGGTATTTTACAGGCATTATCAATTTCCTGCGTAATTCCGTATTCAGTTGCTTTGCCAATAATTTTAGGGCAGAATATCGGAACAACTATTACGCCTATAATATCTGCGTTAACAGGTAATACTGATTCTAAACGCGTAGCAATGTGTTGCTTGTATATAAAAATGGTTGGCGTAATTATTGTTTCAGTTGCATTCTACGTTTTACATGCGTTTTTAGATTTTGCATTTATGGAAATGGAATCAGGCGCAGTAGGTATTGCTATTGTGCATACGTCATTTAATATTATTTCAACAATTATTCTTATACCATTCACTTCATTAATAGAAAAACTTGCTATTAAGACAGTCAGAAGTAAAAAAGAAGAAAGCGAAGCCAATATCTTTGCAACTCTTGATGAACGTTTCCTTGATATGCCGGGCTTTGCAGTAGAAAAGGCAAAAGAATTAGTTTGTCAGATGGCAGATATTTCATTGGATTCATTTATTAAAGCAACGGATTTAATGGAAAATTACAGTGATGAGGTATTTAACGAAGTTAATCAGCTTGAAAGCTTGGTTGATAAGTATGAAGATAAAATAAGCACTTATCTTGTAAAGGTTTCACAACAGCAAATGTCTGCAAAAGATAGTAAAACCGTTACTGAACTTTTGCATTGCGTAGGTGATATTGAACGTATTTCTGACCACGCACTTAACATTGCAGAAGCCGCAAAGGAAATAAACGATAAAGGTATTACCTTCTCAGATAAGGCGGCAGAAGATCTTAAAGTTATTAACGCTGCAGTTAAGGAAATCCTTAATATGTCCGTTTTAAGCTTAAAGGAAGAAAACCTGGAAATTGCTTCGCAGGTTGAACCTTTGGAACAGGTTATTGACAGCCTTAAACGTAAAATTAAAAACGGTCATATTTCAAGGCTTAAGCAAGGAGATTGCACAATGGAGTTGGGCTTTATCCTTTCTGATCTTTTAACTAATTACGAAAGAATTTCTGACCATTGTTCAAATATCGCGGTATGTTTTATTGAAATTGCACACGGATCATTTGATACTCACGAATATCTTAACCACGTTAAGAATGAAAACGATGCTGCATTCAATAATCTTTATAATCAGTTTAAAGAAAAATATTATATTCAGTAATAAAAAAGGCAATCGTAAAGATTGCCTTTTTTTATATAAATGTCCTAAAACGACAAAAAACGGTCTATATAAAGTATTGACCGCCGGGGGCGTGTTTATGTATAATAAAAACATAAGAATCGCAAAGGAGTTTTTTATGAAAAAATTTATTACGGCATTATTGATAATTGTTTTAATTTTTACTATCGGTATTATTCCTGCTTTTGCACAAAGCGAAAACCTTTTAGAAAATCCCACCTTTGAATATGCAATGGATAACTGGGATAAATACGCTTCAGAAGTTGAAGAAAGCGAAGAATCGGCAGATGATGATGGTTGCAGTGTTCTTGTAACAGAGCGAACAGATCCCCATTCTTCAATTATACAGGATATACTTGCAATAATTAAATACAACGGTTCAGGAAAATATAATGTATCAGCCTATGCAAAGGTAAAGGGTACAGGAACCATTAAGTTTGCCCCTGTTGTAAGAATTCAATACAGCGCTGATTCTAAACCTACTTATTGTGTAGGTGCAAGAAAAGAAATTACAGGTGAAGCGTGGACAAAGGTTGAACTTTCATTAAACATTACAGGTGAAGTTAGCGATCTTGTTCAGGCAAAACTGTATTTTACCGAGGAAAGCGGCTCGGCAACCCTTAAAGATCTTTACATTGATTGCGTTTCACTTACAAAAATTGATGCTATTGTTACACCAAAGCCAACACCAAGCGTAACTGCAACACCCGTTCCGGTAAAAACCCAGATTAAAAGACCTGATAAACTTCGTATCGGTGCTATCCGTTGGGATGCCTTTTATAAGACAACAGGTGTTAAAACAAACGTAAGCGATCAGGTTGCCGCTTGTTTAAGCCCAAGTGAATATCACTGGGTTGCACCTTTCTTTGCAGACGTAACTTCCGATAATAAAATTTCTTTCCCTGAATATACCTTGGAGGTTTTTGAAAAGGAATGTGATTACGCCATAGATGCCGGCATTGATTACTTTGCGTACGTTTGGTATGAAACCTTCAATCAGATGTCACTTGCCCGCAAATATCACGCTCAAAGCGAAAAACGTAATCAAATACAGATGTGCGCTATCATTGAATCCATTAAAGATGATAAAACAATGGAAGAACTCTTTAATACAATGAAAGAAGATTACTATCTTAAAATAGACGGTATGCCTATTCTTTATATCAACGAAGGTATTGATTACGCTAGCCTTAGAAAGCTTCGTTCAATGGCAGCACAGGCAGGTGTTGAAGAAGCACTTTATATTGTTTATATGACTGCTCCTACACCAAACCAGAGTCTTGAATTACCTTCACTTGGATATGATGCAGTTACAATGTATTGCGTACGCCCCGATAAATTTGAAATGTCTTATGCAGATTTAATAAAAGGCGTAGATAAAATCAATGATGCGGCAGCCAATAAGTTCAGGACAAAAGATAAAACGTATCAGTACATTCCTCTTGTTCAGTTTGGCAGATATACAAAGACCCGTAAGGATACAGGTGTTTCCTGGGTAAAGGATTATATTGGTTGGGCAAACCCGGCAACTCCGCAAGAATTACAGGAACATACTTTAAATACTCTTAAATGGACACATAGTAATGCTGACGTTACTGAGGCTAATGCAGTTATTTCTTATGCCTGGAACGAGCATGATGAAGGCGGATGGATCTGCCCAACTTTAAAAGTTGATGATAAAGGCAATTTAATTCTTGATGCAAACGGAAACAAACAAGCTAATACCGAATATCTTGATGCAGTAAAACAGGCTATTAGTGAGTTCAGGAATTATGAAGCCAATAATAAACCTACTGCGCCTGCGGCAACCTTATCAACCTTGACCCCTGGCGTAACGCCAACAAACGCAGTTGAAAATAATCCTGATAACAGCGCTATTGTTACTGCAATCATCGTTACAGGTTCAGCAGTAATCGTTGCAATGGCAGCAGCAGTTGTTATCGTAGTAGTTGTTACCAAAAAGAAAAACAACAAGGAGCAAAAAGAAGATTGATGAAAATACTTAAAGATTTTGCCCAGGAAAAAATGCCAACACAGGCAGTCCACGCTTCCACGCTTTTGCACCTTGAAAATGGTGAAATCATTGCATCTTGGTTTGGTGGCACAAAAGAGGGCATGGATGACGTTGATATATGGTTAAGCCGTAAAACAAAGGACGGATGGACTAAACCGACGCATTTTTGTGTAGAAAAAGATACTGCTCACTGGAATCCCGTATTGTTCCAAAAAAATGATGGTACGATTTGCCTTTATTTTAAGGTAGGCAAAAAAATCATACATTGGCAGACGTATGTTTCATATTCCTACGATCTTGGCCTAACGTGGACTGAACCCAAACAACTTGTACAAGGCGATGAAACAGGCGGCAGGGGCCCTGTAAAGAACAAACCGATTTACTTATCAAACGGTGATATTTTAGCCCCCGCTTCTATAGAAGAAGGTCCTTGGCGTCCGTTTGTGGATATTTCAACTGATAACGGCGAAACCTGGGAAAAATCACATTTGATTATGCCTTGTGATGACGAAAAAACCTTTATGATTCAGCCAACGCTTTGGGAAGATGAACAGGGCAACGTTTCAATGCTTTTAAGAACAAATAAGGATAAGATTTATCGCAGTGATTCAAAAGATTTTGGCAGAACCTGGTGTAATGCTTATCCAATAAATATGCCCAATAACAACAGCGGTATTGACGTTGTTAAGATTCAGGATGGCAGATTGGTGCTTGTTTGCAATCCAACGGCTGGTGATTTTGGTCCAAGGTCTCCTTTAAGCGTGTATATTTCAGAAAACGGCATTGATTTTACCGAAGTTACAAAGCTTGAAGATACTGAAGGCGAATATTCATATCCTTCAATCGTTGCAGATGGTAATACCGTATATGTTTCGTATTCATGGAAAAGAGAAAACGTTGCTATTTGCACAATAGAATTTTAGTTAAAATACAGATGCATTTAAAGCATCTGTATTTTTTTATTGACAACAAAATTATGGGTGATATAATTATTCCATTAACATAAAAAGGACCAAATAAATGAAAAACTTTTATTTAATTCCCGAATTCTTTTTAAACTTAAAAAATTACACTAAAAAGCAGTTTATAAGTGATATAATTGCAGGCATTATCGTTGCAATTATTGCGTTGCCTCTTTCTATTGCATTAGCACTTGCTTCGGGTGTTGAACCTGCTATGGGCGTTTATACGGCTATTGCCGCAGGCTTTATCGTTTCCTTTTTAGGCGGAAGCAAAATACAGATTGCAGGCCCTACAGCCGCTTTTGCAACTATTGTTGCCACCTGTGTTGCGGCAAATGGGTTAGATGGTCTTTTTATCGCAACCATAATTGCAGGCTTTCTGTTAATTATCTTAGGCGTTTGTAAAGCCGGTTCTTTAATTAAGTTTATGCCTCATACCATTACCGTTGGCTTTACAGGCGGTATTGCCGTTACAATTTTGTTGGGGCAGATAAAAGATTTTTTAGGTATTACTTATACATCAGGCATCAAACCCATTGAAACTATTGAAAAAATTGAAGCTAACATTCACTTTTTTAATACCTTCTCACCTTGGGCTCTTGTTATAGGCGCTATCAGCCTTGCCATTTTAATTTTTTATCCAAAATTAGAAAAACGCGTACCGCCATCTTTAATTGCGGTTATCGTATGCGCTTTATTAGTTCATTTTATTCCTGCATTAAACAGTGGTGTTTATACAATAGGAGACCTTTACACTATTCCCGCAGGCTTGCCTAAAATGGATTTTTCAGGCTTTGATTTTTCTTTTGATAAAGTCGTTTCTGTTTTGCCTGATGCTTTTACAATAGCGATTTTAGCGGCAATAGAATCACTTTTATCCTGTGTTGTTGCCGATAGTATGATTAACGCTAAGCATAATCCTAATATGGAACTTGTTGCACAGGGTTTAGGTAATATCGGTTCGGTATTCTTTGGCGGTATCCCCGCAACAGGCGCTATTGCAAGAACCTCTGCAAACGCCAAAAACGGTGGCAGAACTTCTGTTGCAGGTATGGTGCACGCCATTGTACTTTTACTTGTTTTGTTATTTTTAATGCCTTATGCATCACTTATTCCAATGCCAACCATCGCCGCCATTCTTTTTATGGTAGCTTATAATATGAGTGAGTGGAAAAAGTTTGTTGCAATCTTTAAACAAAAAGATATTTCAAATATTTTAGTTTTAGTTTTAACCTTTGCTTTAACGGTAATTTTTGATCTTGTAGTTGCAATAGCAGTAGGAATTTGCTTGCATCTTGTTTTGATGCTCATTAAAAAAATTACTAAAAAGAATAATTAACTTTTGACTAATTCTATATCTTTAAGTATAATGTTTTTATTAAATTAAATTGAGGTGTAAATTATGATAAACGTTGCAATCGTAGGCTACGGCAATCTTGGCAGGGGCGTTGAATCAGCATTAAAGCAAAATAAGGATATGACTCTTTTTGGCGTTTTCACAAGAAGAGATCCCAAAAGTCTTAATACGCTTACAGGCGCAAAAGTATATCATATTGATGATATTTTAAATTACAAAAATGAAATTGACGTTTTAATTCTTTGCGGTGGCAGTGCAACGGATCTTCCTGAACAAACACCTATGCTTGCAAAGGATTTCTGTGTTATTGATAGCTTTGATACCCATGCAAAAATTCCTGAGCATTTTGAAAACGTTGATAAATTTGCAAAGGCAGGCAACAACGTTGCAATTATTTCAGGTGGATGGGATCCCGGTATGTTTTCAATTAACAGGCTTTACGCTGAATGTATTTTACCTGTGGGTTCAACCTATACTTTCTGGGGTAAAGGTGTAAGTCAGGGCCACTCTGATGCTATCAGAAGGCTTAATGGGGTTCTTGACGCAAGGCAATATACTATTCCCATTGAAAAAGCGTTAAACAGCGTTCGCAGGGGCGAAAATCCCCAATTAACCACAAGGGAAAAACATTTAAGGGAATGTTTTGTTGTTGCAAAAGATGGGGCAGACTTAAATAAAATTGAAAACGAAATTAAAACAATGCCTAACTATTTTGCCGATTACGATACAATCGTGCATTTTATAACAAAAGAAGAAATGGAAAAAAATCATAGTTCTCTGCCACATGGCGGTAACGTAATCCGTTCAGGCAAAACGGGATTAAATAACGAAAACAACCACGTTGTTGAATATAAAATAACTCTTGATTCAAACCCTGAATTTACGTCATCTGTGCTTGTTGCTTACGCCCGCGCTTGCGTAAGAATGAAAAAAGAAGGATTTGTTGGCTGCAAAACTGTTTTTGACGTTGCTCCCGGTTACTTATCCCCCAAAACAGCAGAAGATTTAAGAAAAGAATTATTATAAAATTTTAAACATCCGTTATTTTTTGCGGATGTTTTTTTATTATTGGTATTGAATTTTAATGGGGAATATGGTAAAATAAATCAATAAAAAAAATAAGGATTGATTTAATGAGAATTTTAGTTTGTATAAAGCAAGTGCCTGGCTCAAACAACGTTAAAGTTGATGAAAAAACAGGAGTGCTTATCCGTGATGGAATTGATAGCAAAATGAATCCGTACGATCTTTACGGCATTGAACTTGCTTTAACTTTAAAGGAAAAATATTCTGCTTGTGTTAAGGCAATTACTATGGGTCCGCCACAGGCAAAACAGATAATTTATGAAGCCATCGCAATGGGTGCTGAGGGCGGTACCGTTTTATCTGACAGAAAGTTCGCAGGGGCTGACGTGCTTGCAACTGCATACACCTTATCCCAAGGTATAAAAAAGATGGGTGAATTTGATATTATAATCTGTGGCAAGCAAACCACGGATGGTGATACTGCGCAAGTTGGTGCAGAAGTTGCAGAATATCTTGATTTACCTAACGTTTCAAACGTGCAGTCAATTGATGAAATTAAACATAACAGCGTTATTTTAACTGCATCACTTGATAATAAAACAGTAAAAATGCAGGTAAAAATGCCTTGTGTTATTTCAGTTGACGGTGATATCAACTCACCGCGTCTGCCATCGTATAAAGTTCAGCAAACCATTACCGAAGATATGGTAACAATGCTTTCGTTTAATGATTTTTCTGATCAGAATGAAAACAACTATGGTTTAAAGGGTTCTGCAACACAGGTTGAAAGGATTTTCCCGCCTGAAAAGAACACCGATAAACAGATGCTTGATGGCGCACCTGAACAGCAGGCACAATCACTTTTTAAAATTTTAGAAAACAAAAAACTTGTTTAGGGGGATTTTTATGGGAAAGTTAGTAATTAAACAAAATCTTATAACAAAAGAAAATGCCCCTGAATTAGTAAAAATCTGTCCGTTTAACGCCATCAGTTATGAAAACGGTCAGCTTGAAATTAACGCCGCATGCAAAATGTGTAAGCTTTGCGTAAAAAAAGGCGGCGGATTAATTGAATATGTTGAAGAAGAAACAAAAAGAAACGTCAATAAAGATTTATGGAAAGGCATTTTAGTTTACGTTGATCACGAGGGCGAGAATATTCACCCTGTAACGTACGAGCTTTTGGGCAAAGCAAACGAACTTAAAAAAGTAACAAACCACCCTGTTTATGCACTTGTTTTAGGCTATAATATGGGCAAAAGCGTTGAAAAACTTTTACGTTATAACGTAGATAAAGTGTTTGTTTACGATTATCCTCAGCTTAAAGATTTCCGTATTGAACCTTATGCAGCGGCATTTTATGATTTTATTCAAAAAATAAAACCGTCAAGCGTGCTTTTAGGTGCAACTAATCTTGGCAGACAGCTTGCCCCAAGAATTGCCGCAAGATGTAAGGCAGGCTTAACAGCAGATTGTACTGTTTTACAAATGAAAGAAAACACCGATTTAGTACAGATTCGTCCTGCCTTTGGCGGAAATATTATGGCGCAGATTATTTCAACCGATACCCGTCCCCAATTCTGCACAGTAAGATATAAGGTATTCAATGAGCCTAAGCCAACGGAAAATATATCAGGTGAAATTATCAAAATGGAAATAGATGAGCAAAAGCTTATTTCTAAAATCCAGGTTTTAAGCGTTTTTGATAAACCAAAGGATATTGATATTTCTGAGGCTGACGTAATCGTTGCAGTTGGAAGGGGCGCTCAAAGTGAACAGATGCGAACTTACGCCCAAACTCTTGCAGATCTTTTAGGCGGTCAGATTGCCTGCACACGTCCTCTTGTTGAAGCAAATATCTTTGATGCTAAAAGGCAGATAGGGCTTTCAGGAAGAACAGTTAAACCTAAACTGATTTTCTGCCTTGGTATTTCAGGCGCAGTGCAGTTTGCAGCAGGTATGAAATCTTCCGATTGCATCATTGCCATAAATACCGATAAAAACGCAAGCATTTTTGACGTTGCACATTACGGTATAGTAGGTGACGTTAACCAAATTGTTCCCATGCTTATTGATTATATCCGGGAGGCTAAAAATGTATAATAAAATCACACAACAGGATATAGATATTTTAAAAGAAATTGCAGGCGCTGAAAACGTTTTTTACGGGGAAGAGATCAGTCATGATTATTCTCATGATGAACTTGGCGGTATTGAAAAAATGCCTGACGTTTTGGTGCGTGTTCATTCAACCGAAGAAGTTTCTTTAATTATGAAGCACGCTTATAAACGCACTATCCCGGTTACAGTGCGCGGCAGTGGTACAGGGCTTGTTGGCTCAGCCGTTGCAGTTGAAGGTGGGATTATGCTTGAAACCACCCAAATGAACAAAATTCTTGAACTTGATACAAAAACCCTTACCGTAACAGTTCAACCGGGTGTTCTTTTAATGGAACTTTCGGCATTTTGTGAAGAAAACGATTTTCTGTATCCGCCTGATCCGGGCGAAAAATCTGCAACCATCGGCGGTAATATTTCAACAAACGCAGGTGGAATGCGTGCCGTTAAATACGGTGTTACAAGGGATTACGTTCGTGGTCTTACGGTTGTTTTGCCTAATGGCGAAATTATGACTTTGGGCGGTAAAGTGGCAAAAAACAGCTCAGGGTACAGTTTAAAGGATCTTGTTGTTGGTTCAGAAGGTACGCTTTGTATTATTACCGAAGCCATTTTAAAACTTGTACCTTTGCCAAAATATTCTATAAGTCTTTTAGTGCCTTTTGAAGATATGAAATCTGCTATTGAAGCGGTTCCCAGGATAATATGTTCAAAGGTAATTCCTACCGCTATTGAATATATGTCAAGGGATACAATTCTGTTTTCTGAAAATTACTTAGGCAAAAAATTTCCTGATAGTAAAAACGATGCGTATATTTTATTAACCTTTGATGGGTCTACAAACGAGCAGGTTCAGGGCGATTTAAAAACCGTTGCAGATCTTTGTTTAAACGAACTTGGCGCATTAGATGCTTATATTGTAGATACCGAAGAACGTAAAAAAGCAGTTTGGTCAGCCCGCGGTGCTTTCCTTGAAGCAATTAAGGCATCAACAACTCAGATGGATGAATGTGACGTTGTTGTTCCTGGAAGTCAGGTTGATGAATTTATTAAATACACCCATCAGCTTGCAAAAGAATTAAACGTACGAATTCCAAGCTTTGGCCACGCAGGTGATGGAAATCTTCACGTTTATATTTGCCGTGATAATCTTAACGAAAACGACTGGCAACAGGTGTTAGAAACCTGCTTTGAAAAAATGTATCAAAAAGCTGAACAGTTAGGCGGTCTTGTTTCGGGTGAACACGGTATCGGCTATGCCAAAAAAGAATATCTTAAAAGGCAGTGCGGGGAAGAACATATTAAATTGATGCAGGGCGTTAAAAAGGTTTTTGACGATAAAAACATATTGAATCCGCATAAAATTTGTTTCTGAAAAAAATTTAAAAATTATGTAATATTCAGTTGCTAAAAATTTGTATTAGTGCTATAATTTCCTGTGTTCGTAAAAAAGCGGTATTTTGCCGCTTTTTTTAGCGTAAATTTTACAAAAAAGAAGATGAAAAAAGTTGATTACTCTTTTATCAGTTTCATTTGCTCTCTTAGCAGGGCTTTTGATGACAAGGCTTTTTAAGCCCTTAAAATTACCGTCAGTAACTGCATATTTAATAGCAGGCGTTTTAATTGGCCCTTATTGTCTTGGCAGATTAGGCGTTTCAGGCATAGGTTTTGATAATGAAGAAACCATTAAAGGTCTTATGCTTGTTTCCGAAGTTGCATTAGGCTTTATCGCCTTTTCTATCGGCAATGAATTCAGGCTTACAGAAATCAGAAAAACAGGCAGGCAAGCGTTAATTATTGGTATAATTCAAGCCCTTGCCGCCACAGTTTTAGTTGATCTTGCGCTTTTTGCCGTTCATAAAGCAATGCCTGATAAATTAACTGTTCCACAGGTTATTACCTTGGGCGCTATTGCAACGGCAACTGCTCCTGCCGCAACGCTAATGGTTGTAAGGCAGTATAAGGCAAAAGGTCCTTTAACAAAACTTCTTTTACCTATAGTTGCACTTGATGATGCTGTTGGTCTTATAATTTTTGCAGTATCCTTTGGTGTTGCAAAAACCCTGGTGGAAGGCTCAGTTGATTTGTTCTCAATTATTGTTAATCCATTAATTGAAATCGTTTTATCACTTTCTTTGGGTGCAATAATGGGTTGGGTGCTTCATCAGTTAGAAAAACTCTTTAACTCAAACACAAACCGTCTTAATTTAACTATCGGCGTTGTTTTGTTAACCTCATCACTTTCAATGCTTGATTTTCATTTAGGCCCTGTACATATTCAGTTTTCATCACTTCTTACGTGTATGATGCTTGGAACGGTATTTTGTAATATCTGCCCATTATCACACGATTTAATGGGTGCGGCTGATAAATGGACTTCTCCAATATTTGCGTTATTCTTCGTTTTAAGCGGTGCAGAACTTGAACTTGGAGTTTTCACCGATTGGGCTATCGTTGTTATTGGCGTAGTTTATATTCTTTTCCGTTCATTAGGTAAGTATTTCGGCTCTTTGGCAAGTGCAAAAATCAGTGGTTGCTCTCCTGAAATCTGTAAGTATTTAGGTATAACCTTACTGCCACAAGCTGGTGTTGCCCTTGGAATGTGTGCCACCGCTATGGCGTTAGGCGAACAGGGTGAACTTATCCGCAACATAACACTTTTCGCAGTTTTGATATATGAACTTGTAGGTCCGCTTCTTACCCGTCAGGCATTAATGGCAGCAGGTGAAATTCATCCTATGGAAGATCACGTTAAAAACCGCCGTCAGCATAAACTTAATGAAGCGCAAAATAAAGATAAATAATAATTTGCACCCCATACTTTGCTATGGGGTGTTGCTTTTTATATAATTATGCATAAATGAACATATAAACATAATATTAAAATATAAGAAAACTTTATATTCGCATTGACTTTTTCTCCTTAAAATGATATACTTTTTTAACATTATAATAATCATCAGAGGTATATAAAATGAATCAAGTGTTTTTACCTAAACAGTATACAGAAAAACTTGACCTTTATGAAACTCAACTTGCCATTGGAATGTTAAGGCAGTATTTTCAACAAAAACTGTGCAAAAAATTAAATTTAAAGCGCGTAACCGCACCTCTTTTCGTTCAACCCGAAACAGGTCTTAATGATGACCTTAACGGTTTTGAAAGGGCAGTTTCCTTTGATGTTAAAGCAACAGGAACAAACGTGCAGGTAGTTCATTCCCTTGCAAAGTGGAAGCGTATGGCACTTTACGAATATAATTTTCCTGTGGGGGACGGTTTATATACTGATATGAACGCTATCCGCAGGGATGAAGATCTTGATAATTTCCATTCAATCTACGTTGACCAATGGGACTGGGAAAAGGTAATTACCCGCGAAGATAGAACAAGGGAATATTTAGAAAAAACCGTTCAGGATATTGTTGATGCTATTTGTGATACTGCGGAAATGATTAAAATTGAGTTTCCTTCCGTTAACGTAAAATTAAACCGCAAGGTAAAGTTTATAACTACGCAGGAGCTTGAAGACCTTTATCCCGATTTAACGCCAAAACAAAGGGAAAACGCCATTACCAAGGAATACGGCACAGTATTTTTAATGTGCATCGGTGATAAGTTAAAATCAGGCAAGAAACACGATGGCAGAGCCCCTGATTATGATGATTGGTCATTAAACGGTGATATTCTTTTTTATAACGAGGTTATGGATTGCGCGTTGGAAATTTCTTCAATGGGCATCCGTGTTGATGAAAAAGCGTTAGACGAGCAACTTACAAAAGCCGATTGTGATGAGCGCAGAACGTTAGCTTTCCACAAAATGCTTCTAAATGGTGAATTACCTTTATCTATCGGTGGGGGAATAGGTCAGTCAAGATTATGTATGCTTATTCTTCAAAAAGCACATATCGGTCAGGTTCAGGTTTCTATTTGGGATAATGAAACTAAAAAGATATGTAAAGAAAACGGCATTACGCTACTTTAAGGGGGAAATAAAATGCAATACAGTTATAAAACAAGCGGTACTTGTGCAAGCGTTATAACCTTTGATATTGAAGGTGATATAATTAAAAACGTTAAGTTCACAGGCGGTTGCAACGGTAATTTAAAAGCAATTTCTGCCCTTGTTGAAGGTATGAAGGTTACGGAAATTGAATCAAAATTAAAAGGTATTACTTGCGGCTGGAAAAATACAAGCTGTTCTGATCAGTTAACAAAAGCAGTTCGCAAGGCTTATGAAGAAAGTAAAGGAGAATAAAATTATGGAAAGATACGCTTGGAAAGCAATAGTAAAAGAAGGTTGCATTGAAGAATACGTTAAAAGGCATAACGAAATCTGGCCCGAATTAGTTGAATTATTAAAGGAAGCAGGCATTTGCAATTATTCAATCTGGAACGTTGGCAACGAACTGTTTGGCTATTACGAATGTGAAAAAGGCATTGATTTTGCCGCAAAAACACAGGCAGAAAGCCCAATCGTTGATAAATGGAACGAATATATGAAAGACGTTATGATTATGGAAATGGACCCCGAAACAGGTGCCCAGCCAATGTTAAAGGAAGTTTTCCGTTTAGATTAAAACAAAAAGCGTGAGTTAAAAACTCACGCTTTGATTTTTTTAAATTCATTTAATAAAAACTCAAGGTCTGTTTTATCGTAGTAATAATGGCAAGAATTTTCAAGAACGGTTACTTTTATATTTGAATTTTTATTTAATAATTCAATGGTTTTAAGGCTTACCATCTCATCATTTTTTGATTGAAAAACTTTAACAGGGATATTTATATCCGTAATAATTTTTCTTGTATCCTTTGCTTTAATAAAAAGTTCTAAATATCTTGGAATCCAACCTAAATAATTAAAAGGATTTTTGCTATCAATAATACCATAGCACCTTTTTGCGCTTTGTGCAATTAAATCATCAGGCTTTATTTTATTAAAATAAACCTTAAAAACATTTATGAGCATCTTTGGCTTAATATTTAATTTTAACGGTACACTAAGTAAAAATAAGCCTTTTATTTTTTTATTTGTTATTGCTTGGTTAAGTGCAAAAAGTGTGCCCATTGAATGTGCAACAATATATATGTTATTGTGGGTAAGCGCAAGTTTGATTATTGCATTCTCAACTTGTGCTTCCCATTTTTTTATATTGGTTTTTGAAAACTCTTTAACGCCTTTGCCGTGGCCATCAAGCAAAATATTTAAAATTGAAACATTCTTTGGTGCGACGTTAACAAAATCATCAAAGTGCCTTGGCGTTCCAACTATACCATGCACAAAAAGTATGGCAGTATCAGCATCTTTGTTTATTATTTCAACAGGGGAATGCAAAAAAATCACCTCTGCAAACATTATAACACATTTAATGAAATATTGCTACGCAATATGAAATAATCTTAACAGATTGTGAAATTTCCTGCTGACGCAGAAAGTGAAATAAAATTCGCCTCAAAACATTTGCGAAGCAAATATTTCACACGCGTAGCGTATTTCATAGCGTAGCTATTTCACTCGCCGTAAGGCGAATTTCATTAAAAAAAGCACCGACTTTGTCGGTGCTTTTTTCTGGTGGGTCATCGGGGGCTCGAACCCCGGACACCCTGATTAAGAGTCAGGTGCTCTGCCAGCTGAGCTAATAACCCAAAAAAATGGAGCGATAGACGAGATTCGAACTCGCGACATCCACCTTGGCAAGGTGGCACTCTACCAGCTGAGTTACTACCGCATTCCTAAGAACGTACATATAATAGCATACTTAAAAATTTTTGTAAAGCACTTTTTTTAAAAATGTAAAAATTTTTCCACTTGTTTTATTAGTATAAAAATTTTAAAACGTTTTATACTAAATACGAAATCAATTTAAGGAGTGAATTTTTATGAAAAAGAACGAAGCCATTTCTTGCACAATTCAGAACTGTAAGCATCATTGTAAAAATGCTGATTACTGTAGTTTAAGCCATATTAACGTTGGTACTCACGAATGTAACCCCACCGTTATGGAATGTACTGATTGCCAGTCTTTTGAATACTGCTGCAAATAAAAGTTGGTTTCTTTTGCGCACGGCAAATGTTTGCTGTGCGTATTTTTTTATAAAAAATTATTGACAAACGATAAAAACTATGCTATTTTAGATGTGAAAAGGAGGAATTACAGTTATGTGGAATTCTAAAAGAAGCGTAATTTTATCACTTGTAGTTTGTTTTTTTACTATTGTTTTGATTATTGTTTTATCGGTGCTTGCCAATAATTTTGCAATAAAGTATTTTGATTACGGATCTTCAAGCGATCACGTGCAGTATTTTAAATACGTTGCCTTTATTGGCAGTTTTTATCCTTGTGCATTCTTAGGAATAGTGGCAGTTATTTCTTTAATTAAAATGCTTTTCAGAATTAAAAACGGTAATCCTTTTTGTAAAGAAAACGTTAAAAGCCTGAAACTTATTTCATGGTGTTGTTTTATTGTGGCTTTAATAACTTTTGTTGCTTGCTTTTTCTATATTCCTTTAATCATCGTTGCGGTTGCAGCGGGATTTTTCGGCTTAATATTAAGGGTAGTAAAAAATGTTATTCAGTCTGCAATTGAACTCAGGGAAGAAAATGATTTAACAATTTAAAGGTGAAAAAATGATAGTAGTAAATCTTGACATTATGCTTGCAAAAAGAAAAATGAGTTCTATGGAACTGGGTGAAAAAATAGGTCTTACACAAGCAAATATTTCTATACTTAAAACAGGCAAGGCAAAAGCAATACGCTTTTCTACCTTAGAAAGCATTTGTAAAGCCCTTAACTGTCAGCCTGGTGATATTTTAGAATATGTGGATGAGGAGGGTGTTGACTATGACAAATGGCGTATCAACAGATAATTTAACTAATGAAACCACAAACAAAAGATTATATAATATGGACGTAAAAGATTACGTGTTTTCTGCCTTTGCAGCTTTAACAACTATTGTTTTCGTAATCTTTTCGCTTTGGGGTAACTTTAAGATAGGTTTTAGCGGAACGTACATACTGTTTTTTAGCGTTTTTACCGCGTATTTATATAATAAAGAAACCACCGTTTCTTTATTTGGCGGTCTTTCAGGAATTTTATCCTTAATTGCATCACTTGTGTTTGGCTATTCCACAAGCGGAAGCGTTAATTTTTACTTATTCATCGTAATGTTTCTTCTTGGTGGAATTTGGTTTTTAAGCTTAAGTGGAAAGTTCAGCGAAAAAGGTGAGCTTGGTATTATACCCGCTGTTTTTTCAAGCGTATTTAAAAATGCGTTCGGCTCAATAGATAAAGCCATCGGGGGATTGTTTTTTAACAAAAATAAAAAGTCAAAAACCTTTGGTAAGGCTATTATCGGCGTGTTGGTTGCAGTACCTCTTTTGTTAATTATTCTGCCGCTTTTATCCTCTGCGGATATGGCGTTTGAAGGTCTTTTAAAACAATTTGGTAATAATGCAGGCAAACGAATTTTTCAAATTATAATCGGTCTTATTTTTGCGCCCTTTGTAATTTCTTACGGTTGCGCATTAAGAAAAGAAATAAAAAAAGAAACTGAACAAAAAGAAGCAAAAACCATAGACAGCGTCTTTATCATTTCATTTTTAAGTGCGCTTTCGCTTGTGTACGTTGCATATCTCCTTTCCCAGCTTGCATATTTCTTTGATGCATTTAAGGGTATTTTACCAAAGGAATTTATCCCATCGGAATATGCACGCAGAGGATTTTTTGAAATGAGCGTTATTGCAGGCATCAATCTTATAGTAGTTTTCGTTGCACTTTTGATTTCCCGTAAAACAGATAATAAACCCTCAAAAGCAGTAGCGATACTTTGTGTGTTTATTTCGCTTTTTACCCTTGTGCTTATCACAACTGCAATTTCAAAAATGATGCTTTATATGGATATCTTTGGCTTAACTGTTTTAAGGGTAACAACAAGCGGATTTATGGTGTTCCTTTTTGTTGTATTTTTAGCGCTTGTTTTCAGATGCTTTTTTGATAAAGTAAAGGTTTTCCGTATTGCTTTAATTACTGCAACAGTAGTTTTAATTGCCCTTGGCTTTATGAACGTTGAACACTTTGTTGCAAATTATAACGTTCAGGCTTATAAACAGGAAAAATTAAAAACCATTGATATTGATATGATTGGTGATTTAGGCTTAGAAGGTGTGCCTGCGCTTTATGATATTTATGAAAACGTTAATAATTCTGAATATAAACAAGAAGCAATGAATGAGCTTAAACGCATAAATAAGTATTATAATTCTTCGTTAGAAAAAGAAATAGGCGATTGGAACTTAACCGAATATAAGGCGCGAGAGATACTTGATAGTTTATTTAACGAAAAAACGGCTGAATAAGCCGTTTTTTTTATTGAAAATATTTACATACTGTGATAGAATATAAAAAAAGGAGGTGCACTTATGGATAATAAGAACTTTACTGTTCACGATATTTTTAACACAAAAAGTGAAGAACAGTTTGATATTGATAAAATAATTGCATCAAATAAGTACACCCCCGGAGAACAAAAGGTTGAAACAGAAAAAATCCGGACTGTTGAACAAAAAAACGAATCTGCACCAACGGTTAAGGAAGCGGAAAAAACGCTCAACTTAACTAAGGAAGATTTTTTACATAAAAACAAGTTTTTTGAAGACGCAAAACACTTTGTATGCGAAAAATTCAATCAGTTAAAAACACAATTCATAAATAAACTTAAAGCAAAAAAACAAAAAGCGCCCAAAATACCGTTAAACAAAAAACAGGTAATTTTAAAAGCAACAATGATTATTGCGGTGGCGCTTGTGTTTGTTTTGTTTGGTGCGTTTTTACTGCAACAGTATTCTTACGTTTATTTAAGCCATGATGATTACGGTTACGCTACGTTAAGTTACGTTTATTGGGAAGAAGGTATGTGGGGGCAGAACTTTACCACGGAACAGCTTGTTCACTATCTTACCCAACATTATAACCGTTGGGGTGGCAGAGTTTTAAGTTTTGCTCAATCAATCCTTCTTTTAAAGCAAGGGCTTGATGTTACACGGGGCTTCCATGCGTTAACTTTGTGTGCAACCTTTTTAATGGTTTTCCTGTTTGCACAAAACGGCAAAAAAACAAAACTAATGCCTGTTTCGGCACTTTTTTGTATAGCTTTAATTGGGTTGATAGGTAAGGAAGTAGCGTTAAGCGGATTTTATTGGTATATTGCCGCAATTCTATACACCGTGCCTGTTTTGTATATTTTTATAGGCTTATGGCTGATGAATATAATGCTGCTTGATAACAGAAAAGGTGTGTTTTTAACTGTATCTAAAATTTTAATGATACCTTTTGCAACGGTAATAATGTTCTTTGCAGGCTTCTCAATGGAACAAACAGGCATCTTTGCAGTTGTAAGTGCGGCGGCGTTACTTTGTTATTCTTCCTTTAAACGTAAAAATCCGCTTACTCTTATATACGGCGTTCCGCCATTTATTTCTTCTTTGATAGGTTGCCATATTATGCTTATGGCAAAAGGAAATCTAAGCCGTAAAAACGGTTCGGAAGATTATTACTCATTGCCTTTTTCAAAACAGATTTTAAAAAGTGGCGAAAATATAGCTAAAACGCTGTTTTGTCAGGATAATATTTTAATTCTTTTGCTTATTGCAGTTGTAACTGTTGCTTGTGCGCTTTTAATAATTAAAAGGCGCAAGAATATTCTTTCAATAATCTGGGGAATAATCGCATCAGGTTTAAGCGCTTTTTCCGTTAGTTGCGGTGCTTTTAACTATAATACGGGTATTATAGCCACTGTTCTTTGGGTGTATCTTTTCGTTTTTGCGATTACCGTTTCTGTTTGGCTTTTAGGTAATAAAACCAAACAGGATGGATTTATATGGGTTGTTTTCTTAGGCGGTCTTGCTTCACAAGGCTCTTGCCTAATTTCACCAATATTCCACCCGCGTTGTTTGGTAATGTTCTATTTTGCGCTTTTTGTTGTGGCGGTAAGATTGTTTAATAATCTTCTTGCTTACGCTGAAGAAAATAAAAACAAAAAAACAATGTTAAAAGCAGTAACAGTTATGGCAATGGTCGTTATTTTAGGAAGCGTTGGCACGCACCAAATGTATAATGGCTTTAAGGAAAATAACAGGGTTCAGGATTATAATGACCGTCTTTTAAAAGTAACAGGCGTAATGTATGATAAATACGGAATTGAAACCCAGACCCTTAATTTAATGCGATTAAAGGATGAAACTTATACAGGCTCAACAATGCCTTATGGCAGGGATTTAATTAAAGACTGGATGAAAATTTACTATAAGCTTCCTAAAAATCTAACCTATACAGATTTCGTGTATAATAAGTACGATGAAGAACTGCTGGAAAGCTACGAACAGGAACTTATTAAATTAGAAGAAACCTATCTTAAAACGCAAAAATAATGCTTGACTATAATTTTACTTTGTTGTATAATTACGCAAGTAATAGGGGAGTGGCTCAACGGTAGAGTAGCGGTCTCCAAAACCGTAGGTTGCGTGTTCGAATCGCGTCTCCCCTGCCACAAAAAGACCATATTTGTCTTAGACAAATATGGTCTTTTTTGAACTAAGTGTGCTTTACGGTACACCAAGCGCCTGCGGGCATGAGCAGCACACTTAACTTCACTTTGTGCAAAGCACAAAACATCACAGTGGCTTTGCCACTGCTTCACTTAAACTTGAAAATACTTTTATGTTATGCTATAATATTAAAAAAGGAGGCATAAAAATGGTTCATATAGGTAACGATTGGGATGAACTTTTAAAGGATGAATTTCAAAAAGAATATTACCTTAATTTAAGGGAATTCCTAAAAAAAGAGTATTCAAATTATACTATTTATCCTGATATGTACGATATTTTTAATGCCTTAAAATATACTTCTTTAAAGGATACACGCGTTGTGATTTTAGGGCAGGACCCATATCACGGACCAAATCAAGCGCACGGTTTATGTTTTTCCGTTAAAAAAGGCGTAGAACCACCCCCAAGCCTAAAAAATATTTATAAGGAAATTGAAACAGACCTTAACATAAAACAAGCATCTCACGGTGAACTTACTGCTTGGGCTCAGGATGGAGTACTGTTATTAAACACCGTTTTAACAGTACGTCAGGCTTCGCCAAACAGCCATAAAGGTAAAGGGTGGGAACAGTTTACCGATAAGGTAATACAGAATGTAAATGATTTTGCTGAGCCTTGCGTGTTTATGCTTTGGGGTGCAAATGCAAAGGCAAAAGCAAGCCTTATAACAAACAAAAAACACTTGGTTTTAACTTCTGTTCATCCAAGCCCGTTATCAGCATATAACGGATTTTTCGGATGCAAGCATTTTTCAAAAGCCAACGAATTTTTAATAAAAAATAACCGCAAGCCTGTAAATTGGCAGATATATTAAAAGAGCAGTCAACAGTACTGCTCTTTTTGCATATAATCTATTAGTTATATATATTTAATGGGGGATAATATGCAAAGCAAACTTAAAGAAACCTTCGTAATAAACCTTATAATCATTTTTATACTTGTGATAATCGGGGGATATTCACAAAAGGAAAGTGTTGCCGTTTTAGCCCAATACGACAATAAACCCATTTATCAGGTGCAAACTGAAAACAAAACGATTTCCTTAATGATAAACGTGTATCAGGGCGAAGAATACGTAAAAAAGTATCTTGAACTATTCAGTAAAGAGAATATAAAAGTAACCTTTTTTATTGGCGGATGCTGGGCGGCAAAAAACAAAGATCTTGTTAAAGAAATCTACGATGCAGGGCACGAAATAGGCAATCACGGCTACAATCATAAAATGCATACATCCCTGAGTAGTGAAGATAGTAAAAACGAAATGATGCGTACAAATTCCTTGATTAAGCAAATAACAGGTAAAAGTTGCTTTTTGTTTGCACCGCCTTCGGGGGACGTTAATTCTAACGTTGTTTCTGATGCACAAAAATGCGGTATGGTAACGGTTATGTGGTCAGCAGATACTATTGATTGGCGTGATCAGGATAAAGAAAAAATTTATAATAGGGTAGAGCGTAATTTAAAGCCGGGCGCACTTGTTTTAATGCATCCAACAAAAGCCACGTTAGAAGCCTTGCCCCAAATTATTCTATTAATAAAAGCAAAGGGTTACAACACGCTAACGGTAGGTGAGCATTTAAAATAATAATTGCAATAATCCTGTATATAATATATAATATAATATATAAATATACAGGAGAAATTGCGTAATATGAAGGTTTTTACACTTAATAACGGCGTTCGCGTTGCTATGGAAAATTTACCGCATTTAAGGTCGGTTTCCGTAGGATTCTGGGTAGGGGCAGGTTGCTTTGCAGAAAATGAAACTAATTCGGGAATTTCACATTTTATTGAGCACATGCTTTTTAAAGGTACAGAAAAACGTTCTTCTATGGAAATCGCAAATTGCATTGATGCCTTAGGCGGTCAATTGAATGCTTTTACCTCAAAAGAATGTACCTGCTATTACGTTAATATTTTAAACGAGCATTACGGCGTTGCCATTGACCTTCTTTGTGATATGCTTCTTAATTCAAAACTTAATGAAGATGATATTCAAAGGGAAAAAGGCGTGGTGCTTGAAGAAATTTCTATGGTTGAAGATACTCCTGACGAGCTTGCGCACGAAAACCTTGCAAAAGCATATTACGGCAATCATACTCTGGGTAAAACCATTTTAGGCACCAAAGAAACCGTTAGCAGCATAACAAGTGCACAAATGCGCACATATATGAATGAAACCTATACACCCCAAAATATCGTAATTTCAGTTGCAGGCAGCTTTAATGAACAGGCAATTTTAGATATGTTAAACGAAAAATTAGCTCCATATCTTAAAGGCGCAAATAAACCTGAAAAAGCACCTGAATTACCAAACCCTAAGGGCGATATAATCTTTATCAATAAAGATATTGAACAGGTTAATCTCTGCCTTGCTTTGCCCGGTGTTAAGCAAACAAGCGATCAGTATTTTGCACAAAGCATAATCGGTAACGTGTTTGGCGGTGGAATGTCCTCACGTTTGTTTCAGCGTGTTCGCGAGCAAAACGGTATGACTTATTCTATTTATTCATATCTTTCAACAAGCGTAAACAGCGGTATGCTTACTATTTATGCAGGTATGAATCCATTGCAGGCAAATACGGTTTTTGATTTAATTATTGACGAAATCAATAAATTAAAAAATAACGGCATAACAAAAAAAGAATTTATTGAAGGTAAAGAGCAGTTAAAGGGCAGTTTTGTGCTTGGTTTAGAAAGCGGACAGGCACGTATGCACCGCAACGGAAAAGTTCTTTTATTAAACGATAAAGTACTGACTGTTGATGAAGTTATTTCAAGCATTAACAACATAACAATGGAAGATATTCAACAAAATATTTTGCAGATGTTTGATTTATCAAAAATAAGCGCTTCGGCAGTGGGAAAAGTTAAAAAAGAGGACAAGCTTTATAATTCAATATCGGGCTTAAAATAATCCTTTATTTATTAAAGTTTTTATGTTATAATATATTATTATATAAAATTCAACAAAAAATGAAAGGTTGCGCGTTTTATAAATGGCAAAATCAAAAAAGAAAGTTAAAAAACAAACACAAGGCGGTAACGAAGTCTGGGGCGTTGTATTAGCCCTTATCGGCGTTTTAATTATGATCGCCTTATTGGTAAACACCGAAAGTATTTTAAAAAAATACGTGGCTGACGGATTTTTAAGGGGAACCTTTGGTATAGGCGCCTATGCTATTCCTGTACTTTTCGTTGGCGTTGGCGTTATGCTTATTATGCTTAAAAAGCCAAAGTTTAACTACCTTAAACTGTTTATGACTGTTTTGATGGTGTTATCAGGTATTGGCTTAATACATATGTGCTTTGCGTTCTTTATGCCTGTGGGTACAAGTGCAACTGCTGATAGTTTTTCCTATGCAGTAAAGCAGGCTTACGATATGGGCATTGAAAATATCGGTTTAGGCGCTTTTGCCGCAGTTTACGTGTATCCCATAACGCTTCTTGTAACGGATATCGGTGCAGTATGCGTGTTCTTTGCTTTAATTGTTATCTGTTTAATTGTTTTATTTAACCTTTCCTTAAAGGATGCAGGTGAAAAGGTTTCCAAAACCGTAAAGGATACAGGCGAAAGAATTTCAAAAGGCTTTAAGAGCTTTATCGTTCACAGGGAAAAGAAAGAGAAAAATTACGATTACGATATTATTGACGTTGACGATATCGGTGTTGAAGATCTTGAAATTCCTGAAAATTTAGAGGTTTCTGACGTTAAGCCTGTGAAAGAAAGAAAACGCAAAAAAGCAGTTGTTAAGGAATATGACGACTTTGGCGTTGAATTAACTGACGAAGATGAAGAGGTTGAAATTACCGAAGCTGAAGCGCAGGTGTTAAATCAGGCATTTGATATGTATGAAGCACCGCCCACAAAGCTTTTAAATCTTCCGCCAAACGTAAAGCGTGCTAACCACGATCACTCTGAAAAAATAAATATGATGGAATCCACTTTGGAAAGTTTCGGTATTAAGGCTTGGGTTGAAAATATTACCATCGGCCCTGCTATTACAAGGTACGAACTTTCTATTGAAAGGGGAACAAGGGTAAGTAAGATTCTTAATCTTGCCGATGATATTGCGCTTTCAATGGCGGCAACAAACGTGCGTATTGAAGCACCGATTCCCGGTAAATCCGCAATCGGTATTGAAATTCCCAACGATTCTGTTTCAATGGTAACTTTAAGGGAAGTTCTTGAAAGTGATTCGTTTAAGGAACATAAATCACCGGTTTCAGTTGGTTTAGGTAAGGATATTACCGGCACAACCATCGTTGCAGACCTTGCAAAAATGCCTCACCTTTTAATCGCAGGTCAAACGGGCGCAGGTAAAAGTGTGTGCATCAACTCAATTATTACTTCACTTTTGTATAAATCCTCACCTAAAGACGTTAAGTTAATCTTAATTGATCCCAAAATGGTTGAATTAAACGTTTATAACGGTATTCCGCATCTTATGACGCCCGTTGTAACCGATCCTAAAAAAGCCGCAGGCGCATTGCAGTTCGTTGTTCGCGAAATGGAAAAACGTTACGAAACCTTTGCAAAGCGCAAAGTAAAAGATATTTACAGGTATAACGAGGTTGCCGAAGAAGCAGGGGAAGAAAGAATGCCCCGTATCGTTGTTATTGTTGACGAGCTTAACGATTTAATGCTTGTTGCCCGTGGTGAAGTTGAAGATAGCGTTATGCGAATTGCACAGCTTGCCCGTGCCGCAGGTATATATCTTATTCTTGCAACACAGCGCCCAAGCGTGAACGTTATTACAGGTGTTATTAAAGCAAACATTCCTTCACGAATTGCCTTTGCAGTTGCTTCCGGTGTTGACTCCAAAACTATTTTAGATTCAACAGGCGCAGAAAAGCTTGTTGGCAAGGGTGATATGCTTTTACACATTTCAGGCGATAATAAAGCAACCCGTGTTCAAGGCGCATTCGTAGGCGAGCAGGAAATTGAAAAGGTTGTTGAATTTATTAAAGCCAAAAACGCCACCGCCCAGTACATTGGCGAAGAACAACTTGTTATGCGTGAGCTTAAACCAAATCACGGCGGTAGTGGTGAAAACCCCAACGATTACGATGGTAATGATGACGAGGACGAGCTTTTCCCCGCAGCAGTTGAATATGCCATTGAATGTGGTAACATTTCAATTTCTGCTCTTCAAAGAAGATTTAAGGTTGGCTATGCACGTGCAGGCAGACTCATTGACGCTATGGAATTGCGCGGCGTTGTTGAAGCACAGCAAGGCGCAAAAGCCCGTAAAGTGTTAATGACAAGGGAACAGTTCTGGTCAAGCTACGATGAAAGATTGGATTAAAATATGTTAGTTTCAATAATTTCCTTGGGTTGCAATAAAAACCTTGTGGATTCTGAGGTTATGGCAGGCTACTTAAAACAGGCGGGTTATGAATTAACCGAAACGGCTGAAAAAGCAGAGGTTATAATCGTAAACACCTGCGGTTTTATTGAAGATGCCAAGGTTGAAGCCATTGATACCATTTTTGAAATGGCTGAACTAAAAAAACAAAAATTACAAGCATTACTTGTTTCAGGGTGCCTTAGCCAAAGGTATCCTGAAGCCATATTAGAAATGCCTGAGGTTGACGGTATTTTAGGTACTTATGCCTATAAAGATATTGATAAAGCCATAAAAGAAGCCTTAAATAAAAACAAGCCTTCCTTTACTTATGGTGATCCCAAATATCTTGATAATACGCCTTACCGTCAGGTTTCAACAAAGTATTACGCTTATTTAAAAATCGCCGAAGGTTGCGATAATAAATGCGCCTATTGTGCAATCCCTGGAATTCGCGGTCCATACGTTTCAAGGGATATGGATAGCTTAATTGATGAAGCTAAAGATTTAAAGAAACAAGGCTTTAAAGAAATTATCTTAACCGCGCAGGATACTACAAGATACGGTACCGATAAAGGCGAAAATCAGTTTGCGGTTTTGTTAGAGAAAATTGCCGAGATAGGCTTTGATTGGGTAAGGATACTGTATGCATATCCGTCAACCTTAACTGACGAAGTTATTTCCGTTATGGAAAAATACGATAATATCTGTAAATACATAGATATGCCCATTCAGCATACTGAAAATAAAATGCTTTCCTTAATGAACAGGCACTACACTAAGGAAGATATGATAAACGTTATTAAAAGAATACGTGCATCAAAATATGATTGGGCGTTAAGAACAACCCTTATGTGTGGATTCCCCGGTGAAACAGATAAAGAATTTAAGGGAATGTTAAAGTTTATTACAGAATATAAATTTGATAACTTAGGTGTTTTTCCGTTTTCATTAGAAGAAGGTACACCTGCGGTAGAAATGCCTAATAAATGCAGAAAATCAACGGCTGAAAAACGTGCAGATTCCGTTATGCTTAAACAAGGCGAAATTGCTCACAGCTTTAATCAAAGAAGAATTGGAAAAACCTATAAAACTCTTGTTGAAGGCTTTGATAACGAACAAAATATGTTCTTTGGCAGAACTGAATTTCTTGCCCCTGAAATTGATGGGCGCATATATTTTAGCGGTGAAAACGTAAAAATAGGGGAATTTGCAAGTGTTTATATTGATGAAGCCTTTGGCTATGATTTCTTTGGGAGGGTATTATGAACTTACCAAATAAACTTACGGTGTTAAGAATAATCCTTGCACCCGTGATGATTTTGTTATTTTATTTTGATCTTTATATTCTTGCAGCGGCAGTATTCTTGTTTGCGGCATTTACCGATATGCTTGATGGCAAAATTGCAAGAAAAAACAATCTTGTAACTACCTTTGGTAAGTTTGTTGACCCTTTGGCAGATAAACTTATAAACATTGCTGCAATAATCATTCTTTCAGGCAAAATCTGCGCAGGTGGCGAAAAGTGGTACGGTGTTTTTGCTATCATTACAACCGTAGTTATAGTTTCAAGGGAAATTATCATTACTTCACTCCGCGCATTAGCCGCAAATGAGGGCGTTGTTATTGCCGCAGATAAAATGGGCAAGTTAAAGACCGTTTTACAGGACATTGCAATTGTTACAATGTTTATAGATGAAGCAAAACTGATTGATAAACTGCCCTTTGTTAATGAACTTATTCATTGGATGGCAGTGGTGCTTTTAGTGGGGGCATTAGCATTAACCATTATTTCAGGTGTAAACTACTTCACTGCAAATAAAGAAATTATGGATAAGATCTCAAAAGATATATGAAAAAGTTATTTGATTATTTAATAAAAAACAACATAACCGTTGCAACGGCTGAATCCTGCACAGGCGGTAATATTTCAAAAGAATTTGTTGAATATGCAGGCATTTCACAGGTGTTTTTAGGTGGGTTATGCACTTATCATAATTCTGTAAAAATGAATGTGTTAGGTGTTAAGGAAGAAACCTTAAAAAACTTTGGCGCAGTAAGTGAAGAATGTGCAAGGGAAATGCTTGAAGGCGTTAAAAAAGTTACAGGGGCAGATTCAGCAGTTTGCACAACAGGTATTGCAGGTCCAGGCGGCGCAACAAAGGACAAGCCTGTTGGTTTGGTATTTATAGGTGCAAACTTTAAAGAAAAAACTGTTGTAGAAAAACACGTTTTTCAGGGAGACCGTAAACAAGTAATAGAACAAGCAAAGCAGCGCGCGTTAGAACTGCTTTTTGAAATAATAGGAGGATAATTTTATGGCAGACGTAAACGAAACCAATATTTTAGAAGAAAAACAAAAGGCTTTAAAAACTGCATTACAGGGTATTGAAAAGCAGTTTGGTAAAGGCTCAATTATGCGCCTTGGTGAAGCAGGGGATAAGATTAACGTTCAGGTAATCCCCACAGGCTTTATTCAGATAGATTCAGCACTTGGTGCAGGGGGAATACCAAAGGGAAGAATTACCGAAATTTACGGTCCTGAATCATCAGGTAAAACAACTCTTACCCTTCACATTATTGCACAGGCTCAGAAAAACGGCGGTATTGCGGCATTTATTGATGCTGAACACGCCCTTGACCCTCAGTATGCAAAAGCATTAGGCGTTGATATTGATAATCTTTACGTTTCACAGCCTGATACAGGTGAACAAGCCCTTGATATCTGTGAAGCACTTGCACGTTCAAACGCTGTTGATTTAATTGTTATTGACTCTGTTGCCGCACTTACCCCCAAAGCAGAAATTGAAGGTGATATGGAAAGCGCAACCGTTGGTATGCAGGCAAGGCTTATGAGCCGCGCTTTAAGAAAGATAACCGCAGTTGTAGGTAAATCTAATACCGCAGTAATCTTTATCAACCAGCTTCGTGATAAAATCGGTGTACTTTATGGCAACCCCGAAACTACAACAGGCGGTAAGGCATTAAAGTTTTTTGCTTCTGTTCGTATTGATATCCGTAAAGGCGAAGCTATTAAAAATGGCAGTGAACTTATCGGTAACAAATGTAAAATTAAGGTTGTAAAAAATAAAGTAGCACCACCTTTTAAAACAGCCGAAGTTGATATGCTCTTTGGCAAAGGTATTTCAAAGGAAAGCTCTTTGATGGATTTTGCAATTGATACAGGCATTATTACAAAAAGTGGCTCTTGGTTCTCATATCAAGGCGAACGTATCGGTCAGGGTAAGGAAAATGCAAAGGAATTCCTTTTAAACCATCCTGAAATTATGGAAGAAGTTGAAAATCTTTTAAGGGAAACCATTAAAAACAACACTTCTCCAAATAAAAAAGACGACCTTGACGGTGATGATTGATTTAAATTTTTTTGAGGTAAACTATGGGCAAATGGTATAATAAAATGTTTGTTGGAAATCCAAATAAAGAGGATTTTTCTGCAAAGGATCTTCCAAAAACAAGAATGGAACAGTATTTTGACGTAATTAAGCTTCGCTTTGGCGGAATGGTTACTGCAAACGTGGTTCTTGCGCTTTTTGCAATTCCACTTCTGTTATGGATAATGTATTTCTGGTTTATATTTACAAATATTGATACGGAAACTGCATTACAGTATGTCAGCGATCCTAATATTTGGATGATATTTTTGCTTGGCAACATACTGTTTTATACAATAATGGGTCCTGCACAGGCCGGTCTTTACTATTGTTTAAGAAACTGGATATGGAACGAGCGCGCAACGGTAGGGGAACATTTCTGGAAAGAATTTAAAAGAAGCTGGAAAAGATCTCTTGCGCTTAACTTCTTTAATTCTGCACTTATGTACGCAGGCTTCTGGTGGTTGTTGCTTTGCTATATGAATATGGGAACTTATCCTGCTTTAAAATGGGTTTCTGTAACTATTGCAGTTGTTTTGTTGCTTTATTATATGTCAAGCATCTATCAGTTCCCGCAACTTGTAACTTATGATTTAAAAGTTATACAAATTATCAAAAACTCTTTCATATACTTAATTGTTCAGTTCCCACGTACGTTGGTTGCAGTTCTTGTTTACGGTGCATCACTTTTTCTGTGCGTCAAACTTGGACAGATACTGCTTGCAGTTGCTATGTCCTTAGGTATTTCTTTTATGGCACTTGCAAATATGATTTTATCTGATTTTATGTTTGATAAATACGTAAATAAGCCTGAAAATCGCCGCAAGGGTATGGCACCACTTGATGAGTAAGGTGAAATTATGCAATATGGTGATATAGCGTTTGTGTATGACGCTTTAATGTACGATATGCCTTATGATAAATGGGCAGAGTTCATTTATAGTAATTTAGAAAACAATATAACCGTGCTTGAACTTGGTTGCGGAACAGGCTCCTTAACAAGCAGGTTAGCCAAAAGATATGAAGTTCTTGCACTTGATATTTCTGAAGAAATGCTTGACATTGCAAGGCAAAAACTTTTAAAACAAGGTATTTCTGCAAGGCTTATTCAAGGCGATATGCGTGATATCTCCCTTCATAAAAAGGTAGATGCGGTAGTGTGCGCCTGTGATGGAATTAACTATTTAAAAACGTCTGAATGTGTAAAACAGGCGTTTTTAAGCGTTTTTAATAACCTTAATGATGGCGGCAAATTTATCTTTGATATAAGTAGTAAAAATAAACTTATGTCATACGATAACGTGCTTTATTCTGAGGATTCTGACGATGCAACGTATATCTGGCGAAATAAGGTTGAAGAAGATTTATTAACAATGGATATAACCTTCTTTGTGCCTGAAAATGAAGAAACCTATACCCGCTTTGATGAAACTCATATTCAGCGTATGCATGCAGAAGAAGAAATTATCTCCTGGCTTAAAGATGCAGGCTTTAAGGTTGTTTCTGTAACAGACGATTACACAGATAAACCGATAAACGAAAAAACAGGGCGCATAACGTTTGTTGCGCAAAAATAAGAAAGGTAAAAACTATGGAAGATCAGATACTCCACGCGCTTGTTTGCGATGGTCAGGCACAAATGCTTATAATAAATGCTTCTGAAACTACAAAAGAAGCAAAAGAACTTTTAAATTTAACCGATGGCGTAGCTTATGCAATGGGCAGATTGATTTGCGCAAGCGCGATGCTTTCACAAAGAAATAAAAGTGAAAGTGAAAAACTTACCGTAATGATAAACGGTGGAGGACCTGTTGGTAAGTTGCTTGTTACGGCAGATAATCAGGGCTCTGTTAAAGCCTGTGCCGATAACCCACAAGTAATTATCCCAAGCGAAGATATTAAAATTCCCGCGCTTGTTGGAAAAAATGGGCAAATGACTGTTATAAGGGATAACCCCTTAGGTAAAGAACCATACGTTGGTATGTGTAATCTTGTTAGTGGTGATATAACAAGGGATTTTGCCGCATATCTTGTTACAAGTGAGCAACAGCCTGCCGCAGTAGCGTTAGATGCAGGAATGTTTGAAGATAAGTTCACCGTTGGCGGAATTATGGTGCTTCCGCTTCCCGGTTGCACAAAAGAAGCGCTTGATAACATTGAAAACAAAATAAATTCAATGAACGATATTCTTAAACGCCTTAATTACCACCTTGATTTAGAAGAATTCGCTTTTGACGGATTCTGGGATGTTGGTGTAAAACCCCTTGAAACCGTAAAATTAAGGTATAATTGCGATTGTTCCAGGGAACGCTTTGAAAAGGCACTTATTTCGTTAGGCAAAAACGAACTTTTATCTCTTGCTTATGAAAAAGAAGATACAGAAATATGCTGTCGTTTCTGCAATAAAAAGTATATTTTTAAACCTGAACAGCTTAAAGAATTAGCAAAAGGACTTTAATAAATGGCAAGTATAACCTCAGGCTTAAAAAAGCGTGGCGCAAAAAATTTATATGATGGTAACTTTGCAAGCGCGGTGGAATGTTTTTTCAGGGCATATTTAATTGATCCAAGTGATTACGATAATATCATTGAACTCATTTACGCCTTCAATCAGAATGCCGATTATATAAAAGCCATAACTTTTTCTTACCTTCTGTTAGGTGAAAACCCTGAATACAACAAAAAGGATACCCTTTATTTCCTTTTAGCCGAAGCCTTTGGGGGCGTTGGCAGTGTTGAAGGTTGCGCGCAAATGCTTGAAAAATGTATTAAAACCAACCCTGATGGCGCAAATTCCAAGGATGCCCAAAACTTTTTAAAGGATTTAAAGCAAAAGTATTCTATTGATAAATACGATATTTCCACCGATCAGGTAACTATGACGTTGCCTAACGCTATGACCGATGCTCCTTTTTTAAATTATGAAACACTTTTGTGTATGAAAGACGTTTCACTTTTAGTTAAAGAACAAAAGTTTCAGGAAGCTATTGTTCGCATTGAAGATGAGTTAAAGGATGGCAACGTAACGGTTTCCCTTTTAGGCGTAGCGATAATGCTTGGTAATGAGGTAGGGGATATTAAATACGTTAAGCGCAATGCTGAACGCTTTAAGTTTGTGGAAGATTACACCACAAGCGAACTTTATTCCTTAGCCTATAATTTAACTGAGCTTAATAATGATGATATTGCGTATACCATTTACCGCGAACTTTATTTAAAGGAAAGCGGGGATAAAGATATTGCCTTTGGTTTCGCAGTTGCCTGTGAAAGAATAGGTGATGTTTCTCACGCCAGGGATATTATAAAGCAACTGGTTTTGTCCGAAGGCGGAGTTGGTCCTGCAAGCTATTATCTTAATGAAATCGGCTCTCGCAATCATTCGTATTTGTTAAGATATGAAGGCGTAGCAGTTGAAAAAATCCTTCAAAATAAGGATTATAACGGTTATAGTGATAATAACAGTATATTTGAAGCCATTGATTATTTCCGCTTCACAAGTATTGAAGAAGCAACGGAAATATTAAATAAGTTAGATGCAGATAATCCTTTTACAAGGAACGAATTAAGGCGCGTAGCAGTTGAACCAAAGGTAAATCTTGTTATCCGCGCCCGTTGTGCCGCAAAGGTTTTTGAAAAAAGTAACACGGTTTTTCTCAATACCGGGTCAGACGTTATTGAGTTTACACCGCAGATAGAAACAGTAATAAATAATTTTTATAGAGGTCAGAATGAAACAGTTGATTGATTTTGATGCACAGTTTAATCAGTATATGGACGATTGGGCAGAAGCCCTTTTGAAAAAAGGCAAAAAGCCTGAAGAAATTGAAGAAATGATTCCTGAAGCCTATCAGAAATGGGCAACAAAGGCAAAGGAATATTTTGATGATTTAACACCAGGTGAATTAGTTGAAATGCTTGGTGCGTATCTTGATGAAGATATTAACGTGCCTGATATTTTACTTGATAAAGTAATTGAAACAAAGGAATGTGAACAAGGCGTTTATAATCTTTTTATGGAAGAAAGAAGCGATAACGAGCGTGTAACGTTAATGAACGTTCTTGCAGATATGGGCTCAAAGCTTCCAACAAGGGAAAACATCAATATTCTTTGTTTTTCTGAAAGCGAAGTTTTAGCCGAAGCCGCCGCAGAAGCATTAAAGTATGCAGGAAAAAACGCACAGGAAGAGCTTTTAAGCATATATGAAGAAGAAAGGGATATTGATGCCCTTGAAAAAATCATATACGTTCTTATTTACAGTGAACCAAAGGTTGAAGGCTTAGGCGAAAAGCTTATTTCCTTAATGAAAGTAAGTGAAAATAAAGCTATAATTGCAGGTATGATGGCTTTTTACGGTGATGAAAAATGCCTTCCTGTTTTAAAAACTATGCAGGATTATGAAGGCATAAATTACATAGATTACGTTGAAATCTGCGATGCCATTGAAGCTTTGGGCGGTGAAACTGCCCGCGAAAGAGAATTTGATGGTGACGAATATTACGAAATGATGCATAACGGTGGCTTTGAAGCATGATATTTTTTATTACTACTCCGTTTTCAATGGAAAAGCCAACCCGCAATCAACTTGAACGCCTTGATATAAAGTGCTTAAAGGTTCTTGAAGGCAAAGTCTATTTTGAAGGTAATCAAGAAGATTTAGCAAAAGTTTTAGTTAATATAAGGTGCGGTGATAGGGTATTTTGGGAAATAGCTTCCTTTACCGCCACTACCTTTGATGAACTTTTTGATAATATCGTAAAAATTAACTGGGCAGATATAATTCAGGAAAACGGCAAAATAAACGTAAGCGCCAAGTGTGCCCGCTCACGTCTTATGAGTGTGCCCGATACTCAGCGTATCTCAAAAAAAGCCATTATTACGGCGATGCAACGTAAAATCAAAAAAGATATTTTAAAGGAAAACGGTGCAACCTATCCAGTTGACGTACATATTCATTCAGATTTGGTAACAGTTGCTCTTGACTGCGCAGGTGCAGGGCTTCATAAAAGGGGTTACAGGATTAAAAATGCCGTTGCGCCTTTAAGGGAAACCTTTGCTTCCGGTTTAATTGAAATTTCAGGTTATAGGGGTAATTGCGCCTTTGCAGACCTTTTTTGCGGTTCAGGTACTCTTCCTATTGAAGCAACCTTAAAAGCCCTTAATATTGCCCCTAATATGAACAGAACCTTTGCTTGCGAAAGCTTTAAAAACTTTAATAAAGCAGTTTTTGATAGGGCAAGGAATAATGCCAAAAATCAGATTCAGGATAAGGATATATTGGTTTTTGCATCAGATATTTCGCCCGAAATGGTTGATATGGCAAAATACCACGCAAAACTTGCAGGCGTGCAGGATAAAATACAGTTTAAGGTTAAGCGTGCAGGGGAAGTTATGCCCCAAACGGAAAAAGGTATTTTAATTTCAAACGTTCCTTACGGCGAAAGAATTGGCGATGAAAAGTATATGCAGGATTTATCTTTTGAAATAGGGCAGATGCTTAATAACTTTTCAACATACAATAAATACATTTTAAGCGGTTATAAAAACCTTGAAAGATACGCCAAAAAACGCGCTGATAAAACCCGAAGATTTTATAACGGAAACATAGAATGTAATCTTTATAATTTTTTTGAAAAAAAGTGAAAAAAGTGGTTGACAAGAATTACCCTTTTAAGTATAATAAGCAAGTAATCAGCAAAAGTTCTGCTTAAAAAAGCAAAGCAGCTCTGGTGCTTAAAAGAACTGTTGGTTGTTTGCGAAGATGGCGCCTTGGTCAAGCGGTTAAGACATCGCCCTTTCACGGCGGTAACAGGGGTTCGATTCCCCTAGGCGTCACCATTTTTTTTTATTGGGCTTTTAGCTCAGCTGGTCAGAGCGGTCGGCTCATAACCGATTGGTCCGGGGTTCGAGTCCCTGAAGGCCCACCAGTGCAAACAGCCTAACAAATCGCCTCGGTAGCTCAGTCGGCAGAGCAGGGGACTGAAAATCCCCGTGTCGGTGGTTCGATTCCGCCCCGAGGCACCATAAAAGCTGGTGTAGCTCAATTGGCAGAGCAGCTGATTTGTAATCAGCAGGTTGCGGGTTCGAGTCCCATCACCAGCTCCATATTTAATACGGAGAGATTCCCGAGTGGCCAAAGGGAGCAGACTGTAAATCTGCCGTCTTCGACTTCGATGGTTCGAATCCATCTCTCTCCACCAGAAAAAAGACCTTGTCGAAAGACAAGGTCTTTTTTCAACTAAATCCACCCTTGTGGGTGGGTGAAATATTGCTTCACAATGTGAAATACGCCTGCAGCGTGTGAAATTCGCCTCGACGGCGAGTGGGTGGATTTAATTTCACTTGATGCGATAGCATCAAATTTCACAATTCACGAAGTGAATTATTTCACCGTGGCGCAAGCCACGATTTCACTAAAATCTCCGTCAAGATGGATTCGAACGACCGAAACTAATCGTATCTTGTTTAATTTTTTGTTTTATGCTATAATGAAACAAAGGCGGTGAAAAAATGAAAGAAAAGATTTTAT
>JAZRTX010000033.1:0-8791 GCA_045652205.1 Clostridia bacterium
TTTAATAAAAAAACAAAGGAAGGTAAAAATATGGCAACGGTTAATTTCAGCGTTACTAAACTAAAAGAATTCTGCGAAGAAGCGTTTAACAAATTCGGCTTTACAAAAGATGAAGCAAAAAAGATAACAGACGTTTTATTGTTAGCAGATTTATATAACATTAAATCTCACGGCACACAAAGGCTTGTGCGCTATCATAAAGCAATAGAAAACGGATCTATAAAAATAGATGCAAAGCCCGAAATCGTTTTTGAAACTCCCGTTTCCGCAGTTATTGACGGTCATAGCGGAATGGGACAGTTGATTTCTATTTTTGCCACGGAACTTGCCATTAAAAAAGCAATGGAAAGCGGAATGGCGTTTGTTACTGTTCGCAATTCAAACCACTTTGGTATAGCGGGGTATTATACCAAAATGGCGTGTGATCAGGGTTTGATGGCTATTGCTACTACAAATTCTGAATCTATCGCAGTTCACACAAATTCACGACAGGCGCTTTTAGGCTCAAATCCTATTGCATTTGCTATGCCTGCCGAACCTATTCCTTTCTGGTTTGATGCCGCAACAACAGTTGTACCAAAGGGGAAACTTGAAGTATATAACAAGGAAGATAAATCCCTTGAAAGCGGATGGACACTTGATGAAAACGGCAATATCTGTACCGATGCTCAGCACGCCTTAAATTGTATTGATGATAAACTCGGTGGCGGTATTCTGACTTTGGGCGGAGCAGGGGAAACTAACGGCGGACACAAAGGCTACGGCTATTCTATGATGTGTGAACTGCTTTGTTCAATTACTTCTTGCGGAAAAACATCAAATCACCACGTTCGTGCAAAAGGTGTTGGCGCAGGAACCTGCCACAGTTTTATAGTAATTGACCCTAAAATCTTTGGTGATGCAAATGAAATTAAAAAGAATCTTTCTGCTTTTTTAGAGGAATTGCGTCAGGCAAAACGCGCAGATGAAAACGTACCCATTTACACCCACGGAGAAAAAGAGTATAACAGTTTTATTGAACGTATGGAAAAGGGGATAGACGTTAATATCTCTACCGTTGCAGAAATGATTGGCGTATGCGATTATCTTAATATGGATAAAAGTAAATATATTCCCGATAACGTTGATTTATCTTCTGCAAAGCAAAGCTTATACGATAAAATATATAAATAAAAAAGAGCCATTAATGGCTCTTTTTTTGTTTTATTACATACCTACAACCGCATCAATAGGCATTGACATAACCAAACCCTTGGCTTCGCTATGCATACCGCATTTATCGGAAATACTTTGCATAATAGGTAATTTATCTTCGCTTTTTGCAATAATCATTACAATTTCTTTTTCTTCCTGTACGCTAAGCCCCCAGAAGCCTACTGCTTCATCGTTTTCAATACGTCGGCTTAAAATAACTGTTCCGCCTTTTGCACCAGCGCTTTTTGCGGCTTCCATAACGTCACCGCTAAAACCTCTGTCAATAATTGCGGTAATTAAAACGTGTTTATGTTCAGTCATATCATAATCAACCTTTCTTTCGGTTTTTGCCTTGTTATCTTCAGCATTTTTTGTAAGCATTTTAAGTATAAGATTATTTGCGCCGTTTAATGGTACTGTAAAGGCAATACCGCTATTTACTGTGTATAAGGGTATATCGTCTTTAAGTTTTTCAAAAACGGGACCTGTAAGTTCCTTTTCAAACATACTTAAAAATATGCATTTATCAATGCTACCAAGCCCAAGCATATCCATAACTTCGCTTGAAGCAGTACCCTCGGCATTGAAGCGATACAACAGGGGAATCTGAAATTCTTTAAAAATGTGCTCTGCTTTTTCTTCAAGCTTAGGCGTTGTTATAAAAAACATTAAGCTAAAAGCTTTTGTCTGTCTGTTTTCCATTTATGCATCCTCCTCAAGATCAACAACAATATCACTGTCGTCAGGAAGTACGGTAGTTTCTATTAAGATCTTCTCTTGTTTTCTTGTCTTAATCTGATATACAAGACCCATAAGCTGAATAGCGATTAATGGTGTAAGTGCAACCAAGGCAACAACGCCAAAGGCATCTGTCATTAAGTTACCGCCAAGGGCCTTACATACGCCAATACTTAAAGGTAATAAGAAGGTTGAAGTCATTGGTCCGCTGGCAACACCGCCGGAGTCAAATGCAATACCAACAAAGATTTTAGGTACGAATAATGAAAGCAATAAAGCAATAAGGTAACCGGGAATAATTATCCAGGCGATTGAAATTCCTGCCAAAACCCTAAACATTGCAAGACCAATACTTATTGCAACACCTGCAGACATACAACGGTCCATCATTTTAACTGAAACTGCGCCTTCTGTAACCGTTTCAACCTGATGGTTAAGAATCTGTATAGCAGGCTCAGCCTTAACAATAAAGTAACCGATAAGCATACCGATAGGAATAAGAATCCAATTGTAATTAAGCCCTGCAAGTTTCTCGCCAATCAAAGAACCAACAGGCGCAAATCCAACGTTAACACCGCATAAAAACAGTACAAGACCTATGTAGGTATAAACAAGACCAAAGGAAATCCTTAAAACCTGTCTTTTATGATAACGGCGGGTTGAAATCTGAAAGATTATAAAAACCAATGCGATGGGGAATAAGGATATAAAAACTTCTTGTAAATAATGTGGAATATTCTTTGCAAAAACGTATGCAACGTCCCTTGTGGTTACAACGTTTTCAATATTTACGATAACACCGTCAACGTCGCCGGGTTTAAAAAAGCAACCAAGAATTAAAACTGCAAGAATAGGTCCGATACTTGAAAGTGCAACAAGACCAAAGCTATCACTTGCCGCATCCTTATCGTTTCGCATTGAAGCAAGCCCAACGCCTAATGCCATAATAAAAGGTACGGTCATAGGTCCTGTGGTAACACCGCCTGAATCAAAAGCAACGGCTAAAAAGTCCTTTGGTATAAAAAATGAACCTATCAATAGTAACGAGTACAAAATAATAAGAATAACCGATAAACCGATTTTATATTTTATTCTGATTATTGCAACTGCAAGGAAAATACCAACGCCTACGGCAACTGTTAAAATAAGAATAAGGTTAGGCACTGATGGCACCTGCTGGGCCAAAACCTGTAAATCAGGCTCTGATACGGTAATGATAACACCCATAATAAAGCCGATAAATAATACTAAAAACAGCTTTTTTGTTTTTGAAATCTGTACGCCAATACCTTCACCAATAGGTGTCATAGAAATTTCAGCGCCTAATTGGAAAAAGCCCATGCCAAATATAAGCATCATTGCGCCAACTGTGAATAAGGTGATGCTACCAAGCTCTAACGGAACAAGAAAAATGCTGATAAGTAATACAATGGCGGTTATAGGAAGAACTGCAGAAAGTGATTCCATTGTTTTTTCACGTAATTTCGGATTCAAATCTGTACCTCCTCCTTAAATAAAATGTTAATATAGTATAACATAACTTATGTAAAAAAACAATACGCATAACAAAAAGTTTACATTTATTTTGACAATATAAATAATAGGTGTTATAATTTTAATACATAATAGGATACTTTTGTTTTAAGGAGAAAAACTATGAAAGAATTAAACATTGAAACCAAATGCATTCAGGCAGGCTACGTTCCCGGTAACGGTGAGCCAAGGCAGATTCCCATCATTCAGAGTACAACCTTTAAGTACGATACAAGTGAAGATATGGGTAAGCTTTTTGATCTTGAAGCAAGCGGATATTTTTATACAAGATTACAAAACCCAACAAACGATTACGTTGCATCAAAAATAGCAGCGTTAGAAGGCGGAACTGCCGCAATGCTTACCTCGTCAGGTCAGGCGGCAAACTTCTATGCAATTTTTAATATTGCATCTTGCGGTGACCACGTTGTTTGTGCGTCCACCGTTTATGGCGGAACCTTTAACCTTTTCTCCGTTACTATGAAAAGAATGGGTATTGAATTTACCTTTGTTTCACCATATTGTACCGATGAAGAACTTGAACAAGCATTTAAACCTAACACCAAGGCAGTATTTGGTGAAACTATTGCAAACCCCGCACTTGTTGTTTTAGATATTGAACGCTTTGCAAAAGCTGCACACAACCACGGTGTACCGTTAATTATTGATAACACCTTTGCAACACCCTTTTTATGCCGTCCCTTTGAGTTTGGCGCAGATATTGTAACGCATTCAACAACAAAGTATATGGATGGTCACGGCTCAGGTGTTGGCGGTTGTATCGTTGATAGCGGTAAGTTTGATTGGAATAAGTACGCTGATAAATTCCCAGGTCTTACAACGCCCGATGATAGTTATCACGGTGTAACATATACCGAGCGCTTTGGTTTAGAAGGTGCTTTTATTACAAAAGCAACTGCACAGTTAATGCGCGATTTTGGCTCAATTCAATCGCCCCAAAACGCTTATTTGTTAAATTTAGGTTTAGAAAGCCTTCACGTTCGTATGGAACGTCACTCAGAAAACGCTTTAAAGATTGCAACCTTCCTTTCAAAGCATCCAATGATTTCTTGGGTTAAATACTCAGGTCTTGAAGGCGATAAGGACTATGATTTAGCTATGAAATATCTTCCTAAGGGTCAGTGCGGTGTAGTAAGCTTTGGCGTTAAGGGTGGCAGAAAAGCCGCTGAAGCCTTTATGAAAGAATTAAAGCTTGCTTCTATTGAAACCCACGTTGCTGATGCAAAAACCTGTTGCTTACACCCTGCAAGCGCAACACACCGTCAGATGTCAGATGATGAACTTGTTGCCGCAGGCGTTTCACCTGATCTTGTAAGGTTATCAGTTGGTATTGAAAATGCTGACGATTTAATTTCCGATCTTGATCAGGCGCTTAATACTTTAAAATAAGGAGAATACTAAATGCCAATTAAGATTCCTAACGCGCTTCCTGCAACGGAAACTCTGCTTAGTGAAAATATATTCGTAATGACCGAAACCCGTGCGCTTTCACAGGATATTCGTCCCTTAAAAATACTTTTATTAAATCTGATGCCCACAAAGGTGGAAACTGAAACTCAGCTTGCCCGTCTTTTAGGCAACACACCTCTTCAGGTTGAATTAGAGCTTATTCACACAAGCACCCATAAATCTAAAAACGTTTCAGAAGAACACCTTTTAGCCTTTTATAAAACTTTTGAAGATGTTAAACATAAACATTTTGACGGTATGATTATAACAGGCGCACCGGTAGAAAAAATGGATTTTGAAGAAGTTACCTACTGGGATGAACTCTGCGAAATTATGGAATGGACTAAAACCCACGTTACAAGCACTTTCCATATTTGCTGGGGCGCACAGGCAGGGCTTTATTACCACTTTGGTATAAATAAATACCCTTTAAAAGAAAAAATGTTCGGCGTTTTTCCCCATAAGGTTGAAAGACGTTCTTCAATGCTTTTCCGCGGTGCTGACGATATTTTTATGGCACCGCATTCAAGGCATACAGAAGTTAAAAGGGAAGATATTGAAAAAGTTCCTGAGCTTCGTATTATCGCAACAAGCGAAGAAGCAGGCATCTATGCCTTAGCAACTGATTCAGGCAAGCAGATATTTATTACAGGTCATTCTGAATACGATCCGGATACTCTTAAAAAAGAGTATTTCAGGGATAAAAATCTTGGCTTGGAAATTAAAGTGCCAAAGAATTATTTCCCTGATGATGACGACACTCGCGACCCTGTGGTTTCCTGGCGCAGCCACGCAAATTTAATATATTCAAACTGGCTTAACTACTACGTTTACCAAGTTACACCTTATGAAATTAAGGCAGATGAATAGATAAAACGCAGTTTTTACTGCGTTTTTTTAATTTTTTTATAAAAAGTATGCGAAATCGTTTGACTTTATCACTTTAACGTGCTAAAATACGAAAAAATAAACGAAACGGACGGTTTTTAAATGAAAAAATTTGATAAAGAATCTTTAAATAACTTGTTTGAAGCAATATTATTACTTGAAACAAAAGAAGAATGTGATAACTTCTTTAATGATATCTGCACTATTCAGGAGCTTGAAGCAATCGCCCAAAGGCTTGACGTTGCCAAACAGCTTATTGAAGGTAAGGTATATACTGAAATCAGCAAGGAAACAGGCGCAAGCACTGCAACTGTTTGCAGGGTAAACCGTTGTATCAAGTATGGTAACGGCGGATATAAAACTGTTCTTGATAGAATTAAAAAGGAAAATTAAATTATGGAAACGATTTTAAAAAATGAGGAACTTGCAGTATATAAGCTTCGTTCACTTTATTCAAAATACGGATATACCCAATATAAAATGAGCACCTTTGAAGAATACGATCTTTACGTGCGCAACAAGGATTTTTTAATTTCCGATAGGGTAATTACTTTTACTGATACAAACGGTAAACTTCTTGCCTTAAAGCCTGACGTTACTCTTTCAATAATAAACCACCTTGGTAACGAAAAAAACGTTCAAAAGCTTTATTACAACGAAAACGTTTACCGCGTTTCAGGTGAATCAAAGCGTTTTAAGGAAATTATGCAAACGGGCTTAGAATGTGTTGGTAATATTGGCGTTTACGAAATCTGTGAAGTAACGTCTTTAGCTTGCCAAAGCCTTAAAGCCATAAGCTCTCAGTATATGCTTGAACTTTCCCACGCAGGAATTGTTTTAGCATATTTAAAGGAAATCGGCTTAAATGAAGAAAATATAAAAACCGTAAACGAATATATTTGTTTAAAAAATGAAGGCGCAATCAATCAAATGGTGATTGATTCTAAAATCACAAAGGAACAAGCCGAAAAAGCCTGCCTGTTAATTAACAATTATACCGATATTGTTAAACTTGAAAGCGATTTATTACTTCAAAGTGAAGAAGGCAAAAACGCCTTTAACGAGTTTAAAACAGTAATAAACGTTTTAATAAAAAGCGGTTTTAAAGAAAATATTACCATTAACTTTTCACTTTCAAACAATATGCGCTATTACAGCGGTATCGTGTTTAAAGGCTATATAAAAGGTATTCCCACAGGGGTGCTTTCCGGCGGTCAGTACGATGCCTTAATGCGTAAATTAAAAAAGAATTCAAGCGCCATAGGTTTTGCAGTTTATCTTGACGGTTTTGAAAGATTAAACAATTCCTTACCTGAATATGACGTGGATTATATTTTAGTTGTAAACAAGAACGAAGACCCGATAAACGTACTTTTTGCACAAAAAGAACTTTCAAAAAACGGTGAAACCGTACTTGTTTGTTACGAAATCCCCGAAAAAATAAAATACAAAAAAGCAGTAACATTAAACGGAAAGGAGTTTTCTGATGCTTAATATTGCACTTCCAAAGGGCAGGCTTGGTGAAAAAGTGTATGCGCTTTTTGAAAAAGCAGGCTACGAATGTGAATCCATAAAAGAAAACAACCGCCGTTTAACCTTTGAAAATAAGGAAAAAGGCATAAGATACTTTTGGGTAAAACCAAGTGACGTTTCTATTTACGTTGAACGCGGCGCCGCAGATATTGGCGTGGCAGGTAAAGATATTTTGCTTGAATATGAGCCTGACGTTTATGAGCTTCTTGATTTAAAAATGGGCTGTTGCCGTATGGCAGTTGCCGCAAAAAAGGATTTCAGGGATAACACCGCAACCACCTTAAAGGTTGCAACAAAGTTTTCAAATATTGCCGCAAAGCATTATCAGATGAAGGCAAGGGATATTGATATAATTCACCTTAACGGCTCCATTGAGCTTGCGCCTATTTTAGAGCTTTCTGACGTTATCGTTGATATAGTTGAAACAGGAAAAACCCTTTATGAAAACGGATTAGAGCCTATTGAAGATATTGTTTCAATCAGTGCAAGATTGATAGCAAATAAGGCTTCCTTTGGCTTTAAGGCAGAAAAAATTAACGAAATTAAAAACAAATTACAACAGATTGTGGAGAATGAACAATGATTAAAATTTATGAATACGGACAGGTTTCAAACGAAGAAATTTTTGCCCGTAATAACCCAACAGGTGACGTTTCTTTAATAGTTAAAGATATAATCGCAAACGTTATTGAAAACGGTGATGATGCATTAAAGGAATACTCCTTAAAGTTTGACGGGGCTGCATTAGATAATCTTGAAGTTACCAAAGAAGAAATTGACGAAGCCTTTAATATTGTAGAGCCTGAATTTATCCGTATTTTAAAGGATGCGGCAGAAAATATCAGGGAATTCCATTCCGCCCAAAAGAAAAATAGCTTTATTATAAATAATAAGGAAGGCGTTGTGGTAGGTCAAAAGGTTATGCCTATTGAAAAGGTAGGTCTTTACGTTCCCGGTGGCACCGCCGCATATCCTTCAACTGTTTTAATGGATAGTATTCCTGCTAAAATTGCAGGCTGCAAGGAAATCTGCATTACAACACCGCCCCTTAAAAACGGCAAGGTAAATCCCGTTATTTTAGCCGCTGCAAAAATTGCAGGGGTAGATAGAATCTTTAAGGTTGGCGGTGCGCAGGCAGTTGCAGCCCTTGCTTACGGAACAAAAACCGTTACAAAGGTTGATAAAATCGTTGGACCTGGTAACATTTTCGTAGCCCTTGCAAAAAAATCAGTATACGGCCATGTAAATATTGATTCAGTTGCAGGACCAAGCGAAATACTTGTTATTGCAGATGAAAGCGCAAACCCTATTTATGCTGCAGCAGATGTTTTATCACAGGCAGAGCATGATGAAATGGCATCAGCGATATTTATTACAACGGATGAAAATCTTGCTTATGAGGTACAAAAAGAAATTGAAAAGCAGACAGTAGTTC
>JAZRTX010000034.1:0-26449 GCA_045652205.1 Clostridia bacterium
AAAAAAGCACTTCAAAATGAAGTGCTTTTCTCTTTTTTTACTACATCACAAACTGTGCAATATCTTCAATTTCATCGCCCATAACTGCTAATGCGTAGGGTTTACCGGCAGAAAGCCTTGCTTCAATAAAGATATCCTCACTGTTAAAGGTTTCAATATCGCCGTTTTTGTGTAAGGCTAAAATATCAATAGGCTCTTTAACATAAACTGCACCTGCAACGCTTGTGCCGTTTGAACCGTTTTTACGCCATTCAAAAGTCTTATTACCTTTTCTTGCACGTAAACCGATTTCAAAATCAAAGGCAAGCACGCGCTTGGCGTAACCCTTTTCAGTAAACAATACAACTTCACCTTCGTCAGTTATCTGCTTTGCAAAAATAACTGAGTCGCCATCGTCTAAGTTAATTCCCTTAACACCTGCGGTAACGCGCCCTGTAACGCTGATTTCAGAGGTATCCATATTTAAGCTCATACCATTCTTTGTAATATAAAGAACGGTTGCATCCTTTTGTTGTAATTCAACGTTTACTAAAACGTCATCATTTTTAAGGGTAATGGAATTAAATTTGTTCTTTTTAACTGCATATTCTTCTAAGGCTGAAACCTTTATCATACCGCCTTTTGTCATAAAGGCTACGTTGCCTGCAGGCAGTACGTTTTTATAGGGGATAGCAAGTAAAATACGCTCGTTATCTTCAAAGCCTGCGCAAAGCCTTCCCGGTGCGCAACCCTTATCACGCCATTTGTATTCAGGAATATCTTCAACCTTTACGTTGTAAGCATATCCTAAATTGCTGAACAACAATAAGCTCATATCCGTTTGCACCTGATGAACTGATATAAGCGCATCGTTTGGTGCAGAAGGAACGTCTTTATTAGAAAGATTGTAGTTTTTAACCTGAACTCTACGGATAAAGCCTGCGCGGTCAATGGAAACAATAGCGTCTTCAACAGTCTTAAAGGTTTCCTTTGTAACGGTTTCTTCCTTGTGTCCGTAAATAAGCTCAGTTCTTCTTGGATTCTTATATCTGCGTTTAATATCCTGAAGATTCTTTTTAATAACGTTATTAAGCTTGGTCTTGCTTTGAAGAATACTTTCAAGTTCTTTAATAAGCTCACGAACCTCTTTTAATTCTTTTTCAAGGTTTTCAATTTCAAGGCCTGTTAAACGCTGTAAGCGCATTTCTAAAATGGCAGTAGCCTGTCTTTCAGTTAAACCAAAGGTTTCTCTTAAACGTTCCTTTGCGGTGCGAACGTTAGGGGATGAACGGATTATCTTAATAACCTTATCAATGTTCTTAATGGCTATCATTAAGCCTGATAAAATTTCTTCCCTTTGTCTTGCGGCTTCAAGATCGTGGCGAACACGCTTTCTTTCAACCTCTTTTTGATATTCAATATAGTATTTCGTCATCTGCAATAAGCCTAATTGCATGGGCTTACCGTCAGCGATGGCAACCATATTAACACCAAAGGTCTTTTGCATATTTGAGTATTTGTAAAGATAGGATAATATCTTATCAATATCTCCATCTTTTCTTACCTCAATTACGGCTCTTAAACCTTCTCTGTCAGATTCATCACGAATATCGCTTATCATCGTAAGAGGACCTTTTTTCTCGTTTACCATCTTCATAATTTCAACAAGCATTTCCGCCTTGTTGGTCTGATAAGGAACCTCGTTTATAACAATAAGCTTTTTGCCGTTAGGCGCGTTTTCAATGGTGGTCTTTGCGCGCATTATTAACTTGCCGCGACCTGTTAAGTAAGCATCCTTTATAGCTTCACCGTTGATAATCTGTGCGCCTGTTGGGAAATCAGGACCTTTAATAATCTTCATCATATCATCTAAGGTGATACGGGGATTATCAATCTGCGCAATAATACCGTCAATAACTTCGCCTAAATTGTGGGGTGGAATGTTTGTTGCCAAACCAACTGCAATACCCATTGAACCGTTTACCAAAAGGTTAGGAAAACGTCCCGGTAAAATTTCAGGCTCTTTTCTTGTGTCGTCAAAGTTAAGTGTCCACTTAATAGTGTCCTTTTCAATATCCCTTAAAAGCTCTAAGGCAAGTGGTGCCATTCTTGCTTCGGTGTAACGGAATGCTGCCGCAGAGTCCCCGTCAATAGAACCAAAGTTACCGTGGCCGTCAACAAGTGGGGCGCGCATAGCAAAATCCTGTGCAAGATTAACCATAGCACCGTAAATTGATGAGTCGCCGTGGGGATGGTATTTAGCCATAGTTTCGCCAACAATATTGGCGCTCTTTTTAAAGGGCTTGTCAGGTGTAAGACCCTGTTCGTACATAACGTACAGGATTCTTCTCTGAACAGGCTTTAAACCGTCTTCAACGCGGGGGAGAGCACGTTCTAAAATAACGTGTTCGGAATAGGGAATCATGGAATCGTGCATAACACTTTCCATTGTTTGTGTAAGAATTATACTGTTGTCAATGATTTCATCATTTTTCTTTGCCATTTATCTTACACCCCCATATCCTTTGCAAATTCGTCAACCTTGTTAAAGTTGGCGTTATCAATAATATACTGTCTGCGAACCTCAACCTTATCGCCCATTAAAACTGTAACAAGACGTTCAGCCTCAAAAGCATCATCAATAGTAACCTGAACTAAGGTGCGGTGCGCAGGGTTCATAGTGGTTTCCCAAAGCTGTTCAGGGTCCATTTCACCTAAGCCTTTGTATCGCTGAATCTCATAGCCTCTGCCTAATTTCTGCGCAGTTGCAATTCGTTCTTCATCAGAATAACAATAAAAAAGCTCTTTGGTTGATTTCTTTTCAAGCCTATAAAGTGGCGGTGTGCCGATATAAACGTGACCTTCAGTAATCAAAGGCTTCATATACCTGTAAAAGAAGGTAAGCAAAAGTGAACGGATATGTCCGCCGTCCTGGTCAGCATCGGCTAAAATAATGATTTTATGATATTTTAAAAGTGAAATATCAAAATCATCGTCAATACCTGTGCCAAGGGCGGTAATAAGTGAACAGTATTCTTCGTTTGAAAGTATCTGTTCAATTCTTCTTTTTTCACTGTTTGCAGGCTTGCCCCTTAAAGGTAAAATAGCCTGAAATCTTCTGTCGCGTCCCTGTTTTGCGCTACCGCCTGCAGAATCACCTTCAACGATAATAAGTTCGTTCTGTTCAGGCTTTTTGCCTGTGCAGGAAGCAAGCTTACCAACTAATGCAGTAACGTCAAGGCTGTTTTTCTTTCTTGCAATATCCTTTGCTTTCTTTGCAGCTTCTCTAACCTTTGCAGCGGCAACTGCCTTTTGTAAAATCAAAGCGCCAATAGCCTGATTTTTAGGGTCGTCAAGGAACTTTTCAAGTTGCTCTGTAATAATTGCTTCAACCGCAGGGCGCGCTTCAACTGAACCAAGCTTTGATTTAGTCTGTCCTTCAAACTGTATGTTCTGCATTTTTATTGAAATAACCGCAGTCATACCTTCTCTGAAATCTTCACCGTTAAAGTTAGGATCTTTTTCCTTTAAAACTTCGGTGCGCCTTGCATAATCGTTTAAAACCTTGGTTAAAGCAGTACGGAAGCCCGTTTCGTGTGTTCCGCCTTCCTTTGTAGGAATATTATTTACAAAGGAAATGGTGCTTTCATTATATGAATCTGTATATTGAATAGCCGCTTCAGCACGAATACCGTTATACTCGCCTTTAAAAAGCATAGGCTCGTCAAAAACAGGAGTCTTGCCTTCGTTTGAATATTTAACAAAATCTTTAAGACCGCCACCGAAGCAATAGTGCTTTTCTTTTTCTTTGCCAACACGGGTATCAATAAGATTTATTTTTAAGCCTGCATTTAAGAATGCAAGCTCTTTAAGCCTGTGCGCGATTGTATCAAAATTAAATGTAACAGTACCAAAAACAAGCTTATCAGGTTTAAATGTAACAAGTGAGCCGTGCTTTTCCGTTGTGCCAACCTTTGTTAAATGCATCTTTGTTGCGCCTGAAATAACGCTCTTTTTATCTTCTGTGTACTGTCTTTCAAATTCTGTACGATATACTTTGTAGTCCTTGTAAACTTCAACGCTTGTCCACTCTGAAAGCGCATTTACAACAGAAGCGCCAACACCGTGTAAGCCACCGCTGAACTCATACTGATTGTTATCAAATTTACCGCCTGCGTGAAGCTGTGTAAAAATAACCTCAACACCTGAAACTTGCTTTTGGGGATGAATATCAACAGGCATTCCGCGTCCGTTATCTTCAACCGAAGCAACGTTATCGTCAGAAAGTGTAACGGTAACCTCATCAGCGTAACCGTTTGCCGCTTCGTCAATGGCGTTATCAACTATTTCCCATAAAAGATGATGCATACCGTCAGGTCCTGTTGTACCGATATACATACCGGGGCGCATACGTACTGCATCAAGTCCTTCAAGAATTTTTATGTCTTTTGCATTATAAGCCATTAGGAAACCTCCGAACTACTTAAAAATATCAATTTTCTTTTCTTCACCATTAAAAAGTCTTTTAACGTTTTCACGGTGCATAAACACCATTAAAATAAACATAAACCAAAGGGTAATAATCTCAAAAATCTCGCCTTTTGCATCAAAAAGCGTAAAAACTATTGCAGAAAGCAACATTATTGACATTGAAACTAACGAATAAAGCCTAATGTAAATGTTGGCTACTGCCGCAATAATAATAAATATAACGCCTAAAATAGGATTCATAAGCAACAAAAGACCTAATGAACAGGCAACACCTTTTCCGCCTTTAAAGCCCATAAATATGGGGAAATTGTGTCCTATAATTGCGCTTACTCCACCGATAAAAATGTAAGGTTCACTAAAACCCGAAATCCAGGAAAAACCGTCAAAGCCTTTACCGATGATTAAACAGCCTAAAAGTCCTGCTCCTGCGCATTTTAACGCATCACCAAAGAAAACGGGAATAGCGTATTTTAAGCCAAAGTTTCTTAAAACGTTTGTAGTACCTGCGTTACCGCTACCTAATGTGCGGATATCCTTTTTGAAAACTACTTTTGATAAAATACTTGCACAAGAAATATTACCAAGTAAATATCCAATAACAACCGTAATTATTATCCTTAACGCTAACACTATTCTTTCTCCTTCTCTCTAAGAATAAGGTTAATTGGTGTGCCTCTGAACCCAAAGGCTTCACGGAAACTGTTTTCAAGGTAACGCTTATACGAAAAATGCATAAGCTTCTGGTCGTTTACAAATAAAATAAACGTAGGCGGTTTAACCGCAACCTGTGCCGCATATTTAATCTTTAAACGTTTGCCGTTCTTTGTAGGCGGTTCGTTAAGCTGCATAGCATCAGAAAGCGTATCGTTTAAAACGCCTGTTGAAACGCGTTTGCAAGCAGATTCATATATATCCTTAACAAAAGATAATATTTTATGTGTGCGCTGACCTGTTAATGCCGATATAAATATATAATCAACGTAATCCATAAATGCTAAGTCTGCGCGCATTTTTTTCTTGAATTTTTCGCTTGTGTTAGTGTCTTTTTCAATAAGATCCCACTTGTTTACTACAACAAGCGCAGCCTTACCTTGCTCTTTAACGTAGCCTGCAATTTTAACGTCCTGCTCCGTCATACCCTGTGAAGCATCTAAAACGATTAAAGCAACGTCACAGCGCCTTATAGCATCAAGTGAACGGATAACACTGTATCTTTCAACAGTACCGTCATCAATGGATTTTTTTCTTCTGATACCTGCGGTGTCAATTAAAACGTACTTTTGTCCGTCCTGTTCAAAAGGTGAGTCAATAGCATCGCGGGTAGTACCGGGGATATTACTTACTATCGTTCTTTGTTCGCCTAAAAGCTTATTAACAAGCGAAGATTTTCCCGCGTTTGGCTTTCCTACAACGGCAATCTTAATTGTGTCGTCATTTTCCTCATCTTCTAAGTTATGGGGGAAGTTTTCAACAATTCTGTCTAAAAGGTCGCCAAAGCCCATCATATTAAGGGCAGAAATACCTGCGGGCTCGCCTAATCCAAGGGAATAGAAATCGTAAACACTGTCTTCCTGGGTAGGTCCGTCAACCTTGTTAACAACTAAAATAATATTATCGTGTTTTTTTCTTAAATAATCGGCAACGTCCTGATCGGCAGAAAGCATACCTTGGCGCGCATCTGTAAAAAACAGAATAACGTCAGCAGTTTCAACTGCAACTTCTGCTTGTTTAAGCATTTCGTTATAAAAAACGTCATCACTTTTTAATTCAATACCGCCTGTGTCAACAAGGGTAAAGGTGTGGTCTAACCAGGTAACGTCAGTATAAAGCCTGTCTCTTGTAACACCGGGGGTGTCTTCAACAATGGAAAGACGTTTTCCTGAAAGTTTATTAAAAAACGTAGATTTACCAACGTTTGGTCTGCCAACTATGGCAACAAGGGGTTTCATATCTTAAATCTCCTTAATCCCAAGAAGCGCCAAAGCAAAAGCACTGCCTGAGTTTTCTATAGGTGTAATTTTTTTGTTAATCCAATTTTCAACGTCCTGAACGCTTAAATCGTCTAAAAACTTGTTATCCCCACCGCGTAACATATTATCGCAGATTAAAATTTCACTGCCAACCTCTTTATTATCAAGCTGAACCGCAATATCCCTGCCTGTTAAAAGACCTGTTACGGTAACGGATTCACCAAAGAAAAAGTTGGTGATAGGGAAGATGTTTACTTTTAAATTTGGGAAGCGTTCGTTCATAATAGCAACCATTTCTTCCATAAAATTAACTGCGGAAACGCCTGTTGCTATTGAAACGGTTCTGTCAGGAATCCAAGGTGGCAAGTCAGGTAAACAGTCAATAAGTTCCTGCTTAAACTTTGCAAGCATACCAACACCGTTTTCAATCTGACAGAAATCTTCATAATCGTTATAATTTGGAACAGGTAAGTTAGCCTGAACGTAAAACTCATCAGAAGGATAAATAAACCGCGAGCCTTTAAAATCAAGGCAGCTTTCCTGCCATTTTGTAATTTCTTCAACAATGTGCTTTGCGTCGGGCGTGTTGAATTTTTTTAATTTGCACAGTTTTTTTCTGTGATAGGTAAGCCCAACGGGAACAACTGCAAGGCTTTGGCAGTATGGATAAAGGGTAAAAAGGTCTTCAAAGGTCTGCCTTAAACGGAAGCCATCGTTAATTTCAGGGCATAAAACTACCTGGGTGTGAAAGTATATCTCCGCCTCAGCAAAGCGTCTTAATATACTCATAATATCCTGTGCCTTGGGGTTACCAAGCATCTGCCTTCTTAATTCGGTATCCGTTGTGTGTACGGAAATATAAAGGGGCGAAATATGTTGGTCAATTATCCTTTGAATTTCACGTTCGGAAACGTTTGTAAGGGTAACGTAATTGCCGAATAAAACTGACATACGCCAGTCGTCATCCTTAACGTAAAGGGTTGAACGCATATTGGGTGGAAGCTGATCAACAAAGCAGAACATACACTTGTTAGCGCAGGAACGCATTGTTAAAAGATCGTTTTCAAACCTTAATCCAAGATGTTCGTAATCAAATTTTTCAATATCATAAACAACTGCTTCGTTAGTGTCAGCTTCAATTATGGTAACACTAAGCTCATTCATAGCATCGTAGTACTGATAATCAAGAAGATCCCTTACAGGATGCTCGTTTATTGCAACAAGAATATCACCTGGCTTTATGCCAAGTTCTGCGCAAACGGAATCTTCATCAACACCTATTATTTTGTGGCGCATAGGGGACCTCCTTTAAAAAATTACTCAATATATAGTAGTATATCACAAAAAGGGAATTTTTTCAAGTGATTTCATTTTGCATTAAAATAAGTTTAGGCAATACTGTTTCAAAATCAACACCGTACCAGGCGGCGTCTTTATTAGCGATTGTTGCTTTCATAGCCTCGTATGTAAAATCAACAGCAAGTTTTAATGCATCTTTATTACTAAACCCTTTTATTAAAGAAGAAAACAGGGTAGAAGCAAATAAATCGCCTGTACCGTGAAAGGTGCGGTCAATTTTTTCTTTTAAATAACAGTAAAATTCGCCTGTGGTTTTATCGTAAATTGCAGCGCCTACTTTTCCGTTTAACTCAACGCCTGTAAGCACGCATATCTTTGGCCCAAGATCACAAAGCCTTTGCATCTGCAACATAAGCCAATTGTGATCGGAATAAAGCAGTTTACCACCTTTATTAAGCAAAAAGCTTGCTTCAGTTACGTTAGGCACGATAATATCAGCTTTTTTACAAAGCTTTTGCATTTCTTTAGGAAAATCAGCATCAAAGCCTGCATACAGTTTTCCGTTATCACCCATAACAGGATCAACAAGCACAAGAGTGTTGTCGGTTTTAAAATCATCAATAAAATCACAAACCGTATCAATCTGCGCTTTTGAGCCAAGGTATGCCGAATAAATACCGTCAAAATTAAAGTCCTGATTCTTTAATTCAGGAATAATTTCCTGCATTTTATCGTGCAAATCAAAAACCTTAAAGCTTTCAAAGGCGGTATGTGTTGATAAAAGAGCTGTAGGTAAGGGGCAAGCCTCAATACCAAAAGCTGAAATTACAGGCAAAGCAACCGTTAAAGCGCATTTGCCAACACAGGTAATATCCTGCAACGTTATAATTCTTTTCATTATTCTTCAAAATCAAGGCATAACCTTGCCTTTGTAAAGGGGCGGATAAAGTTATCAGCAACGTAAACGTGTTCGGGGTGCACTTGATAACCTTTTAAAGCATCAAAAGAAACAAATTCAGAATAAAGCATCATATCAGCGTTAGAAGAATCAAGTTTTTCAGTTTGCAACTTAATTTCAGTTAAGCCTTCAATTTTTCCTAAAAGCCCTTCTAAATTATCTTTTGCATTTTTTAAAATTTCGTTTCGTTGAGTTTCAGAAAACTCGTCTTTTAATTGCCAAAGAATAACGTGTTTAACCATTTTTTTACTCCTAAATAAAATAATATATTATATTATACCAAAAAACTAATATATTTTAAAGCGTTTTTTTACAAAAAGAGGTTTTACATTAGGTGAATTTTATGTTAAACTATATAAACAGGTGATAAAATGGAATTTTTAGAAGTTAGGGATCATAAAATCCTAACTGATTTTTACAAAAACTGCAAAATGGAAATCACAGAAGATTGGGTTTTAACAATGAATCCAATTAAAAGTATTGCGCTTTTTAAAGATGATAAAATTCTTTGCGGTGCCACTGTTTCCAAAAGATTCAATAAAACAGTACTTGATTATATTGGTGTTGACGAATCCTTGCGTGGCAGTGGTCTTGGCAAAAAACTGTTAAACGAAATCTTAAAAAACGAAAAACAAGTCTATCTTTCAGCAAAAAACTACGGATTTTTTAAAAGTCAGGGCTTTATGGAAACAGAAGATAACGATTTAATCAAAGAGTGTTTATCTTGCGAACAATATAATAAAAATTGTTTTCCGCGCGTTATGAAAAGGGGTTAAAAATTGATAGATATAATAACTTTAAAGGCAGAGCTTCTTTGTTTTGGAATGTCTGTTCATCCTGAAACCAAAGAAGTTTTACAAAAAGAATATCCCCACTTTTTTTATAAAGGGTTTATTGATGCCGTTAATTTAAAAATAAATAATTCAAATATCTGCGTAAGCATCGCAGAAAACTATTCAACACGTTCGCCTTACGTACTTAAAAAAACAGAACAAGGCTATTTCGTTTTTAAGGATAACGAAAAATTTAAGGTTGAGTTTTTTGAGTCTTTACCTGAAACAAAAACGGTGCTTGATGATCTTGCAAGGCTTCACGCAGATAAATGTATCAACATTTGGCCAAGCACAAGCTGTTGCTATGATACACCTGAAAACAAGTGCAAATTCTGCTCTTTGGAATGTTCAAGTAACGCACCTATTCCTGTTGAAGAATTGTGTAGTGCCATAAAAAAACTGTTTAACTTTTACCCTGAAAGCACCCTTAATTTTTCAGGCGGAACGTATTTAAACCCCGATAATATGGTGTCTTATTGGATTGACGTTGTTAAAGGCATCAGGGAATTTTCTTCTTGCCCAATAGCCATTGAGTTTGCTCCGCCATCTGATTTAACCAAGCTTGAAGATTTAAAACAGGCAGGCGCAAATGCGGTAATTATGAATCTTGAAATTGCTGATAGTTCTTTAAGAAAAAAGATTTGCCCCGGTAAATCAAATATTACTTATGAGCATTATCATAACGCCTTAGAAAAGGCAGTAAAACTCTTTGGTTGGGGGCAGGTTTCAAGCGTTTTAATTGGCGGAATTCAGCCAAAGGAAGATATAATTGCAGAGTGTGAAAAACTAGCTAAAATGGGTGTTTTTCCAACTATTATGCCTTTCAGACCAATGGATAACTGCGATTATAATTTCTTAAAACCTTGCGATCCAAAGGATTTAATTGAAATGAGCAATAAATTAGGCGCAATGCTTGTAAAATATAAGCTTCCACCCTTTATGCAGGAAGGCTGTACAAAGTGTGGGGGATGCTCAGTAGAAAACGAATGTTATTACAGTAAGGAACAATAAATGATAAAATTACTTAAATTATTAGGAAAATACAAAAAAGAAACAGTTTTAGGGCCGTTATTAAAAATGGCGGAAGCCTTGTTTGAGCTTTTTGTGCCATTGGTTGTTGCTTCTTTAATTGATAAGGGTATAAAAGGCGGATTAGGTATGCCACATATACTTAAAATGAGCCTTATCCTCGTCTTGTTTGCTTTTGTTGGCTTGCTTTTTAGCGTGTGCGCCCAATATTTCGCGGCAAAAGCGGCAACAGGCGTTGTTAAACACGTTCGCCTGCAGCTTTTTGACCATATCAATAAACTTGGCTATCCTGAAATTGATAAGCTTGGCAAAGCCACTATGATAACAAGGCTTACAAGTGACGTTAATCAGGTGCAAAACGGTATAAATTTAGGTTTAAGGCTTTTGTTAAGGTCGCCCTTTGTTGTATTTGGCGCTATGATAATGGCGTTCTTTGTAAATAAAGAACTTGCTATGACCTTTGTTGTGGTAATTCCCGTTTTAGCAGTTATTGTTTTTGCGATAATGCTTGTTTCTATTCCGCTTTATAAAAAGGTTCAGCAAAAGCTTGATAAAGTGCTTTCTTCTACAAGAGAGAACTTATCAGGCGCCCGCGTTATCCGTGCTTTTAATAAGGAGCAGGATGAAGAACAGCGTTTTAAAGAAGAAAACGCAAGTTTAGTTAAAATGCAAGTAGTGGTTGGCAGAATTTCGCAACTGATGAACCCACTTACCTACGTTGTTATTAACCTTGCTATTGCCTTTTTAATTTATAAAGGCGCAATTAAGGTTGAAACAGGTATAATTTCACAGGGCGCGTTAGTTGCGCTTTATAACTATATGTCTCAGATACTTGTTGAACTTATTAAGCTTGCAAATCTTATTATCAGCATCACAAGGGCATTTGCCTGCGGTAACCGTATCCAAGCGGTGCTTGAACTTGTTCCAACACAACAAAACGGAACTAAAAAAGAGTTTGATTTAACAAAGCCAATAGTTGAATTTGATAACGCTTCACTAATTTACGGCGATAACGTTGAACCATCTATTGAAAACATAACCTTTACCGTAAATAAAGGCGAAACCGTTGGTATTATCGGCGGTACAGGCTCAGGTAAAACAAGCTTAATTAACCTTATTCCAAGATTTTACGATACCTTTAACGGCTCCTGTAGGGTCTATGGGGAAGACGTTAAGGAATATGATATGGAATTTCTGCGTTCCCTTATAAGTATCGTACCTCAAAAAGCAGAACTCTTTAAAGGCACAATCCGTGAAAATATCCTTTGGGGTAATGAAAATGCAACGGATGAACAGATTCTGAATGCCTTAAATAAAGCGCAGGCTATGGATATTATTAAAAATAAGGAGCTTGGTCTTGATGCTCCTGTTGAACAGTACGGCAGAAACTTTTCAGGCGGTCAAAAACAACGCTTAACTATTGCAAGGGCGCTTTTAAAGGATTCCCAGATTCTTATTTTAGATGATAGCGCATCGGCGCTTGACTATAAAACCGATTCACTTTTATTAAAAGCCATTAAAGAAATGGACGATAAAACGGTGTTTATCGTTTCACAGCGCACTTCTTCAATTCGCCACGCCGATAAAATCGTTTTATTAGACGACGGTCAGATTCAGGCAATAGGCACACATAGCGTGCTTCTTGAAACTTCACCTTTATACAGGGAAATCCACTATCAGCAGGTAGGGGGTGAAGATAATGAATAAAGAAACCATCAAAAAAACTCTTAAATATATCGGCAGATATAAAGGTTTGCTTTTTACTTCTATTATTTTATCCTTTATAAGCGTGCTTTTATCCCTTTACGTTCCTATTTTAATCGGCTATGCCATTGATTATATAATCGGTGAAAATAACGTAAATCTTCAAAAAGTAATATATTTTATCGTTCAGGCGCTTATAATTACAGGCATTGGCGCGTTGCTTCAATGGGTTTACGGATTGCTTAATAACCGCGTAACCTATGGGGTAGTAAAGGATATAAGGGAATCTGCATTTAATAAAATTCAGAATTTACCCTTAAAATATCTTGATACCCACCCAACAGGCGAAACGGTTAGCAGAATAATAGCAGATACCGATCAGTTTGCCGATGGTCTTTTAATGGGCTTTACACAGTTCTTTACAGGAATTGTAACTATTATCGCAACCTTGGTATTTATGATTTATCTTAACTGGCAGGTTGCCCTTGCAGTTGTTGTTTTAACACCGCTTTCACTTGTTATTGCAAACTTTATTGCAAAAAGAACCTACGGTATGTTTAAAAAACAGTCGGAAACAAGGGGTGAACAGACTGCTTATATTGATGAAATCGTTGGCGGCTTAAAGGTTGTTAAAGCCTTTTCCTATAACGATAGGGCAGTAAACGAATTTTCTTTAATTAATGACCAATTAGAGAAACATTCTTTAAAAGCAATTTTCTTTTCATCATTAACAAACCCAACAACACGCTTTGTAAATAGCGTTGTTTACGCGTTCGTTGCATTTTTAGGTTCACTTTTAGTGCCTGGCTCTTTAACAGTAGGCGGTCTTACGATTTTCTTAAGCTACGCCAATCAGTACACCAAGCCTTTTAACGAAATTTCAGGCGTTGTTGCCGAAATGCAAAACGCACTTGCCTGCGCACAAAGGGTGTTTGATTTAATTGAAGAAGAACCTCAAAAAGCAGAAAATCCCTTTAATTTAGAAAACGTTTCAGGGGATATAGTGATTAAAAATGCATCATTCTGTTATGATGCTAAAAAGCCTTTAATTCAAAATCTTTCTTTAAATATTAAAAAGGGTATGCGCGTTGCAATCGTTGGACCCACAGGCTGCGGAAAAACTACTTTAATTAACCTTTTAATGCGCTTTTACGATGTAAACCAAGGCGATATTTTAATTGACGGCAAGTCAATTTATGAAATCACCCGTTCTTCTTTAAGGGAAAGCTTTGGTATGGTGTTGCAGGAAACCTGGCTTTATTCAGGCACAATTCAAGAAAATATCAAATTCGGTAAAGACGATGCAACAGAAGAAGAAATAATTGCCGCCGCAAAAGCCGCCCACGCCCATAGCTTTATTAAGCGCTTGCCAAAGGGCTATCAGACGGTAATCGGTGAAGACGGCGGAAGCCTTTCACAAGGTCAAAAACAGCTTTTGTGTATTGCAAGGCTTATGCTTAAAAAACCGCCAATGCTTATTTTAGACGAAGCAACTTCTTCAATAGATACCCGCACAGAACAAAAGATTCAGGATGCCTTCTCAAAACTTTTAAAAGGCAGAACAAGTTTTATCGTTGCCCATAGGCTTTCAACCATAAAAACAGCCGATTTAATCCTTGTTATGAAGGATGGCAACGTTATTGAACAAGGCACCCATGATGAACTTATCAAAAAAGGCGGATTTTATAAGGAACTTTATAATTCTCAGTTTGATATTGAATAATAAAAAAGAGTGTTTCAAAATGAAACACTCTTTTAATTTTTTATTTATTTACCTTTTATCAATAGCGGTAATTTTGTTGATTCTGTCTATATGGCGCTGGTCGTTGCTAAAATCAGTTCCAAGCCAAATATCAACAATATCAAGGGCAAGGTTTAAACCGATAACGCGGGCGCCAAGGGCAAGCACGTTAGAATCGTTATGCTCTCTTGTTGCGTGGGCAGAGAATGTATCGCCACAAAGCGCGCAACGGATACCTTCAACCTTGTTTGCGGCAATACTCATACCGATACCTGTTCCGCAAATTAAAATTCCTTTTTCGCAAACGCCCTCTGCAACTGCCTTTGCGCAAGGATAAGCATAATCGGGATAATCTACGCTATTGGTACTTTCACAACCAAAATCCTTGATTTCATAGCCTTTTTTTGTTAAGTGTTTGATAATCTCGTTCTTTAATTCATATCCGCCGTGGTCACAAGCAATAGCTATCATTTTATGCTTCCTCCTCATCTGCTGCAAGAAATTTATTTATAAGGTCAAGTAATGCGTCGCTATCAATATTATGCACCATACAAGCCTCTTCCAAAGTTTCGTTCTGGGCGCTTGGGCAGGAAACGCAAAACATACCGTGGCCTAAAAACAGTGCGGCAACCTCAGGGTTCATTTCAAGAATTTCACCAATAGTGTTTTGTTTTGTAGCTTGTTTCATATATAAAACTCCTTTGAACTTTTAATAACTATATTATATAGCTTAAGGTTATTTTTGTCAATTTTCATCTGAATAATTTGTAGTGTTTTTTCTATCTTTGTCATTACTTAAAAACCGACAAAAACAGTGCTTTCAAATTTAAAAAAAGTTTTGTATCATATCAAAAAAAAGAAAGAGTGATTTTTATGGGAAGGGTACTGGTTGTAACAAGCGGTAAAGGTGGCGTAGGTAAAACCACTGCTTGCGCAAATATCGGCACAGCCCTTGCAAAACAGGGCAAGGAAGTTTTACTTATAGATACGGATTTAGGTTTAAGAAATTTAGATACTGTTTTAGGGCTTGAAAACAGAATTGTTTTTGATATTGTTGACGTTATTGAAAATAAATGCCGTATAAAACAGGCAATAATCAGGGATAAAAGGAACGAACATCTTTCGCTTTTGCCTGCAAGTCAGTCGCGGGATAAAAACGCTATCAACGAAAAGCAAATGAAAAACCTTGTAAACGAATTAAAAAGGCAGTACGATTTTATTTTAATTGATTGCCCCGCCGGTATTGAACAAGGCTTTAAAAACGCAATAGCGGGCGCAGACGAAGCACTTGTTATCTGCACGCCCGAAGTTTCTTCCGTTCGCGATGCAGATAGAGTGATCGGCTTAATGGCATCATGCGAAATCGGCAGAATAAGCTTGGTTGTAAACAGAATAAAGCCTGAGCTTGTTCGCACAGGGGATATGCTTTCATTAGAAGACGTTGAAGACATTTTAGGGCAAAAGGCGATTGGCGCGATTTTAGATGACGCTATGATTGTCCGCGCAACAAACTTAGGCGAATCGGCTATAAATATTCCAACTTCAAAAGCAGGCAAAGAATATACGAACATAGCCAGAAGGCTGATGGGCGAAAGTATTCCCCTTAATATTTCAAGCCCCATTGGTGTTATAATTGATAAACTTTTTTCTAAAAAAAGCGCGGTGTAATTAAGGGGGCAATAATATGTTTAGATTTTTTAAGAAAAGCAACAGTAAAAAAACTGCAAAAGAAAGGCTTATGGCAGTTGTTTCAAGCGACAGGGCAAACGTTTCAGCTGAATTTATCTTTAAAATGACTGCTGATTTAATTTCCGCGGCAGTAAAATATATTGAGCCTGATTATGATAATATATCCGTTCATATTGAACGCAGGGGTGCAAATTCCTATCTTTTAGCAAGTATGCCCGTAAACTTTTTTAAAGCCATATAAAAACTTGATAAATAATTTTAAGTATGGTATAATGTATTATATTAAAATTATTTTATCGGAGCTTATATGTGGATTTTTGATAAACGAAAACTGCATAATGTTGAATACGTACTCTTAATTATTATAGGCGTAATATGTACCTTTGGTTTAATTGCTATTTTAGCCGCCCTTGCAGATGCTTCTACCGGCGGTGAAGAAGCAGACTTGTTGCAAACACTTTCACGGCTTAATTTCGTAACGGTCAGAAAGCACGCTATGTGGATCGGGTTTGGGTTTATAGTAATGGTATGTATTGCCATGCTTGATTACCGTATTTATTCAAAAATATGGTTTGTTGTGCTTGGTGTGTGCCTTGGTTTAATTGTTTTTACTGCATTTTTCGGTGTTGAACAGGGCGGTACAAGGGGTTGGATAAAAATAAGCAGCAGCTTTTATTTTCAGCCTACCGAAGTTGGTAAATTAGGTTTAATTCTTTTATTAGCAAAAACAATTTCGCAAAAAGAAAATCTTGATCGCTTTAAAGATCTTTTGCCAACTCTTTTAGTAATGGCATTGTTTGCAGGTGCGTTAATAACGCAGATGGATATTGGTACTTCCCTTGTTTATATTTTCATATTTGCTATGATGCTTTTTACAGGCGGAATCCGTTGGAAACACGTTTTAATCCTTTTAGCTGTTTTAGTCGTTGGATGCGTTCTTATCTGGTTCTTTATGGGCGAAAAGCAACAAAGCCGAATACTTAACTTTTTAAGCGGTAATGAAGTTGACCAGTTAAAATATGCAAAATACGCCATCGGTTCAGGCGGTTTCTTCGGTAAAGGTATTTTAGGTGTGGATTCTATTTCGCAAGCAGGGGATATCTTTGCAATTCATACTGATTTTATTTTTGCCGCAATTGGCGAATCTATGGGCTTTTTCGGCGCATTGGTGCTTATCGGTTTATACGTTATAATGGAGATCCGAATGTGGTATCTTATTCAGCATAAAGCAAGTGACAGAAACGGCAAATTGATTATAATGGGTGTTATGGCAATGTTTATGTTCCATATCTTTGAAAATATCGGTATGGTTTTAGGTATTATGCCAATAACGGGAATTCCGTTACCGTTTATTTCATACGGTGGCTCAAATATGCTTACAAATATGATTGCTATCGGGTTGGTGGAAAGTGTTTGTATTCACAGGCCCATTGAACCCTTTACTGCGGATTAAACCTTTTGTTATTTTTATTTACCCTTTACGCATATATTTTTGCGTAGGGGGTATTTTTTTATGAAAAAACAAAATATTTTGTGGATAGCGTTACTCATAATTCTGATTCTTGTTGCATTTTTCGTTGCTTTTTCTAAAAGCGAAAGTGCAAAAAAGGTGCGCGGCGCCATAAGTTTTTCCTTAGAAGAAGATTTTAAAATAAAGGAAAGCCTTGGCAAAGTGTTTTTTATTGAAGAGAATGAAGATTCCGTAAACGCATCAACGAACATAACAATTTCTTCTTTTTGCTTGCCGGGCGAAAACTGTGTTTTAGATTTTTCATTAGGTGAACCTTACTTAAAAATCCTATGCTCTAAATATGCAAGCGTTTTAGCAACAGGTGATGGTGTTATTGAAAGTGTAACGGAAAATCGTATAACAATACGGCATTACGATGGTAAATTAAGTGAATATAAAAACGTCTGCGCCATTTTAAAAAAAGGTGAAAAGGTGCTACAAGGAGATAGTATAGGATATAGCTTAGGGGAATCCGTTTACAAACTCTATGAAAACTGCAAGCCCTTAAATCCGGAGGATTATATTTCTTGACTCTTTTTAAAATAAAAAATACAAGTTTTAAACTTGATTTTTTTATGGTGCTATTAAGCTTTTTATGGATAATTTCAGGCAACGTTTTAACGCTTTTAACGATGTTTCTTGCGGTTTTTCTTCACGAAAGTGCACATATTTTCTCAGCAAAAGCGTTAGGATTAACAACTGAAACCGTAACACTTTATATATTTGGCGGAAACGCAGAAATAAAGGGCATAGAAGATAATTATATTATTGAGTGTATTGTTGCACTGTTTGGACCGCTTGCAAGCGTTTTTACAGGGTTTTTATGGCAAACAGGGGTAAATCTTAATATTCTTCCTTTTTGGCAGGAATTCGTTGATTATTCCTATTGTATTGCGTTAATAAATCTTATTCCCGTATATCCCCTTGATGGCGGAAGAATATTATCTTCCGTTTTAAAAGGAGCTTTTGGTGTAAAAAAGGGCAAAAAAATTTTAAACGTTGTAAGTGTTACTTTTTCATCAATGTTTTTAATAAAAAATATTGCATCTTTGATTATGTTTAACAGAGCATCTGGGCTTGTTATGGCAATATTTATGTTTGTTGTATCTCTTAAAAGTATAAAAAATAAAAACCACCTGTTTTTAAGGGAAAACAAGTGGCAAAAAGCTGAAAATATAAAAATAATAAAGGCTTACGGAACCGAAAGCCTTTTAAACGTTTCTAAAAAAATAATGGGAAACGATTTTTATATCGTTATGATATTTAACGAACGTGAAAACATAACAGGCTATTTAACTGAAAAACAGTTAAACGATGCACTTTTAATTAACAGCTCTTTTCTTTTAAGTGAAGCATTTAATTATCAAGTAAACGGAGCTCGTCAATTAAATTGATTAAATCTTCGCGGGATTTCATATTCATAATGGTTGCACGTATTTTAGCACCGTTGCGCATACCGTGGGTGTACCAGGCAATATGCTTGCGCATCTGTTGCGTAGCAGTTCTTTCACCTTTTTCTTCTATTAAAGAAAGCCCGTGCTTTAAAGCAATATCAAGCTTTTCCTGATGGGAAAGTTTAAATTCCGTTCCAACTAAAAAAGCAAGAATTTCACTGAAAATCCAAGGTCTGCCCTGTGAAGCACGGCCAATCATTATAGCGTCGCAGTTAGTTTCTTTAAGCATCTTTTTTGCAGTGATTCCACCTGTAATATCACCGTTTGCAATAACGGGAATCTTAACTGCTTGCTTAATTGATTTTATGTGTTCTAAACTTGCTTTTCCACTGTAACCCTGCATAGTAGTTCTGCCGTGAACAGTCAATGCATCAGCACCTGCTTCTTCTAATGCAGAAGCTACTTTGTCCCCGATAAAACTATCCCAACCTATACGCATTTTAACTGTAACAGGCTTGTTTGTACTTTCCTTACATGCACAAACGATTTCCTTTGCTAACGGAATATCGTTTAATAATGCGCTACCTTCAGCGTTTGTTATAATCTTTCTTGCAGGGCAACCCATATTTATGTCAATTATATCAAAAGGCTCAAAATAAGGATGTTTAAGCTCTTTTGCCATAATTTCGGGGTCATTACCGAATATCTGTGCGCCCTCAGGATGAACGCCTGTTGGCTTTAACAGATCTTTTGTTGCCTCGCTATTATAAAACAGACCTTTACAACTTACCATCTCGGTAAAAGTAAGGGCTGCGCCAAAATCATAGCAAAGCTGCCTGAATACGTTATCCGTTATGCCTGCCATAGGGGCAAGAATGAGTTTGTTTTTTAATTCAACATTTCCAATTTTCATAGTTTTAAAAATAGAAGCACCTGAAAGGTGCTTTTTAATTTATTTTTCTGCAGGAATCCAGTTCCATTTTTCACTTGCTTCAAGCCAAATTTCATCGCTTAATGGGTGGGTAGGCACCTTTTTTGATCTTGCAAGATTAAAAACAAACCTTGCAAAACCAATAATATACATTTTACCTTCGCTCATTTCTCTGAACGCTAACTGACCCCAAATGTTTGTATCCCATAAGTTTCTGTCTAAGTATTCTTGCTTGATTTTTTCACCATCATAATATGTATGGTTAAGCTCAAAAGAAAACTGCCCGTTATTAACGTTTAAAATAGCGTAATCTGCCCTAAAACTTTCACCTTTCTGGCTTAATCCAACGCTACCGGGGTTAAGAACAAGCTTACCGCTTTGTGCAAGATAAGCAAACTGATAATGATTATGTCCGCAAAGAAGAATATCTTCTTCTATATTTTCAAGCACTTCGTTTAAACGATTGTGATTGTTATAATAAAGCAATTCACGTACTGAATCCGGTGAGCCGTGCACCATTTTAATTTTTAAACCGTCTGTTTTAATAGTGCGCTGATTTTTTAGTTCTTTAATGAAATCACGTTGCTCTTTGGTTAAATAGGCGATAGAATCGCGCATAAATTTCCACTGCAATGCGGTTTGCGTTTCTGCTAATCCGTTAAAATGGTCGTTAGCAAGCTCTTCGCGGTTACCTGCAATAAAGATAGTATCTTTATTCATTAAAGCATCAAATACTTTGTCTGGGCAGGGCCCGTCACCGATATTATCGCCTAAAACAAGGATTTTATCATAACGGTCTTTTGAAACAGCGTTAAAAACTGCATTTAATGCAACGATATTTCCGTGTATATCAGAAAGTACAAGGTATCTCAATTATCTTCCTCCAAAATACACATGCTTGTAAAGGGGAAAATTCTTGCCTGTGCTTTTCCAATAATATTATCAATGCTGATAGCGCCGATTGATTCCATACGGCTGTCAGCAGAGTTATTTCTGTTATCGCCCATAACGAAAACGTATCCGGTAGGAATATATATAGCATCCATATTGTAATAACGGTCGTATGGGGTGGAAGGAAGAGTGTAATCTTCCTTTAATTCTGCGCCGTTAATGTAAACAATACCATCAATAATGCTAATTGTTTCACCGGGAAGCCCAATTATGCGCTTAACGTACATATCGGGGTAAGAAAGAGTGTTATATCTGCAAATAACTATGTCGCCACGTTTAACGTCGGTAAAAGTATAGGTGAATTTAGTAACAAACAAGCGATCGTTACTTATAAGGGTAGGCTGCATACTTGGTCCGTCAACGGTAGCAACAACAAACACAAAGGTTCTTATAAAAATGGCAAGTAATAATGCAAGTGCAACGGTAACAATCCAGCTTACAGTGGCTTTTTTTGTACGGTTGAGTTTTGCATCGTTATCTGTTGGCATGCTAAGTCTGTAACGAATTCTGTCGCCATTCTTACCGTGGTAAACGTAAGGTGTTTCAAAATCATCAAAAATCTTTTGTTTCTTTATAGCTTTAAAATCAGGAAGATCTTTAAAGATATTGCAGTCATTATCTTCTTTTGTTTCTGCGTATTCTTCTATAAATTCTTCTGCAACTTCCTGATCTAAAACGTTGGTTTCAAGCAGGGAAACAAGCATTTCCTCTTCTTTTGTTTGTTTAGTTTTGTTATTTTCGCTGGCTTCTTCTATTTCTTTTGTTGCTACTTCAAAAACTTCATCGTTCTCTTTAAGTGCTTCTTTACTTATTTCTTCGGAATTTTTTTCACTTACTACTGTTTCAACAAAGAATTCCTGTATAATGTTTTCATCTGTTTCTTCTTCAGAAATTATTTCAGTTTCCATCTCTTCAATTGGCTCTTCAATAAGGGTAATTTTTTCTTTAATTTCTGTTGTTTTTAAAACCTCGTCATCATCTGTCAGTGCATTTTCTTCTGTGAACATGGTGATTTGTCCGGAAAGATCATCTGATTTCATAGGTTTATCTTCAACTTTTGCAATAGAAAAGAATTGTTCGTTATTGTTATCAGGTTCTTCTATTACGCTATTTTCTTCTTGTTCAATATTGTCTTCAACGTTAAAAATATTAAAATAAACGTTGCTTTTCTTTTTAGCCATCTGATTTATCCGCCTTAATAATTTTTTTTGTGCGTTTTGAACATTCTTCGCGATCAAGCATAATTATGCGTTCACATTTTAAACATTTAAGTTTAATATCAGCCCCTGTGCGAACACACGTCCATTGGTTACTGCCACAAGGGTGATTTTTCTTTGTGATAATCGTATCACCTAATTGAAAGTCAAACATTTTATCACCGCAAATATCAATAATAATATATTATAACAAAAAAACTATTATTTTACAACAAAAAAATCGCAATTATTCGTTGATAAGTTTCTTAATTGCGCTTGCAAACATTTTAGCGCTTAATTTAAGATCTGATAATGAAATTGATTCGTTGGGCTGATGTGCTTTATCAGGTTTATCGGGAAACTGAACACCAAATGCAACGGCTTTATTAGGAAGCGTACGGGCGTATGTTCCGCCACCGATAGCAAGGGGAAGATCATCGCGTTTTGTATAATCTTTATACACGTTCATTAAGGTTTGAACAAGATAAGAGTTTTCGTCTACGTGATGGGGTGCCTGAGAATGTAATACATCACATTCCCAATCCTCAGGCAACGCAGATTGAAGCCTTGAAGATATATCGTTAATGGTGCTTGTAACAGGATATCTAACGTCAATAACAATTTTCAAGGTATCGTCAAGCATATCGGTAAACACTGGGTTTTTGCCAATAAAACACATACCAAGATTAAGTGAAAGAGCCCCTGAAATTTCATCATAAAGTTTCAAATCAGCGCCTTCACCGTTGGTCTTATCAACAAAAATATTCAGCATATTTTCAACAAATTTGCCCTGACTGTCTGAAAGGTCAAGATAATCAATAAACTTAAAAAGTTCAAAGAAGGCGTTAACGCCTTTTTCGGGGGTTGAACCGTGTGCGCCAACGCCCTTTGATTCAATTATAAGGGTGTTTTCGTCTTTTTTATATACTGAAATATTATCAGATTTTTTGTAATCGGCAATTTGTTTTCCCAATAAATCAATATCACCGATAATGGTTGCCTTTGCTTTATCAGGAACCATATTTGCACGTAATCCGCCTTCTAAATAAAGCTGATATCTGCCTTCAGATAAGCTACCTGTAATTTCAAACTGAGCAATGCCTTTTTCAGTAATAATAACAGGATATTCAGCATCGGGGGTAAACGCCATATGTGGCATTTCTTCGGTTTGCTCGTATCTTTCCATACAACCCCAACCGCTTTCTTCGTCGCAACCGAAAATCAAACGAACACGGCAGGGAATGGTATCAAACTCGTTTTTAACTGCGTTTAATGCGTAAATTGCGCTTATTGCAGGACCCTTGTCATCAATAGCGCCTCTGCCAAAAAGCTCGTCGTCTTTAATAACCGCGTTAAATGGATCAGAATCCCAACCGTCACCTGCGGGAACAACGTCAAGATGGCATAAAATTGCAATCAGTTTTTCGCCTTCGCCAAATTCTGCCCAACCGCAGTAATTATCAAGGCTTTTTGTTTTAAAACCAAAGTTTTCACAAAGGTCAAGAGTGTACTTTAAAGCATCTGCACAAGGCTTGCCAAAGGGCATATTTTCTTCCGCCTCTTCTTTAACAGAAGGTATAGCAATAAGACCTTTAAGGTCGTCAATCATTTTATCATAATTAACGTCAATAAAGCCGTCTGTAAAGGAAGCGCCCTTTAACATACCAAGCAATATTTCATCAGGTGAAATAGTATATTTTTTATCCTTTAACATAAGTGAAACAAGCCTTTTTGCGTTGTTGTTATATAATTTTTTACCAAAGCAACCATCTTTAATTTCGGTAACGTCATCAAGGTTTACAGTGATTTCTTTAATAATCCTTTTTCCTGTAAATTGTTGCACTGTTAACACGTTATCTTCTATTGTATATTCAAAACGTGAATAAGCGCGTTTACCTAAAAAATATCCTATTACAAAGATAATTAAAAAAAACGAAAGGGTAGAAGCCGTTGAATCAAAATAAAGGGGTGCAATAAATTTATTAAGAACAGTAAAAAATAAGGTTAAAGCGTATGCCAACCACACGAGCATAAGTATAATAAAAACTATCAACAAAGGTGAATTTTTCTTTCTTTCAAGTATTTGCTTATACATTTATTTTTCCTCCACAGTCAAATAGTTAAGGTAAGTACGCATTTCATTAGCGTGATCACCGTCTAAAAGCACCATATAAGTGTCTTCCTGTAACGCTTTAACGTTTTCTTCCTGATTTTTAGCATTTTTCATAGGAAAAGCGTATAAAACGCCGTTATGATAGCAAATTTCATCAAATTCGCCGTCAATAGAAAGGGGAACAATATTTTTTAACTTATATATGCTTTCAAGCATACTTTCCGTAACAAAAACAGCTTCACAGTTTTTTGCAACGGTAAGGTAATAAACGTAATCTTCTACGGTGTAATTTTCAATGGTTTTTATATATTCCTCAGCGTCTTTTTTTATTAAAGTTGACGCGCCAACAAATTTTACACCCGTTACGTTTTTTAGCTCTTTTTCAAGGCTTTTTGTTCCGCCTGTGGTAAAACCCGTATCAATCAATAATACTTCAATACCGTTTTTTGCAGAATTTATCTGCATAATTGTATCACTTATAAAAGAAGATGCAAAAATTATAGCAATAATTAGTATTGCAATAACTATCTTTCCGTGGCTAAAAGCATATTTAAGTTTGTTCATTATTTGTTTTCTCCAAAAAGTTCATAAAGCACGGTTTGTGCCTCGTCTGCATATTTTGCACCCTTATAAATAACCGCGATAACACGGGGTTTGTAAGAAGTACCGTCATATTCAAAGTCTTTTTCGTCAACTGAAATTATCGGCAGGGGCTGACCTTTTCCAACATACTCGCTTGTGCCAAGGTTCAATAAGCCATCAGGTGCCATCTTTGTTATATCAACACCGTAAACCACACCGTTTTTATCGGCAACGGGATTTTCAAAATTATTTTCAATAGGCAGTAGCATATTTTGTTTAAGTAAAACGTTATAAAAAATCTCGTTATTTACAAACAGAATATCACCGTCGCCTGATGCAAGGCGAATAACTACCTGATTCCAACCGTTTTCGCTTGTTATAGTGATGGATTCATTACCGGCTTCCTTTGTAACAAAAACGCTTACCTCAAAATCAGGTACGTCGGTAAATCTATTTTTAAGTTTTTTTGCCCATTCTTCACCGTCAGAGCCCGCAATATTAGTTTGATATGCAAAGATAATAAGCCTGTCTCTGTTAGTGTAAAGATAGTTCTGGCGTGCGTTAAAAATAACTATTGTAAGCACAAAGGTTATAACAACACTTAAAATTCCTAAAACAATTTTTTTGCTTTTTATAGTCTTCATAATTTCACACTCAAAAAAATATTCGGTGCAAGCAAAAAGCACCGAATATAATTATACAATATAATTTACTTTATGTATAGGAAAATTTTTATTTATTCTTCGTTATCACTTGTTGGAATTTCAAGAACAGGCGTTTCCTCAATGCTGAAGGCGTCTGCCTTGCCCAAAAGATTGTCAATTCTTTGATATCTTGCAGTAGCATCGTTGATTTTTGCGCTTGCTTCATCAAGCTTTTTCTTGGTTTTATCTAAAAGCTCGGCAAAATGCCCAAAATTCTTTTTAATATCAAATAAAAGTTTAGTAATCTGGCTTGTACGCTTTTGTATTGCAAGGGTTTTAAAGCCAAGCTGAAGACTGTTCAAAAACGCACCGATAGTAGTAGGTCCTGCCACAGTAACACGGAATTCTCTTTGCAATTGTTCGCAAAGTCCGCTTTTTCTTGCAACCTCTGCATACAGCCCTTCAATCGGCAAGTACATAATTGCAAAATCCGTGGTGTGCGGGGGATCAATATATTTATCTCTGATGCTCCTTGCAGAGTGTTTTATAGAGTTTTCAAGACTTTTGCTTGCGCTTTCAACTAAAACTGAATCGCCTTTTTCCGAAGCATCACAAAGCCTGATATAGTCTTCAATAGGGAACTTACAGTCAATGGGAAGATAAACAATATCGTTGTTTTCATTATTAGGCAAACAAATACAAAATTCAACAATGTTTGCTTTGCGTGGATTTGGCTTAACGTTACGCTTATACTGTTCAGGGGAAAGAATCTGCGAAAGCAAGCTATCCAAAGAAACTTCGCCCCAGGTACCGCGCACTTTAACGTTGGTAAGGGCGCTTTTAAGGTCGCCAACACTTGAAGCTAACGTCTGCATTTCACCTAATCCCTTATAAACGCTCTCTAATTGCTTGCTTACGTTTTCAAAACTTTCTGTTAAACGCTTTTCTAAGGTTGAAGAAAGCTTTTCGTCAACTGTTTCACGCATTTTTTCAAGTTTTTGTGCGTTGTCTTCCTGAATAGAACGCAAGTTATTTTCCATTGACCTGCGCATGTTTTCAAGTTCGCGCCTTTGACTATCGCTGAAATCACGTTGGGATTGTGCAAAATCCTTCATCTGATTTTGAAGCAGAGTAATCTGTTGATTTACTGTGTTATTTACCGCGGTATTGTAGTTGGATAGGGTAGTGCTGATTTCCTTTCTTAACTCGCTATTTTCCTTTGAAATCTGATTTTTTAATTCACTTTCTGCACTTTTTGAATTACTTTTTATTAAAAGTACGAAAGAAATTATCAATGAAAGTGCAGAAATAATTATCAGCGCAATGTAAACCATATTATACTCCTTTTTCGTTTATTAACGCTTTGTATTGGCTCATGTTTAAATCGTAATATATACCTTTTTTATCAATAAGCTCCTGATGTGTGCCTTGCTCG
>JAZRTX010000035.1:0-37292 GCA_045652205.1 Clostridia bacterium
AAAAGTGTTATCGTATTTTTTAAAATATTGTTGAAATTGTATATTGATGCTTGTTTATAACGCAAAGTAGCACCGTTTTTTTATCGTGGGGAAAGGAACCCATTGCTGAAATTTCAGTTAAGCCGTGTTTTGACATAAGCATACGGGTTTATAACCATAAATAAGGGTACCTAAAACATCGGGCTTTGCATAAACGAAGAAAGAAGCAATAGCAGGTATTATTCTACAGCACTTATGGAAACCGATATTTGTGTAGGTGAAACAAGTTGTGCGCTTACGTTGTTTGCAAAGGAGGGACTTAAACCTACAACGGGTACAAGTTCATAAGTACCGGCTGTTTTATCCAATAATGAAAGGCGGACAACCACGTCAGTTTCGGTAATATTATCAAGAAGAAGTTTTGAACCCGTTAAAGAAACGGTGGCTTTTAGTTGTGCAGTGCCGTCGCCGGCAACCTGAACAGTCTGATCCCCGCTTGTTATGCTGGCGTTTAAACCGGAGGCAAGACCGGTAACCCTAATATTACGGGTAACATTTACGGTTTCTTTTTGTTGCGTGATTTCAAGTTTTGCAACAGGTGCTTCCTGCCCTGGGAAAATGGTTATTCCTTCGGGAAGTATTAAACTTATCGTTGTGGAGGTAAAAGCGGAGTCTTTTTCAGTAAGGTCAATATTTGAAGCCTTTATTTCTGTTACGGCGTTTAATGCTTCGGCGTGTCCGCAAATAGTTATTTTGCCCGTTGAGATGCTTGCAAACTGATAACCCTCTTTTACCTTATGGGCATTTATAATTGATTCGGCGGCGTTGATGGAAACTTCTTTTTTCGTCTGAATATCCATATCCACGTCTATCTTTTTGCCGCTGAAGTTAATGTCGTTTCCGTCCTTATCTGTATAACGGCACAAAACGGAAAGTTTATCGCCGTCATTAAGGGTTGAAAGGTCAACGTCAACGACTGCGTTTTCTATACGGTCAAGATAGTAACTTGAACCCTCCAAAAAAACGGTTTTAACGTGCTCGGGCGCAACTGAAACAAGTCCGTCTTTTAACTCTCCTGTTTTTTCTATTGTTAAAGGAACTTCCTTTTTAATAATTTTATCTACCGCAAGGTTTATCGTCTGCGGTTCAACCGAATCAAGGCTAACGTCGGCAATATTACTGAAAGTAGGCACAACCGTTACGCTGTTCACACCGTCTTTTGATATTTCCGAAACGTCAATACTTGCAAAAATAACGTTTTTATTTACAAGGCGGTAATCAGAATTTTTAACGTTTACTTTAATGCTTACCGTTGGCAATGCTTTTTCAAGGTCATCACGAATAGCAAAACCTTTTTCTTCAAGTGCCTCAATACCCTGAACCACAATGGGAATGTTTTCAATGGTTTTGGTACGCTCAGGGTTTGTTGAGTTTGTAACAAAACCCCACAAAATGATGGCGAATAAAAGTGATATAAGTTTAAGTGCTGTGTTGTTTGTGAAATAGGAGCGCACTGAACGCCTTTTTTTATTGGTCATTGTCCTGCTCCTTTCCAAAGAACTTTGCAAAAAGATTTGCAAAAACGTTTGTCTTTTGCGGTTCTTCTTCCCTGATGTACATATTTTTAAGAATTTGTCTTAACGTTTCAAGGTCAAGGTAACGCATAAAACTTCCGCTTCGGGCAACGGATATAACGCCCGTTTCTTCGCTTACAACAACTACGATGGCATCTGAGCGTTCGCTCATACCTAAAGCGGCACGGTGCCTTGTACCTAATTTTTTCTCAATACTGTTGTTTTCGGATAAAGGCAAAAAGCATCCTGCAGCAACGATTTTCGTTCCGGAAAGTACCATTGCACCATCGTGTAAAGGTGTGTTGGGCTCAAAGATATTTTCAATAAGACCTGCTGAAATATTTGCATCAAGAAGCGTGCCTGTTTCGATTATATCTTTAAGCGCATTTTTCTGTTGAAAAACAAGTAACGCACCAACGTGTCTTCTTGAAAGATTGTCGCATACCGTAACAAGTTCGGAAACCGTTTTGTCAACGTTATGCTCAATGTTTTTATGGTCGTGAAAATTTACCCTGCCAAAGTTTTCAAAAACAAGGCGCAACTCAGGCTGAAACAGTACGAATACTATAACGATACCTGAGGTAACAACTGAACTTAAAAGCCATTCGGTTGTAGGTAATTCAAGCCATGAGGCAACGGCCATTGCCACAATCAGCAAAGCGACGCCCTTCAAAACGTTCATGGCTCTCGTATTTTTAAATAATTTGAGAATCTGATAAATAACGGTTGTTATGATAGCAATATCAATAACGTCGAAAATGCTTATAGAAAAACCGTTTTTAATCCATTCCCATATGTTTGTAAAAAACTCGCTCATATATACGCTCCCATCAGTAGTTATTATATAATAACACATTTTTGAAAAAAATGAAAGTGTAAAATTGCACTTGACAAAAAATATTTCTAAAAATATAATTTATTTAAAAATGAAAATCGTTTTCAATTTGTCGAAAGAGGTAGAATTATGCCGAAAAATTACAATACTAAGCAAAAAAAACAGATGGAAGAAATAATAGCATCGGTAGGGGACAAGCATTTTACCGCTGAAGATATTCTTGAAAAAACAAAAGAGCAAGGCAAAAGCGTGGGACTTACCACGGTTTACCGTCATCTTGATAAAATGGTAAAGGATGGAGTTTTGCGTAAATATCTTTCCCATGCGGGGGAAAGTGCTTGTTATCAGGCAACGGGCAATTGTTGTGAGCATTTTCATCTCAGGTGTACCCAATGCGGAAAATTATTTCATCTTTCCTGCAGAAGTCTTGAGGTAATAAACGACCACGTTTTAAACCAGCACGGTTTTTCCATTGACCCGTCAAAAACCGTTTTTTTGGGCATTTGTAAGGAGTGCACTACACAATGAAGTTAAAAACAGTTGCACTAATCTTAATGCTTTGCTTATTATGCGGATGTGCTCAAATTGAAAATAAGCAGGATAAACTTACCGTTTGCGTAACGTTGTTTCCTCAATACGATTTTTTAAGGCAGATAGGTGGCGATAAGGTAGAAATAACTCTTCTTCTGCCATCGGGAATGGAAAGCCATAATTTTGAGCCGGGTGTCAAAGATATTGAAAAAATCGCAAAAAGCCATATGTTTATCTATACCGGTGCGTCAATGGAGCCTTGGGCGGAAACGATTGTTGAAAGTATAGATACAAACGTAAAAATATTAGACGTTTCCGAGAATGTTAATATATGCACACACGAACATATACATAAAGAACATCACGAGCATTACAGTGAAAGCGATCCCCACATCTGGACTTCGCCCAAAAACGCATTGATAATGGCAGAAAATATTTTGAAGGCACTGTGTGAGGCGGATCCTAAAAACAGCGATTATTATAAACTGAATGCTGAAAAATATTTTGACAAATTAAAAAGCCTTGATGAAGAATTTACGGAACTTTCCCAAAAAGCAAAAGGCATAATTCTTTGCCATGGCGGTAAATTTTCCATGAGTTATCTTACAAGGGATTACGGAATTGAATTTTTATCCGCATATGATTCCTGTTCATCTTTTTCTGAGCCCAGCGTATTACGCATAAAACAGATAATAGATAAGGTAAACCAGCAGAAACTTAACGGAATTTTTTGTGAAGAACTTAATCGGGGACGCGTTGCCGAAACTATAAGCAATGAAACAGACGTGCCCGTATTATTGCTTCATACTTGCCACAATTTAACCAACGATGAGTTTCAAAGGGGCGAAACGTATATTTCCCTTATGAGGAAAAATGCGGAAAATATAAGGAAGGTGATAGGCGATGCTTAAAGTAGAAAATTTATGTGTTTCTTTAGGCGGTGTAGATATACTTGAAAATATCTCTTTCGAAGTCAAGAAAGGCGAATATATAAGCATAGTAGGCGAAAACGGTTCAGGCAAAAGCACGTTTATTAAGGCGCTATTGGGACAAATACCCAAAAAATCGGGCGAAATTACCTTTTCTGAAAATTTATGTGAAATAGGGTATCTTCCGCAACAGATTGAAAGAAACAATTTTCCTGCATCTTGTTATGAAGTCGTTTTGTCGGGGTGTCTTAATTCCTTGGGTTTGAGACCTTTCTTTACTAAAACTGAAAAAGAAGTTGCCATTGAAAATATGACAAGATTGGGAATTGTACATCTTGCAAAAAAGAAGTTCGAATTTCTTTCAGGCGGTGAAAAACAACGTGTATTGCTTGCTCGCAGTATGTGCGCAGGCAAAAATATGCTCATTCTTGATGAGCCCGTTACAGGTCTTGATCCTCTTGTAACGGAAGATATGTATAAGGCAATAAAAAAACTTAATGAGGAAAACGGTATAACCATACTTATGGTTTCGCACGATATTCCTCAGGCGGCAAAATATTCACAAAAAATATTGCATCTTGGTAAAACCGTGCGCTTTTTCGGCGCGAGCAGTCAATATCTTTCCAGCGAAATAGGCATACATTTTACGGGGAGGTGCTGTCATGTCTGAAATTTCAATTTTCACCTACGGTTTTGTAATAAGGGCCTTTATTGTGGGCATTATGGTATCTTTGTGCGCCTCTTTGCTTGGCGTTACCCTTGTTCTTAAAAAATATTCCATGATAGGGGACGGGCTTTCTCACGTTGCATTCGGGGCGATGACCATAGCACTTGCCCTTAACGTAGCACCTTTATATATTGCCGTACCGATAATGTTTGTTGCGGCATTTCTTCTTTTAAAACTCAGGGAAAACAGCAGTATCAATACTGATGCGGCAATTGCGATAATCTCAAGTTCATCAATTGCAACAGGCGTACTTGCATCTTCACTTTCAGGCGGAATGAATATTGACGTTTACAGTTATATGTTCGGAAGCATCCTTGCCGTAACCAAAACTGACGTAGTAATATCCTCTCTGCTTTGCATCGTAATATTGTTTGTGTATATTTTCTGCTATAACAGAATATTTGCGGTAACTTTTGATGAAAGTTTTGCATCGGCATCAGGCATAAAAACAAAAACTTTTAATACTCTTTTTGCTATGCTTACCGCAGTAACCATTATAGTTGGTATGCGCATTATGGGAACGATGCTTATTTCAGGACTTATAATTTTTCCTGCAATAACGTCTATGAAAATGTTTGATTCATACAAAAAAGTAACGTTGGGTGCAGCGGTAATTTCTATAATCGCTTTTGTTGCAGGAATGCTGTTAAGTTGTACTTTTACTTATATACCTGCAGGCGCAGGGGTAATTCTTTTAAATCTTCTGTTGCTTATTATTGCAACGGTTATTTCTAAGTTTAAAAGAAATTGACAAAAAGTGTTATTACGGATATAATGTAATGGCAATACAGACAGTTCGAAACCATCCTGTCTTTAGCCATCTTCGGCTATAAAACAAAACTAAGGGAGTAATAAAAATGAAAATCACAGTAAAGCAACTTGTACGCGGCGCTCTTATTGCGGCGGTGTACACTGTGTTGACCGTAATCTTAGCACCGATTTCCTTTGGAAGCCTGCAATTCAGGGTATCTGAAGTTTTAACGGTGCTTCCTTTTGTCATGCCTGAGGCAGTTCTGGGTTTAACCGTAGGCTGTCTTTTGTCAAACATTCTTGCAGGCAGTACAGTTTTAGATATAATCTTTGGTACGCTTGCAACCTTTCTTGCGGCACTTGTAACTTCTAAAATGAAAAAAATGTGGCTTGCACCTTTGCCTCCTGTAATATTTAATGGCGTTATCGTAGGGCTTGTTGTAACTTTAATGACAGTTGAGTTTAGTTTAAAAGCGTATTTCCTTATTGCGCTAAGTATATCGGTAAGCGAATTGATAATCTGCTACTGTGGCGGTATACCCTTGCTTGTGTTTATGAACGGTCTTTCATCACGATATGATTTCTTTAAGTGAAAAACGGCAAAATAAGCGCAATTTCAAAAGTTTGCACATTTAATGTTTACAGTTTATTAACAAACGAGATGAAAAAAGCATTGAATATCTTTTGACAATCTGCTATAATTTAACTGTAGGGTGCGAATCATGCACTAAAATATAAAGGAGGAAAATCTACATGAAAAAAGCTCTCAAATTATTATTTGTAGCTATGCTGGTAGCTCTTATGATTGTATCTGCAGTGGCATGTGGTGATAATGGCGGAAGCACAGGAAACCAAGGCGGCCCCAGTGCAACACCCACTATTGGTGATGGTACAAACATACAGCCTCTGGCAAATTTCACAAACCCCGGTGAAACTTATAGTTTCTTTTCATGGCAGTACAAGTCTGAGTCTCCCTATTCAGAAGATACTGAAAGAGACCAGAAAATGCGTGAAAGAATTGAAGCTCTTCAGACAACTTACCAGATTACTATTGAGTTTGTAACAAGTTCAGGTAGCGGTATGCTTCAGTCTGCATTCCAGGGTGTGCCGGAAATTACCGGTATGAAAGAAGGCGGTCTTCATACAATGATGAACACCTACTTATACCAGGGTAACCCCGGTCAGTGTCTTATCCCTCTCTCTGAGCATTCTGACGTTTATAACTTTAGAGATACAGAGAAATTTAACGTTGAATCACAGTACGACCTTTGTGAGTACAATGACAAACTTTGGTTCTTTATTCCTCAGGAGATTGGTATCCACTTTGAATGTGGCGGTAACTGCCTTGTATTCAATAAGGAATTAATTGAAGCAGCAGGTTCTTCAGCAGAAGAAATCTACTCTTGGGTAGAAGCAGGTACTTGGACTTGGGATAAGTTTGAAACTCTTCTTGCTGCAACTACCAACCCCAGTCTCGGTCAGTACGGTATTGAAAGAGGTAACCAGGCTCTTGTTATGTGGTCACTTGCAAACTCCAACGGTACAGAATTCGTACTTAAAGAAACACTTGCAAGCGGTCAGGTACAGGATAGCTTCGTTTTCTCAGGCGAAAAGGGCGACAGACTTATGAAGGCTTATGATGAGTTCATTAAGTTTGCTGACGAAGGATGGATGGAAACAACATACTATTCAGCAACTGATAAGAACCCTCTTGACCACTTCTTAGGCGAAAGCGTTGCATTCTTCTACAATGGTTATTCAACCAACGCATTGAAGTTCATCTCTGAAGCAAGCTTTGACTACGGTCTTGTTCCATGGCCAAAGGGACCCGATAACGCAGCTAATGAAAACAAGTACAATTCATTCTATCCTCACCTTAACCCCTATTGCATTTTCCGTACAGACGGTAATGTAAAGGGCGCTGTTCAGATTCTTTGCAAGCTCTATACACCTATCTATGATAAGAACTCAGATGAAGCACAGCTTCTTTATGAAACAGAAATTGAGCTTTACACCCGTGATGATGAATCCGCAAAGTATCTTGATCTTGTAGAACAGGATGATGTTAAGACTCACTTCCGTGTATTTATGTATGCAAATGCTCCTGTTTCAATTGCATCAACAAAAGCAAAAACAGTTCAGGAAGCACTTTTCGGTAAAGGTGAAGACGATATCTTAAATGCACAGACAACTGCTGCTAAGTACTTCGCAGAAATTGCTAACGCAATCAACACTGCAATTTACCTTCGTTCACCATATTCCTGGAAGTAATTTGCTATAAAATTAAATCCCCTGATTTTTCAGGGGATTTTTTTTATAAAAAGAAAAGCGCATTTTAAAATGCGCTTTTTGTTTATTATGTTCTTACTTTTTTCAGTGCTTTTTTTAGTGCGTTAAGATACGTGGCGTCCATTACGTTTTCACCGTTTTCGTCTTTTATGGGCATTCCCTTTGCATCAACTGTTAAAGTAGGGCAACACCAACCGCCTTCGTCATGCTCGTTCCAGGCATAAGTAATTGCAGAAAACGGCACGTTCTTTTCTCTGTCAGAGTACATTTTTTCAAAAACTTCAAGGGCGTGGGTATAAAGTTCTTCGCCTGTTGGGCTTTCAGAACATCTGCCGTTATAATCGCCTGCCCATGTTACAGGGTTTTTAGCCCGTGGGCTTGCATTTCTGCCACAGGTTACAAGGGGAATAACGTCAATATTCTTATAAAAATCGTATTGGCTTTGGTTTTGTTTTAACGTCATCTGTGCGTGTGCATTAAAATCTTTTGTTTGTGCAACGCTTCCGCAAGCGTAAGCAGAAATGGCGTTAATTCCTTTTTTAATAAAGGTGTTTACAATAAAAGGTGAACATACGCCTGCCATACCAACAAGGTAAAGTTCTTCTTTAACACCTGCATTTTTTGCTGATGCTTTAATGGCATTGATTAACGAAGCATCAATTTTAAAAGCATCGTAAAGGAAAACAACGGGGCGGTTATCAAACCTTAAATAACAGGATTCCTTAAATACTTCGCCAAGGCTTTTAATAGATTTTTCATCTAATTTATTAACGCCAACCATGGCTGACATCTTTATGCCATCTTTGTATTTTGAAGTAAGGTGTTGCTTTCTTGCATAACTCATGGGGTTATCGTCAGCATACCAGCAGTATGCAAAATAATCAATTCCCGCATCAATTGCCAGGCAGGCTTCTTTATCAAACTGCTCCTGTGTTTCAGGCGGGAAAGCAACCTTGTTTTCGTCAATAACTTTGGTAAAAAACGGAGCCATGTGATGAAATTCCTTTGGCGAAAGGGAACGTGCTACCTGATCAGAAACAAAACTTTTTGATAAGCCTGTTTCCATATAGGCATCCCAACGTATTGCGCCAAAGGTAAATTCCTTCTGCGGTGTAATGGGGGTAATGGTGGCATCTGCAACAGTTTGTGAAACTTCGGCCTCTTCAATAATAAATTCTTTAACCAGAACGTCAGGCAAAGTATCAAGGTTGCCTTGCTGAATAAAGTAATTTATAACAGAAAGAATCTTTGCACCTGTGGGAATTTCAAGGCGTAAAGAAAAATCCGTCCAATCCTTATCGGTAAGCATTTTTGAAACACCAAGGTTATACATTGTATATTCAAGATCAAGATAATTGATAGTATATTTGTGAATAATGGTAAAAGAAGTATCCTTACTGCCTTGTTTTAATTTCATTTTTACATTTGCCTGATAGGCTTCTTTTTCACCTAAAATCTTATCTACGTGAATAGCAAGGGAAGAATACTTTTCTTTGCGGTTTTCTACAAAAACAATGCCGTCAACGTATTTAAGCATTGCATCGGCTTCCCCGTAAACGTTTTCTTTTATAAGGGGTAAATCAAAATTTTTTATAATATCCATAAAGGGCACCTCCGAATCATAAATAGTTTATCATAAAGGCAGGATTAAAGCAATATAAAACTGTTGCTATCAGGAAAATAAAATGATATAATTTTCTTAACAAATGAAATGAAAAACGGTGGAAAAATGTTAGAAGTAAGTGAATTAAAAATTCGGGTTGATAAAGACGAAACTGCAATAAAAAAACTTATTGCAAAGGAGTTGGATATCCCTGAATCTAAAATAAAAAAATACACGTTTTTAAGAAAATCCATTGATGCCCGTAAAAAAGATAACGTAGTATATAATTTTTCGCTTTGCGTTGAAACTGACGAAAATGAAGATAAAATCATAAATAAAAATAAAAAAGTTAAAAAATATATTCAGCCCCAAAGATTACAAATTGAAAAGGTAAAAACTGCACCTGAAAATCCGCCCGTTATCTGCGGTTCTGGTCCTGCGGGGCTTTTTTGTGCTTATATTTTAGCGCGCGCAGGATTAAATCCCGTGTTAATTGAACGTGGTGCCGATGCCGATACAAGAAAAGCAGAAATTGAAAAATTCTTTAAAACAGGCAACCTTAATATAAAAACAAACGTTCAGTTTGGTGAAGGCGGTGCAGGTACTTTTTCAGATGGAAAACTGAACACAAATATCCGTGATTACAGATGCAGGGAAGTGCTTGAAACATTCTTTGAATGTGGCGCGCCCGAAGAAATTCTATATAACGTAAAGCCACATTTAGGCACGGATAACCTTATAAATATAGTAAAAAATCTGCGCAATAAAATAATTGCCCTTGGGGGAGAAGTATATTTTAACACAACCCTTACCGATATTATATATAAGGATAATATTTTAACAGGCGTAAAGGTTGAAAATAACGGTATAGTTAAGGAAATCTCAACCGAAAACCTTATAATAGCCACAGGCCACAGCGCCCGCGATATCTTTGAAATGCTTAAAACACATAAGGTTAAAATGGAAAAAAAGCCATTTTCCGTTGGCGTAAGGATTGAACATAAGCAGGAAGATATAAATAAAAGTCAGTACGGTGAATTTTATAAATACTTGCCAAGTGCCGATTATAAATTGGCAGTACACCTGCCAACAAACAGAAGTGTTTACACCTTTTGTATGTGTCCCGGCGGTGAGGTTGTTGCCGCCGCAAGCGAAAAGGGTTGCCTTGTTGTAAACGGTATGAGCGCATTTAAGCGTGATAAGGAAAACGCAAACTCTGCGCTCTTAGTAAACGTTGAGCCAACGGATTTTCCTGAAAACGATATTCTTGCAGGCATTGATTTTCAGCAAAAGTATGAAGAAATGGCGTTTAAGTTAGGCGGAAGCAACTATAAGGCGCCTGCCCAGCTTGTTGGCGATTTTCTAAAGGATACGCCGTCAACAAAACAAGGCAAAATCACACCAAGCTATCCCTTAGGTGTTAAATGGACTGACCTTAAAAACTGCTTACCCCAATTTGTAAGCGATTCGTTAAAACAGGCTCTGCCCAAATTTGATAATAAAATAAAAGGTTTTGCAAAAAAAGATGCAGTTTTAACAGGTGTTGAAACCCGTTCGTCTTCTCCTGTTCGCGTTTTAAGGGATGAGAATTTTGAAAGTTCCATAAAAGGCATTTACCCATGCGGTGAAGGCGCAGGCTATGCAGGCGGTATAATGTCAGCGGCGGTTGATGGCATTAAAGTTGCTATGGCAATAATTGAAAAAATAAAAAACGATGCTTAATGCATCGTTTTTTTAATATGCTTCCAATCTGTAAATAGGTTTGCCCATATCAACAAAGCGTTGTTCGTATTCGGTAACGATATTACCAACAAAATCAGAATTATGTAAATCTAAACAAACGTTTTTAATTTTATAATCGCAAGCAGAAAACTGTTCAATAGAATATTCAAAAAACTCTTTATTATCGGTTTTTTGATGAATTTCCCCGCCCTTAATTAAATACTCACGGTAGCTTAATAAAAATCTTGGGTAAGTAAGCCTGTGGTTAGCGTAGGTGCGTTTGGGGAACGGGCAGGAAAAATTAAGATAAATTCTTGTAACTGAATCCTTTTTTAAAAAACAGGGCAGAATTTCTGCGGCAGTATTTAAAAAGTGAACGTTGGTTAATTCCATTTCCTTTGCCTTCTTGCAGGCTTCAACTATAACGTTTTTGTTTACTTCAACGGCTAAGTAGGCTTTATCGGGATTTCTTTTTGCCATTTCACAGATAAAAGTACCCATACCGCAACCGATTTCAAGTTCAACCTGTTCGCTTCCTACAAGTGTTTTTAAATCAAGGTATTGTTTTATCTCCAATGATTTTTTTATACTTGGGTCAGGCTTTTCCAAAACAGTTAAAATATCAGAAAACTTTTCTAAAAAAGCATCAAGATTTTTCTTTTTGTGCATTCGCATAAAAGCACCTCGTTTATAAGTTTTATCAAATTATAACAGAAATTTTTGTTTTACGCAACACAACAAATTGTGTCGGATTAAAAAAATTAAAACAATATATTGACTTTTTGTGAACGATTTAGTAGAATAGTATAGAAGTGCATCAGCACAAAAAATTTTTTACGGAGGAATATAAGAATGAAACTTGTTTACGGTGTAAACGATAAGCCAAAAGTTGGCGCAATAATCGTTCTTGCAATTCAGCAGCTTCTTGCTATTATGGCTGCAACAATCGCTGTACCTGCTATTATTGGTAATGGAATGACTGCTTCCGCAGCACTTTTTGGTGCAGGTGTTGGTACTTTGGTTTATCAGTTGTTTACAAAATTCAAAAGCCCTGTATTTTTAGGCTCATCCTTTGCTTTTATTGGTTCAATGTTTGCAGCCTTTGCAGGCGGTGTTTCAATGTCACTCGGGTTCCTTGGTCTTATTCTTGGTGCGGTATTCGCAGGTCTTGTTTACGTTGTTATTGCAATTATTGTTAAGTTTGCAGGCGTTAATTGGATCAATAAGCTTATGCCCGCAGCAGTTATCGGCCCCACAGTTGCAATTATCGGTCTTTCCCTTGCAGGCGCCGCTATTAAGGACGTTTTCTCATACGGTCCACAGGATGCTGACGGCAACTTTATTATGTCAGGTACATTGTGGGTATCCCTTATATGCGCACTTGTAACACTTTTTGTTGTTGTTATTTGCTCAACCTACGGTAAAAAGATGGCAAAGCTTATTCCTTTTATTATAGGTATCGGCGCAGGTTACGTTGTTGCTCTTATCTTTACACTTATCGGTCAGGCAACTGATAATGCAAATCTTATGATTCTTGATTTTGCACCTTTTAAGGCACTTGTTGCAGACGGTGTTACCATCAATACTTTCCTTTCAGTGCCTCAGTTTACTTTCCTTGAAGCATTAAAGGGCGTTAAGGAATTTACCCCAACTTATGTTGCAACAATTGCAGTAGCATACGTTCCCGTTGCATTCGTAGTTTTTGCTGAGCATATTGCTGACCATAAGAACCTTTCTTCAATTATTGAAAGCGATCTTCTTGAAAAACCCGGTCTTCACAGAACACTTCTTGGCGACGGTATCGGTTCAATGGCAGGTGCTTTCTTTGGCGGATGCCCCAACACAACTTACGGCGAAAGCGTTGGTTGCGTTGCTATTACAGGAAACGCTTCTGTTATCACAATCACAGTAACGGCAATTATGGCAATCGTTATTTCCTTTATCTCACCCTTTGTAGCATTACTTGATTCTATTCCCGGTTGCGTAATGGGTGGTGTTTGCATTACACTTTACGGCTTCATCGCGGTTTCAGGTCTTAAAATGATACAGAAGGTTGACCTTGAAGATAACTCCAATCTCTTTACCGTTTCAGTTATTTTAATCGCAGGTATCGGTGGAATGGCAATGGCAATCGGCCCCGTTAAAATTACAGCCATCGCTTGCGCACTTATTTTAGGTATCATCGTAAACCTTGTTCTTTCAAAGAAAAAAGATTAAATAAAAAATTTATTTTCGGCTATCTTATGGTAGCCGAAAATTTTTTTACAAAAATCCAAAAAATATACGCAGATATAATTTACAAAATGAAAAAAATTTAGTATAATTATCTGTGTGTTCAAAATTACTTCAGGAGGAATTTTTAAATGGCTGATTATTTGGAAAACCTTACTACTTTACCCTTTGCACCTTTAGGCATTATTGCTATGCCCGGTTGCGAAGAAATGGGTAAAAAAATTGATTTTTATCTTACAAAATGGCGTAAGGAAAGGGACAGCGAATATAAAGAAGACGCTTCCTTTGTTGCTTACGAAAGGGATACTTATCTTATTGACGTAACTTGCCCAAGATTTGGTAGCGGTGAAGCCAAAGGCGTTATCCATCAGTCAGTACGCGGTCTTGATATTTATATTATCTGTGACGTGTTTAATCACCTTCTTACCTATAAAATGTACGGTCAGCAGGTACCAATGAGTCCTGACGACCATTATGCAGACCTTAAACGTATTATTGCGGCAATTGGCGGTAAAGCAAGAAGAATTACCGTTGTTATGCCTATGCTTTACGAAGGCCGTCAGCATAAGCGCACAGGCAGGGAATCCCTTGATAGCGCAACCTGCTTACAGGAACTTGTTGGAATGGGTGTTGATAACATTATTACCTTTGATGCCCACGATCCAAGGGTTCAGAATGCAATTCCCGTTCACGGATTTGAAAACGTTATGCCTACATATCAGATGATTAAAACTCTTGTTAACGTTGAGCCTGATATTAAGCTTGATAAAGATCACTTAATGATCATCAGCCCCGATGAAGGTGCTATGGCAAGGGGCATTTACTTCTCAAGCGTTTTAGGCGTAGATCTTGGTATGTTCTATAAACGTCGCGATTATTCAGTTGTTATTAACGGCAGAAACCCCATTGTTGCACACGAATATCTCGGTACTGACGTTGCAGGTAAGGACCTTATTATCGTTGACGATATGATTTCTTCAGGCGATAGCGTGCTTGACCTTGCAATTAAACTTAAAGAACTTAAAGCAAAAGATATTTACGTTTGCACCACCTTTGGTCTTTTCTGCGAAGGTCTTGAACATTTTGATAATGCCTATAAAAACGGCTATATTAAAAAAGTGTTTACAACAAATGCCGTTTGCACCACTCCTGAACTTCAAGCAAGGGAATGGTATGCAAGCGTAGATCTTTCAAAGTACATTTCATATATTGTTGATACGCTTAACCACGATGCATCAATAAGTGAACTTCTTGATCCTTCAACAAAGATTAACAAGCTGCTTATTAAAAAAGGCAAAAGGTAATTGTTTGGCAGCAGAATAAAATTCTGCTGCCTTTTTTATTCTGATTTAAAAAGGAGGCGAAAGATATGGCAAAAAAACAGGCGCAGGAAAAAGGCGGATCTGTTTTTGTAACGGTTATTTTAAGTATTTTAATAATCGGTCTTGTTGTCGCGCTTCTTTACGTTTTAAATATGGTTGGCGTGCCGTTGCCGTTTGTTCAGGGCGTCAGGGAAAATAATTTTGAAAAAGCGTTACAAAGCCATAACTATCAGGCGGCATATACCGTTTATGATAAAAGTGAAAATAAAAATCATGAAGAAGAATTATTAACCAACCATCTTAATACATATTTTGAGTTGTGTTTTTCTACTGAATATAACGATACCACCTGGCAACAATATAGGGGTATTGAGGTTTTTAACAGTTTAATTAAAGAAACGGTTTTCCAAAAAATTGATAAAACCGTTACGGAGTATTACCAGGACACTTATTCTGAACAAGACGTTAAAATATATTTAAGCCGTATTGCAAAGTTCAGTTTTTGTAAGGAAAAACTTACAGATGCGGTTGATGAAGTTGATAAAAAAGATTTTTCGGATAAAGCCTACGCCCAGGGTGTTGAGTTTTATATTAACGGGGAGTTTGAAAAATCAGTACTTGAATTTAAAAAGGTTTCAGATAGCGACCCTAACCGTTATCCCTTAGCAATGGAAGGTATTGAGCGTATTAAAAACGAGTGGGGCAAGGAACAGTTAGAACAAGCACGAAATATGATAAAAGTTCACAATAATGAAGGTGCTACCGTTCTTTTGGAAGATTTAATTGAACTTTTTGAAGAATACCCCGAAGCACAAGAACTTTTAGATTCTCTTGCACCTGAATTGGAGACCTGAAAATTCCTGTTTTAAGGGGAAAATAGTTCCGTTGTTTTCAAAAAATTCACAAATATAGATATTTACAAGCATATAGAAATATGTTAAAATATACACGGTCTATTAAGAAAGGTGACCGTATTTTTTACCTTACAACTTGTATATACAAGTTTTAGGATATTGAAAGGAAGATAACACTTATATGAAAAAATCTTTATTTAAGGTTATGGCAGTGCTTTTGCTTGTTCTTATGGTGTTCTGTGCTTGCAAACCCGATGGCGAAACACCGGGCGGAACTGCAAATCCTACAGACAAAACAGGCGAAACAGGTGATACACAAAAAACTGATACAAAAGACTTTACAGGCTCATTCAGGGTAACGCCTCTTACGTCAGGTTCTGATGAAAAAGAAGAAGGCTCCTGTGTGCCCATTGAAAAACCTACAAACGGTGAAGCATCAAAATTAGATACACTTATTCCATTGATCAGTGCTAACTTTGATGATGCAACAGAAGTTAGTCAAACTGAATGGAAAAGATTTAATAGTAAAGACTCCGTTGAATTAAGCATCAGCGAAGATGGTTTTGCTGGCAACTGCTTATATTTTACAAAGGATGATAGCAAGGATGCATCATACCATACTGCTATGATTGATATTGCACCCTACATCAAAGAAGCAGGCGATTATACAATCAAATTTAAGTTTAAGGTTATGGGTGCAGATAATTCAAACATAGTTTTTGCAGGCGTAATCCGTACAGGTTCTAAAACAAGCTTTACACCTGAAAGAAAGAATAATACCCAGACTTATTGCGGTACAGGTAGTGCAGCTCCTGTTGAAGATGATACCTGGTACCTTTACACAGGTCAGTTCTCCGTTCAGCCCGAAGATATCGGCACAGGCGGACAATGGAGATTAGGTCTTCAATCAATTCAGGAAGGCGTTTCAGAAATCTTTATTGATGAAGTTGAACTTTGCCCCCTTACTTACGTTGACGAAGTAACACCTGTTACAAAGGCAAGAACCTGGATTGCTAACGAACTTACAATTATCAGCAGTAAGACATATAAGGATGCTTTTAATGATGTTGACGTTGACCTTGTTTTAACTAACGGTAACGTTACTTATACAATTCCTGGTTTCTGGGATGGCGGCAACGTTTGGCGTGTTCGTTTTGTTTGCACCTCAGCAGGCGAATGGACATATACCACAAAGTGCACAGATACAACAAATACAGGCTTACATAATCAGACAGGCAAGATTACCTGTACAGATTATAAAGGTAACCTTGAAATCTATAAACGCGGATTCTTAAAGATTCAAAAAGATACAAGATATTTCTCTTATGCTGACGGCACACCGTTCTTCTATTTAGGTGATACCCATTGGGGCTTAGGCAGAGAAACTCTTGCTATGGTTAAGGAAACTGTAAAAACCCGTGCAGAACAGGGCTACACAGTATATCAGAGCGAACCTATCGGTTCAAGCTTTGATTTTACAGATGCAGGTACGGTAACCGTTTCAGATATTGCAGGCTTCAGGGCAAACGATAAAAAGTTCCAGGCAGTTGCAAACTACGGTCTTGTTCACGTAAACGCATCACATTTCTTCCCTGATGAAATGCAAACGTTTATTGATAACCACGGCGGTTATTCAAATAAGATTTTAGGCTATGGCGCAAAGAAGGGTAAGATTTACAATTTCTATGAAATTTCTGACGAAGCTAAGTTAGCTTTAGAAAAGATTTCTCGTTACTGGGTAGCAAGATATTCAGCATATCCTGTAATGTGGACGCTTGCACAGGAAGTTGATAACGATAACTTCTGGGTTGATAAATCAAATATGCACGGCCATGAACAGTGGGGCCTTGAAAATAACCCATACCGTTACGTTGCTGAATATATGGCAAAATACGATCCTTATAAATCACCTTTAACTGCACATCAGGAAGGTTCATCAATGACCACTTCAACAAATTCTGCGTTCCGTGAAGTTGAGGAACATACTTGGTGGGCTAGCCAGTGGAAGCCTGATATGAAAGGCGATTTTAAAGTACTTGACCGTGCAAAAGAATACTGGGAAAACGGCCAAGGTAAGCCTTACGTAGTTTACGAAAGCTACTATTGTATGCTTGAAACTAAGAACTTTGGTGCTCGTGCACAGGGTTATATGGGCTTCTTAAGCGGATTCTGTGGATATGGCTATGGCGCACAGGGCGGATGGCTTTATAACGGCAGTTACGTTGCAGATCAGGCTGGTGATGATGGTGTTGACGTTGTAACCGTTGAACAAAAAGCAGCAGGCACGAAGGATTGGAAAGGCGCATTACAGCTTGAATCTTCAATTCAGATGGGATATATGCGCAGATTCTTTACAGATAAGGTAGTTGATTGGTATAAGCTTGTACCAAGATTCTCCGATACAAGTTATTTAAGCCGTACAACAGGCGCTTTTGCAGTTATGGCTTCAGCAGAAGATGCATCCAAGGCAGTAATTTACTTCTATAACTTCTCTGATACAACTATTGCCGAAAAACCAAACGCTAAAAACTCAGGCACCAAAACAGGCACAGTTAAAATGTTAACTGCAAATGCAGATTATAAGTACGTTTGGTTTAACCCAATTACAGGTAAAATTACAGAAGAAGGTACCTTTAAAACAACAAATGCAGGTACTTGGGATATTCCTGAAAAAGCAACCTGTGATATGGTACTTTATATTTACAAGTAATTTTTTAAGGCTACTGGTTTTCAGTAGCCTTAATTTAAACAACTGATTGAAGTTTAAAGGATGATATATGGCAAAATCAGATATAAAACGAGTTTTAGGCTCTCTCAGGCGTGCCGATGAAAAATACGGTATGATTGAAGATGGAGATAGGGTGGCAGTAGGCGTTTCAGGCGGTAAGGATAGCCTTATGCTCCTGTTTGCCTTGTCCATATACAAAAAGTTTTCTAAAAAGGATTTTCAGATTGTTGCAATTACCGTTGATCTTGGGTTCAGACCCTTTGATATTTCGCCCATACAAGCCTTTTGCGAAAAACTTGGCGTTGAATATAAAGTAATTGCTTCTGAAATAGGTGACGTTGTTTTTAACGTTCGCAAAGAAAAAAATCCCTGCGCTCTGTGTGCTAATATGCGCCGCGGCGCCCTTAATAATGCAGCAAAGGAATTAAATTGCAACAAGGTTGCACTTGCACACCATAGGGATGATGCCATTGAAACACTTTTAATGAGTATGTTCTTTGAATCGCGAATGAACACCTTTGCGCCTGTTACTTATTTATCAAGGGTTGATTTAAAGGTAATACGTCCATTTATTTACGTGCCCGAAGAAATCCTTTCTTCTTGCGCAAAGGATAATGAATTACCTATTGTAAACGCTCCTTGCCCAATTGACGGCAAAACTTCAAGGCAGGATATTAAAGAATTGATTCAAGAACTTTCTGAAAAATTTCCTGATCTTCACGAAAAACTTCTTCACGCCCTTGATAACACCGAAACCTATAATCTTTGGGATAAATACGTTATCAACAAATAAGCTTCTTCCGCATATACTGTAAAAAAGTGCGGAGGTTTTAAAAATGACGTTTTCTGATTTAAGAAGAAAAGAAGTTATTAACGTGTGCGATGGTAGAAGAATGGGCTGTGTTTGTGATATAATAATTGACGTAAACACTTGTCGTCTTGATGCTATTGTAGTGCCCGGTTGTTTTTCAATCACCAGTATGTTTCAAAAACAAAGGAATATTATCGTTCCCTGGAACAAAATAAGAAAATTAGGGGATGACGTTATAATAGTTGACGTGCCTATAAACGCACATTGTAACTTGAACTAACGAAATTTAATCAAACAAAAGGAGAAATTATGCTTAAACTTATCGCATCAGATTTAGATGGAACGTTACTTAATTCCAATAAGGAAATCAGCGATTATTCAGTTAAGGTGCTTAAACAGGCACAGGAAAAAGGCGTTGATTTTGCAGTTTGCACAGGCAGAATGTATGGTTCAATGGAATATCTGATGCCTAAACTTACTTTTTCAAGATATTCAATAAATATTATGGGTGCTGAAATTTACGATAATCTAACAAAGGAACGTGTTTATTTCAGACCTCTTGAAGACGAGCACGCCGAAACTATCGTTAAATATGCTATTGAAAACAAGGTGCATGCAAATCTTTACATAGATAACGTGCTTTACACTAATTTTGATGATGAATTCAGGCATTGGTACCATCAGGAAACCACATCCCTTGGCATCGTTCTTGAAGGGGACATGCTTGAATTTATTAAAGGCAAAAAGCTTTCAAAAATAGTTTTTATAAGTGAGCCTGAGGATGCGAAGAAGCATTTTGAAAATATCACAAAAATGTTTGGTAAAAATCTTAATATTTGCGCATCCCATCCAAGATACGTTGAAATGTCACATATTGATGCACAAAAGGATAAAACGCTTTTAGTACTTTTAGATATGCTAAATATCAAAAAAGAAGAGTTAATTGTTTTCGGTGATAGCGGAAACGACGTTTCAATGCTTAAAAACACAGGCTTTTCCTGCTGCGTTGCAAACGGTTGGGATGAGGCTAAACAAGTTTCTGATTTAATCGTTGAAAGCAATGATAACGATGGCGTTGCCAAAACCGTAAAAAGACTTATTTTAGACAGGTGATAAAATGGCAAAAATCTCAATAGTTAAGCTTGCGCAGGATCTTTCTTTTGAAATAATCTGGGCAGGCAAAGAAAAATACGTTAACGTTCCTTGTGCTGATATTAACAGACCCGGTTTGTTTTTAACAGGTTTCCATCAGCATTTTGATGTTTCACGTATTCAAGTTATCGGTACTGCGGAAGTTTCGTTTTTATTGACAAAAAGCAAGGAAGAACGAGTTTTAGCGTTGGACGAGCTTTTTAAAATGTCTTTTCCATTTACCGTTATAAGCAGTAACGCCCATGATATTCCTGAAATTAAGGAAATCGCGCAAAAAAACAACGCAGTTGTGTTTAAATCAAAAAAATCAACGGCTACAAAGCTTGTTGCAGAACTTTCAGGGTATCTTAACGCAAAACTTGCGCCGATGGAAACCGTTCACGGTGTTTTGTTGGATATTTACGGTTTAGGCGTTTTAATAACAGGTGAATCAGGTATAGGTAAAAGCGAAGCCGCGTTGGAACTTGTTAAAAGAGGGCACAGGCTTGTTGCTGATGATGCGGTAATCGTTAAAAAAATATCAGAAAACAGGCTTGTGGGTGAAGCACCCGAAGTTATTCGCAATATGATGGAAATGCGCGGTGTTGGTTTAATTAACGTTGAACTTATGTACGGCATAAGCGCAGTTATACAGTCAAAGAGCATAGACCTTGTTGTGCACTTGGAATTCTGGGATAAAGAAAAGGACTACGACCGCTTAGGTATGGATGAAGACCGCAAAGAAATCTTAGGCGTAGGCGTACCGCTTTTAACTGTTCCTGTGCACCCCGGCAGAAATCTTGCCATTATTATGGAAAGTGCCGCAAGGAACACAAGGTTAAAACAGCTTGGTTACAATGCACTAAATGAAATTCAGGAAAGACAGAAAAAATTATTGGAGGAAGAATAATGTATACAATCGGTGTTGATTTAGGTGGAACGAATATTGCAGTTGGATTAGTTGATGAAAATCACAAAATTGTTGCGCGATTATCTACTCCTACAAATGCAGACAGACCTTATGATGAAATCGTTAAGGATATTGCTTTAACGGTACAGAAACTAGTAAATGATAATAAAATTTCAATGGATGAAATTAAATATATCGGTTTAGGTGCGCCTGGTATTTTAAACAACGAAAACGGCACCATTACCGATAACAGTAATATTCATTGGGAGAACTATCCCATCAGGGAAAAGCTTCATAAATACATTGATAAACCCATATTTTTAGGCAATGATGCAAACGTTGCTACCTGGGCTGAATATCTTAACGGATGCGGAAATAATACGCAGAACTTTCTTATGCTTACACTTGGCACAGGCGTTGGCGGCGGAATGGTTTTCAACGGCAAGCTTTTTACAGGCAGCCACAGTATCGGTGCAGAAGTTGGACACTTTATCTTTAAAGCAGGGGGCAACAAATGCGGCTGCGGTAATCACGGCTGTATTGAAGCATACTGTTCAGCAACTGCCTTAATTAAAATGGCGTTAAAAGATCTTGATGAGCATACTGAATCAGTAATTGCAAAGGAAGAAATGGTAAGCGCAAAAACAGTTATTGAAGCGGCAAAAGCAGGGGATAAATACGGTGTTCAGCTTTTTGAAGAATACACCGATAACCTTGCACAAGTACTTGCAAGCTTAATCAATTTTATTGATCCTGATATTATCGCTTTAGGCGGCGGAGTTGCAAATGCAGGTGAGTTCCTTTTAGAGCCTGTAAGAAAGAAAATGCTTAATTATACCGTATTCCCAAGTTTTGTTCAAACAAAAATCTTAAAAGCAGAAATGGGCAACGATGCAGGTATCATCGGCGCCGCATTATTAGGTGAATAATGTTTATTCTTGCATCACAGTCCCCAAGGCGTAAAGAAATTTTAGAAATGCTTGGCATTGATTTTACCATTATTCCTGCTAAAAACGAAGCCGAGATTCCAAGCAATATGCCCATTAAATACGGTGTAACACAGGTTGCCTATTTAAAGGCAAGGGAAGTTTTTCATTTGTTTCCTGATAGCACAGTGCTTGGCGCAGATACCGTTGTTGTTATAAATAACGAAATTTTAGGTAAGCCAAAGGATAGGGAAGAAGCATTTTCTATGCTTAAAAAGCTATCAGGCAATACCCATCAGGTAATAACAGGGGTTGCGTTAATTAAAAAGGGCAAGACAGTAATGTTTGCTGAACAAGCAAAGGTTACTTTTGCTTCATTAACAGATGAAGAAATCAATGAATATATTGAAACGGGCGAACCCTTTGATAAAGCAGGCAGTTATGCTGTTCAGGGCAAAAGCGCAAAGTTTGTAAAAAAGATTGACGGCGATTTTTTTGCGGTAGTTGGTCTGCCTTGCCAAAAGCTTTATCAGGTATTAAAGAATTTTTAAAGGATAAAAATATGTTAGCAATAATTACAGGGGCAAGCAGTGGCTTAGGCAAGGAATTTGCTGTTCAGCTTGATAAAATGGGCTATGAAACCGTGCTTGTTGCAAGGCGAGAAGAAAAACTTCAGGAATTAAAGCAACAACTGAAAAATAACTGCACTTGTGTTTGTCTTGATTTATCCATAAAAGAAAACTGCTTTAAACTTTTTGAAATGTTTCCTGATGCCGATATTTTAATCAATAATGCAGGCTTTGGTAAGTTTGGTGCTATTATTGATAGTGATATTCAGGAAGATATCAAAATGATTGAAACTAATATCACCGCCCAATATATTCTGCAAAAACTTTATTTACAAAGCTTTATAAAAGCAAAAAAAGGCAGAATCCTTAATACTGCTTCTTCGGCGGCGTTTATGGCAGGGCCGTATTTTGCACTTTATTACGCATCAAAATCCTTTGTTATGCGCGCATCTCAGTCAGCACACAGGGAAGCAAAAGGAACAGGCGTAACGGTTTCGGCATTTTGCCCGGGGTCAGTTGCAACTGAATTTAATAACGTAGCCAAAACCACGTCTTCATCAAAACCCATAAGCGCAGAATACGCGGTTAAATATGCATTAAAACAAATGTTTAAAGGTAAAGCGCTGATAATACCAACATTTAAAATGAAAATGGCGTTTTTAATGTCAAAACTTATGCCCGAAAACTTACTAACCGAGTTTTCATATCACATACAGAAAAAAAGAATGTAAAAACAAAACCTATCTTAAAAAAGATAGGTTTTATTTATATATCATAAAATATCTTCCATATTTACAAAACACCTTAAATTTGTTATACTAAAATAGCAAAAAGATTTATGCATTTTATTTAAAGGAGTGATTTTAATGGATCGTTGCCCACATTGCGGAAGAAAAACAATCTCTGCTTCAAGAAAACTTTTGTGCTATAATATATTTAATATATATAGACTTTTGGATACCATTTTAATAAGATTTTCAGGCGGAAGATGCCCTGAATGTAATAAAAAATTTATACCGTCATTGCCGATGCTGCCTATGTTTATTGCGGGACTTATATTGGTTATACTACAGTGTGTTCTTGCATCCGCTGTTTTTAATTATATAATTCCGATATATTTACTTTTAATTTTTACGGCACCTTTTCTCCCTTGGCTTTTGCTTGGGGTAGTAGGATTGTTTTTTCCTTGCGTAAAATATGAAAAATTGCAAAGAAAAATTGTAAAACCCCAGACTAACGGTATTGTTGAATTAAAAAGCAAAGTAAAAATTCAAAAACTTAAAATTTACGGATTTCGCATTTATGATGAACAGCATACTGATTCATCAAAAAAGGTTTTTGATGATGACGTTATTCCTGTACGATTTATCCGCAGGCACGTTTTTGAAAACAGATGGTTTGTTGAAATATTTAATAAAGATTTTGTTCCAGAAGAATTATTAAAAGATAAAACCGATTTTGTTTTTTTAGAAAATGATAAAAAGGTAGGTAACGCTACTTACAGGCGCGTAGATTCGTACTAAACTTTTTTAACCGGAGGATTTATACAATGAAAAAACTTTTAATCGTGTTTATTTGCATAGCTTTATTGCTCTGCGGATGTCAGAATAAAAATACCGCTTCGCCCATTGAAGATTTTGAATATGATTTTTATGAAAATGGCACAAAGGCTTATATAAAAAAATATATAGGTACTGATACAAATGTTGTTGTGCCTAGTGAAATTAACGGCAAACCTGTTACAGCACTTGATATGTTTACATTTAATTCTTCCGTTGTCTCAGTAATTCTTCCTGATTCAACAGAAATTATCCCTTGGTATGCCTTTGCAGGCTGTAAAAATTTAAAAACCCTTTATATAGGAAATTCAATAAAAACAATAGGTGAAGAAGCCTTTACTAACTGCAAATCATTAGAAGCTATAGACCTGCCTGCAACGTTAGAAACAATAGATTACAGGGCATTTAAAAATTGCAGTTCATTAAAAGCAGTTAAGATTCCCGGAACAGTTAAAAAGATAAGTGCTGAAGCTTTTTATTTAAACGCTTCCCTTGAATCACTTATAATAGAAGATGGTGTTGAACGCATTGGTAATGCGTCGTTTGGAGGTTGTGATAAACTAACAGAAGTAACGATTCCTGCTAGTGTTACTTTTATGGATTATTCTGCGTTTGGCTTTTGCGATAACTTAACATCCGTAACGTTTGAAGGAAATGCACCTGATGCCAAGACTCCTTTTTCAGAAGATAACAAAAATCTTACAATTTATTATTCTAAAGGCACAACCGGTTGGGATGCACCTGTTTGGCAAAAATACAATTTAGTAGAAAAATAATGCAAGGATTTTTATGGAAAAATTCAAATATAGCAAATGTCCAAACTTTTGCCCGAAAACTTACTAACCGAGTTTTCATATCACATACAGAAAAAAAGAATGTAAAAACAAAAACCTATCTTAAAACAGATAGGTTTTATTTTTTTAATATTTCATCGTAGGTAACGTTAAGCAGTTCTTTAATTAAAATAATTTCGTCAGGGTATATGTGCCTTTGTCCAACTTCAATCTTTGCTAATGCACTTCGGGTAATGTCGCAACCATTAAGCTGTAACAACGCAGATAATTTTTCTTGGGTGAATCCTGCTTTTTCACGCAAAACGCGTATGTTTTGTCCCACTTGCTTTTCAACTTCAATATTTATAACAGACACCACCTTTGCACTTATTTAAGAACAAAGTTCTTGACACTATTATACATTTTGTGCTATTATTAGTTTGCACCTATATAAGTGCAAAAAACATTTTTTAGGAGAGCAGAAATGAAAAAATTTTTATCAATTGCATTAGTAATAATTTTGATGCTTTCAATTGTTGCTTGTGGTAATGAACAAACGGGAAGTGTTGAAAAAGCAGAAAAACCTTGTTTATGGTGTGGTGCAAATAATCTTGAAACTGCTGCGTTTTGTGGTAGTTGTGGTTCATCATTGAATGATGATAATAGCGCAGTGGTAACGGATACTGTTACTAACAATCCCACGGCTGACCCAACAAACGCATCAAATCCAACGACAACAGTAAAGCCAACAGCAATAGCAAAACCTACAGTAAAGCCAACAGCAACAGCAAAGCCTACAGTAAAGCCACCAATAGCATATAGTGACGCTCGTGTAGGTAGTACTTTTGAATTTGGCGTTTATGAACAGGATAACAATTTATCAAACGGCAAAGAAAAAATTGATTGGCTTATATTAGATAAAAAAGACGGAAAAATACTTGTTATAAGTAAATACGCTTTAGATACAGTACATTATAACAATGCAAACAAAGCAGTAACTTGGGAAACTTGCACTTTGCGCAAATGGCTTAATGAAGATTTTTATAATTCCGCTTTTTCTCAAGATGAAAAAGGATTTATTTCGTTAACAACGGTATCAGCAGAAAAAAACCCTTTGTTTCCCGATGTTGATGCCGGTAAAGAAACAAAAGACAAAGTCTTTTTATTAAGTATTAGCGAAGCAGAAAAATACTTTGACGATAAATCCGGCGGAAGAAAATGTTATGCTACTGATTACTCCTGCGTCGATTTTGTTAAATATGAATTGATAGAAGATAAATCCGAAGAGATTCCTTGGTGGCTTCGTACACCCGGAAAAGACCAGAATCACGCTTCTTACGCAATTTATCAAGCTTCTTATAATCCCACTACTGATGAATATGGCAGTATAAACTTATATGGTCAGCGTGTTGATGGAGTTTCTGATGTGATGTTTGTAAACCAATGCTGCATTGGTGTTTGCCCTGCAATGTGGATTGATATAAGTAAATAATTTTAGAGCCTTTGAGCCAATAACCATTATGGGTTGTTGGCTCTTTTTGTCCTCGAAACAACAAAGAACGGTTGGCGTAAAATCCAACCGTTCTTTTCTATTTCAACCTTTCACCCGTCTGGGCGTTTATGTAGATAACCCAAAGTCCGTTGCCTTGGGGGTCGTTATAGTCTAAAGGTATCCATTGGCAGTAGCCTTCCAACTTTTCAGGGGGTTCTTCGCTCCAGCCTAACTTAAATCCGTAGCAGATATAAAGGGGAGAATCGTTTTCGTCAAAGATAATACCGAAAGTGTAGTTTTCATCAGGAACGTCAACCCACTTTGATTCGGGGATTAAATCCATTAAAATCTGATTAGGCTGATTTGAAGAAAGAATTTCGTTAAACTTTTCCTTGTTACAATCAAAAAAGGATTCGGGGATTTCTTCAGGGGGAGCAATAAAATCTTCAGGTAAAACGTAGCCTGTTTCTTTATATTCAGGCTCTTTTTTCGTTTCAGGTTGTTCTGTTTCCGTTTCTGTTATAATTTTAACAGAAGTATCCTCGTAATCCCCAACGGTCAGATTCGTTAGTTTTGAAAACTCGCTTTTAATTCTATCCTTATTGCCATAAAAAAGCATTAAATACGCAATATCGCCATTTATTAAAAAGATACCTGCGTTTTTAGGGATAGCGGAAGAACTTATCTTGCAGTAATTTTTTAAATTAAAATCGCCAAGGTTACCATCAATAAAATAACGGTAATCGCCTTTTTCTCCTGAAAAAGCGATAGTCAAATATTTGCCGTCTTCTGATTTAATAAAGCCTTCCTTTACTCTTTTGTCATTTTTATTTAAGATAATCAATTTATCAGTCATCAAAAAACACCTCATTTAAGGTTATGCTTGTTTTTCTTTATTATGCCTTTAAAGGTTTGTAAAATTATATGGTGATTTATTCTTTCAGGGTGATATTGACACAAAAGAATATTTTCACCCCTTGCTAATTCAATACATTCATTAAAAAAGCCAAAGGCAAAAAGGTTATCAGCTAACCTATCAATGCTCTGATGATGCTGTGAATTGATTAAATAAGTACGATTTTTTAAATATACAGGGTGAAAAACATCATTTTCACCACTGTGCATATATGCATTATTAAGGTCTTTCAGGGTTCCACCCATAAAAACGTTAATAATCTGCGCACCGCGGCAAATGGCAAGAATAGGCAAGTGCTTGACTTTTAAAAATACAAAATATTCAAAAACGTCACGTGTTGCGTTGTTGCCGTTACCGATTTTTTTGCTGCTGTAAAACCAATGCTTTATGTCACCACCACCTGAAAACAAAATAGCATCGCATTTTTCTAACCTTTCAAGATGGGAAATCCTATCAATAATAACAGGTTCGTACCCTGCCTTTTTAACCCACTTAATATAGTTAATGGGAACTGAATTTTTTAAACAGGTAATTCCAATTTTCAAACATATCACCTAAAAAAGTATATTAAAAAAACCAAAAAAATATACAAAAAAACCGACTTTTTTAAGTCGGTTTTTTATTAAAGGTCAAATAATGAAATCTGCTGGCTTTTTGGTAAATCTTTTAAGCAACCGCATTCTTCTAAAAACTGCATTAAGGTTGAAGAAAGCTTTGTTCTTGCTAAAAGATCGTCCTGTGATTTAAAGGGCTCAATTTCTCTTGCCTCAACAATACTTTTTGCAGCAGTTTCGCCTAATTTGGGAACGGCATTAAGTGGCGGACGGATAAGATTATCTTCCGTTACCGTAAAATCAAGAGCCTTTGATTTATAAATGTCAATATTAGAAAACTCAATATTGCGCATTTTCATTTCTAAAACCATTTCAAGCATAATGATTTTGCCTTTTTCCTTGGCGGTTAAAGAAGGCAGCGCGTGTAATTCCTTTAAAGCGGAATTTATTTGGTCAACACTCATCTGTGCGATACCGATTTCAAAATCGTCAGCACGAACGGTAAAGTAGGTGGCGTAATATTGGTGTGGCTTATAAACCTTAAACCAGGCAATTCTTAACGCCATAGTAACGTATGCCGCGGCGTGAGCCTTAGGGAACATATATTTAATCTTGTTACAGGAATCAATAAACCATTCAGGGATTCCGTGCTCGCGGATATGTTCAAGATACTTTTCAGGAATACCCTTGCCTTTACGTACCTTTTCCATAGTGTCAAAGGATTTAAAGGAATCACAACCGTTAAGAATCAACGTATTCATAATATCTTCACGGGTACAGATACAACCTGAAATAGTTGTAGTTCCGCTTAAAATAAGGTCCTGGGCGTTGCCAAGCCAAACGTCAGTACCGTGTGAAAGCCCTGAAATCTTAACTAAATCCGAGAAGGTGGTGGGTTTGGTATCTTCAAGCATTTTTCTTGTAAAATCCGTACCAAACTCGGGAATGCCGTAAGTACCTGTTTTTGAGCCGATCTGATCTTCCGTAACGCCTAATGGGGCGGGGGATAAGAATAATTCCATAACCTTGGGGTCGTCCAAGGGAACGTCTTTTTTAGCATCAATACCCGTTAAATCTTCAAGCATTCTGATAACGGTAGGGTCATCGTGACCAAGAATATCTGCTTTTAACAACGTATCGTGCAAGGATTTAAAGGTAAAGTGAGTAGTTATAATGCCTTGGCTTGGATCGTTTGCAGGATATTGCAGGGGCGTAAAGTTGTTTATATCGTAAGCCTTTGGAACAATAACAACACCGCCTGCGTGCTGACCTGTAGTTCTTTTAACGTCAATACAGCCTTGGCTCATACGTAAAATCTCTGCCATAGGGGGTCTGCCAAGATTATATTCTTCACAGTATTTTTTAGCGTAACCGATAGCGGTTTTATCGGCAACACCGCCAATTGTTCCCGCCCTGAAAACGTATTTATCACCAAAAAGTTCTTCAATATATTTGTGAACTACGGGCTGATACGTACCTGAAAAGTTAAGGTCAATATCAGGAACCTTATCACCGTCAAAGCCCATAAATACTTCAAAGGGAATATTAAAGCCAAGTCGCAACAGTTCAGTATTACAATGTGGGCAGTTTTTGTGGGGCATATCAATACCGCAGTCGTATTTTGTCATATCAATGTCAAAATCCGAATACTTACAGTTGGGGCAAACGTAGTGTGGCTGAAGGGGATTAACCTCCGTAATATCCGCCATAGTTGCCGCAAAGGAAGAACCAACTGAACCACGTGAGCCAACAAGGTAACCGTCACTTAACGATTTTTTAACAACCTTGTGGGCGATTAAATAAAGTACGGAATATCCGTTTTTAATAATGGAAGTAAGCTCGCGTTCCAAACGCTTTGCAACGATTTCAGGTAATGGATCGCCGTAAAGCTGTTTGGCATTTTCTTCGCACATCTGCCTTAAATCTTCATCGGCATTTTCCATTTCAGGCGTGTAAAGATGGTCGCGGGGGAAGGATTCTAACTTTTCACACATATCCGCAACCATTCTTGGATTATCAATAACGATTTCTTCACGCTTCTTTTCGTCAAGATAATAGAATTCGTTAAGCATTTCTTCTGTGGTGCGGTAATAAAGGGGCGCCTGATTATCAGCGTCAGAATACCCTTCGGCGCATTGAATAATAGAGCGGAAAATTGCGTCATTTTCTTTTAAATAGTGAACGTCACCTGTTGCAAGAACAGGCTTATTTAATTTTTCACCTAAATCAATAATGCGCTTGTTTAATTCAATTAAATGTTCTTTGTCCCTTACTGTTCCTTCGCGGATTAAGAAATCGTTGTTGCCTAAGGGCTGAACTTCTAAAAAGTCGTAAAACTCTGCGATTTTTTCAAGCTTTTCATCACTTGTGCCACGTAAAATAGCGCGGTAAAGCTCACCTGCTTCACAAGCGGAAGCAATCAATAAACCTTCCCTGTGCTTAATTAAAGAAGAACGTGGAATCTGCGGGCGCTTACGCCTTAAATGGTACAAGTGTGATTCGGTTACAAGGGAATAAAGGTTAAAAAGCCCCGTTTTATTCTGTGCATACATAATAACGTGATAGCTTTCGCCGCCATCAACGTTCATTTCCTTGTTTAATCCGCCAAAGTCATAAATCTTTTTCTGATTTAAAATATCAATAAGCCTGTTTAAAATTACCCCTGTGATTTCTGCTTCTTTAAGGCAATCGTTAATCTCGCCCGTTTTAATTTCCAAAGCATCGCAAACCTTGTTAAAGCGGTTGCTTTTAATGTTAGGAACAATTTCCCTTGCAACACGTAACGTATCAAGGGTAGGTAAGGCTAAATCCAATCCGTATTTTTCAACGGCAGTATTTAAAAACGCAATGGTATTTTTTAAATCGTGGCAAACAAGGATTGAATCCTTTGCGTATTCAATAAACTCCTTGATAATCTGTTCTAAATCAGGCGCAGAAGCAATAATTTCAGGTGAAAGGTTTCTGTCAAATAACACTTCCGGATCAATTCTCTTATCCGTTTTAACGTATTTATGGAAGGTTTTTTCCTGCAGGATACCTTTTTCAATAATACAAGCGCCGATTTCGTAAATATCACCGGTTAAAGCGCTTGAATTGGTGGTGCGTATTGAATAAATACAATAACGGGAATCCTTTAATATTGCACTTTCATCAATGCCTGAAACAACTGGGTCATCGTTTAAAAGATAACCCTCCATACCGAAAATTACTTTTATGTCTGCCTTGTTTTTTGCTAATGCATCTTCCATATCGGTAAAAGCCTGAACAACACCGTGGTCGGTAATAGCAACGGTGTCGTGACCGTACGCTAACATTGTTTTAACTAATGCCCCTGCATCAACAACGCTATCCATCTGGCTCATCTTTGTGTGAAGATGCATTTCAATACGTTTTTTAGGTGCGTTATCGGTTTTCTTTTCCTGCTTAACTGAAATAATATTAAGCGGCCTTATAACCACCTCGTTAGAAAATGAATCGTATGCAGGCCTGCCGTTAAGGGCAATATGACCGCTTAATAAAGAATCTAAATCCGCCGCTTCCTGTGGAGTTAAAAAGAACTTGCAGTTTATGGTAGAAGTGTAGTCCGTTACCGCAAAGGTAAAAATAATCTTTTTACCGTCCTGAATGGACTTTTGCTCCTTCATAAAAACGTCACCTTCAATGGTAACGAATCCGCTGCCTTCATCAATAGCGCGGATATTTGTAACGTTTTTAACAACAAAGTGCTTGCCGTAAATAGCTTTACCGTCCTTTGAAAGCTTACTTTCCTGCTTTTTCTTTACGGTTTGTTGCTTTCCTTCATAGGATTTTGCCTTTTCAGCCGCTTCCTGTGAAAGCTCCTTTTGCCTTTTAAAATAACGGTCCATAGCAGTTTCGTTAAGGTCTTCTTCTAAGGTTAAAACAGGCTCGTCTTCTTCAAAAGGAATATCGGCATCTGTAAATTCGGGAACGATAAAATCAGGCTCAACAGTTTCTTCAATTTCAGGCTCGTCTTTAACGATAACCTCATAATTTGTTGAAAAACTAACGCTTGGGGGAACAATACTTTTTACTGCATTTTCGATAGAAGCAGTTTCGTCGTCAGTTAACTCTCTAAAACAGGTAAAATAAAGCAGCCATGAGTTACCGTCATCGGAAATCACAGCCTGATCAAATTCTATAAATTCCAAAATGCTGCTATCAAGAATTGCTGAAAGAGCATTAGCAAATTTTGAATTTTTACCACTTAAAGTTACTGACATTTTTCTTGCTCCAAACTAAAATATATAGTATATTTAAACATAATTTTATATAACAGTCAAGCGTAAAAAAGCGAAAAAACACGTATTGATTTCTGTGCATACGTGCAGAAAAATGTAAATATTAAAAAATAGGGTAAATATTGAAAATTTTTTCTAAAAAAAGTAAAAAAATTCGCATATTTGCTTGCCTAAAAACAAATAATGGTATAAAATAACTATTGTAAAAATAATTTTTTCTAATATGGAGGAATTTAATATGTCAGTAAAAGTTGCTATTAACGGTTTCGGTCGTATCGGTCGTCTTGCTTTCCGCCAGATGTTCGGCGCAGAAGGTTATGAGGTTGTTGCTATCAACGATCTTACCAGCCCCAGCATGCTTGCACACCTTCTTAAGTATGATACAGCTCAGGGTTCATACATGGGCTATATCGGTGAAAACAAGCACACAGTTGAATCAACAGAAGATTCAATCATCGTTGACGGTAAAGAAATTAAGATCTATGCTTGCAAAGATGCTAATGACTGTCCTTGGGGTCAGCTTGGTGTTGACGTTGTTCTTGAATGCACAGGTTTCTACTGCTCAAAAGAAAAGTCAATGGCTCACATCAACGCAGGCGCAAAGAAGGTTGTTATTTCAGCTCCCGCTGGTAAAGACCTTAAAACAATCGTTTTCTCAGTAAACGAAGATACACTTGATAAGGATGATCAGGTTATTTCAGCTGCATCCTGCACAACAAACTGCCTTGCACCTATGGCAAAGGCTCTTAACGATTACGCAGCAATTCAGTCAGGTATCATGACAACTGTTCACGCTTACACAGGCGATCAGATGATCTTAGACGGTCCTCACCGCAAGGGTGACCTTCGCCGTGCTCGTGCAGGCGCACAGAACATCGTTCCTAACTCAACAGGTGCTGCAAAGGCTATCGGCCTTGTAATCCCTGAACTTAACGGCAAGCTTATCGGTTCAGCACAGCGCGTTCCCACCTGCACAGGTTCAACAACACTCCTTGTTGCAGTTGTTAAGGGTACTGACGTTACAGTTGAAGGCATCAACGCTGCTATGAAGGCTGCTGCTTCTGATTCATTTGGTTACAACGAAGAAGATATCGTTTCATCAGACGTTATCGGTATGCGTTACGGTTCACTCTTTGATGCAACACAGACAATGGTTGCTAAGATTGATGAAGATACTTATCAGGTACAGGTTGTTTCCTGGTATGATAACGAAAACTCATACACCAGCCAGATGGTTCGTACAATTAAGTACTTTGCAGAACTTTAATCTTTGCTAAAACTTAAAGAGAGATAATAAATTTATCTCTCTTTTTTTATTTTTTTATTGCATAATAAAGTCAAAAGTGCTATAATATCACAAAACAAAAGGAGTGGTAGTATGAATATAAATAAAGCACCAATGGGTTGGAATACATGGAACACCTTTGGCGAAAATATAAACGAAGATTTAATTAAAGAAACCGCAGATATGCTTGTTTCAACAGGCTTAAAGGATTTAGGATATAATTATCTTGTTATTGACGATTGCTGGGCTTTAAAGGAAAGGGATAAAGATGGCAGGCTTCAGGCTGACCCTGAAAAATTCCCCAACGGCATGAAAGCAGTTGCTGATTACGTTCATTCATTAGGATTAAAGTTTGGTATGTATTCCTGCTGTGGAACCTTAACCTGTGCAGGATATCCCGGTTCTTATGATTATGAGTTTATTGATGCTGATACATTTGCTTCCTGGGACGTTGACTTTTTAAAGTATGATCATTGCTATAAGCCAAATAATGCATCAAGTGATTTGTTATATAAAAAAATGGGCGTTGCTTTGTTGAATACAGGACGTGATATTTTATATTCCGCATGTTCATGGGGTGTTAATGAAACACATAAATGGATAAAATCAACAGGCGCAGATATCTGGCGCACAACACCGGATATTTTTGATAGCTGGGAAAGCATAAACGATCTTTACAATAAAAATAAAGCAATCTTAGGATATAACTCAAAAGGTTGCTTTGGTGATATGGATATGCTTGTTGTTGGTATGAACGGTAAAGGCAACGTTGGCTTAGGCGGTTGTACCAAGGAAGAATACCGCACTCATTTTAGTATCTGGGCAATGCTTAATTCACCATTGATGATCGGCTGTGATATTCGCTGTATGGATGATGATACAAAAGAAATCTTAATGAATAAAGATGTTATTGCCATCAATCAGGATGAAAAGTGTGCTCAGCCTTATGAATACGGTACGGATGTATGGGTAAAGCATCTTGAAAACGGTGATATTGCTATTTTGATTGTTAACGTAGGTGATAAAACACGTAAAATGGTTATTAACTTTTCAGATCTTGGCATTGATATGATAAGCGGAAAAAAACTTCAGATGACTGATCTTTGGTCCAAGGAAGAAAAGACAGTGGAAAATGGCATTATTATAGAAGACGTTGAAAGCCACACATGTTTATTTTACAGGTGTAAGGTAGTTTAATGGATAAGTGTATAAAGTGCGGCAAGATTCTTGATCCGGATGAAATCGGTTTAACAAAAAAGATAATCAATCGCGCAGCAACTGAATATATGTGCATCCATTGTTTAGCAAAAAAGTTTAACGTTACCGAAGAACTTTTATATGGAAAAATAAAAGATTTTAAAAAGCAAGGTTGCTTACTTTTTTCAGATTAATATAAGGGCAGGTTAAATAACTTGCCCTTAAAATTTTTTTGTGATATAATTACCGCTGTTTAAAGGAGTAATGTATGGCAAAAGTTATTGATTTTGTAAAGAAAAACGCTGTAATGTGTATTGCCTTTTTAGCTGCAATTATTACTGCGTTTATAATTCCGCCGGATAAAGAATATATAAGGTATTTTGATTTTAAAACTTTAACCTGTCTGTTTTGCGTTTTAGCGGTGGTGTGCGCGCTTAAAAATATCGGTTTTTTCTTTTCTTTGGCGCATACCATAGTTAAAAAATTTAAAACTGCAAGAACGTGTATATTGGTGCTTGTTTACGTAACCTTTATCGGCTCAATGTTTATAGCAAACGATATGGCGCTTTTAACGTTTCTGCCCTTAGGTTATCTTGTTTTAAGCGAATCAGGTGAAGAAGGCTATCTCGCATTTACTTTTATTATGCAAAACATAGCCGCAAATTTAGGCGGTATGCTTACGCCCTTTGGCAATCCACAGAACTTATACCTTTATACCAAGTTTAATATTCCCACTTTAGAATTTATGGGAATAATGATAATTCCCTTTTTGATTGCCGTTGCTTTAATAACTATTTGCTGTTGCTTTGTTAAAAACGAGCCGTTAAATATCCGCGGTGAACAAACCCATCTGCCTAAAAAACGTACAATAATCTATCTGGTGCTGTTTGCACTTTCTATTTTAATTGTTTTCAGGGGAATACATTATATAATAGGTCTTATCGTTATACCTGTTGCATTATTGTTTATGGATAGAAAGGCTTTAAAGCAGGTTGATTATCCTTTGCTTTTTACTTTTGTGTTTTTCTTTATTTTTGCAGGTAATATGGCAAGGATAGAAACTGTCAAAAATCTTTTGTCTGCTTTGCTTGAAAAAAATACACTTTTATTCAGCGCGCTTTCCTGTCAGGTAATCAGTAACGTGCCATCGGCTATTTTGCTTTCGCAGTTTACTTCTGATTATGCGCCCCTTCTTGTTGGTGTAAATATCGGCGGTGCAGGTACTTTAATTGCTTCACTTGCAAGCTTAATAACTTTCAGGGAATATACACGCCATTACCCCAATAGAATATGGCGATATATAATAATGTTTTCGCTTTTTAACTTCGGATTTTTAATAATTTTAACGGTAATAATGTCATTTATAATTTAATTAACTTTTGCGTCTTGCTCTGCAAGGCGCATTTTTTGTGCTTTTTGGTATAAAACAACAATCGGAAAACAGGGTTTTGTTGGGTTTGATATAAAATTTGTTTGGTTTTTGGCTAAATTTTACTGTTTTTTTCTGTTTTTTGTATTGACATTATACCTAATTTGTAATACAATAATATGTGAAATAGTAGGGTAAAAGGGTTTTTACCCTGAAAGAGAGAAATTTATGGCAAATTACGTTGACACAAACGAAGGAAAAACAAGAATAATACAGGAATTGGTTCCGGGCAAACAGATAACCTTAGCTCACATTATTGCCAATCCTGATATTGAAATATATGAAAAGCTTGGTCTTGACCCTGCGGATGAACATACAGGTGCTATTGGTATTATGACTATGAGCCCTGCTGAAACCGCTATTATCGCTGCTGACCTTGCAACTAAATCCTCAGGCGTTGAACTTGGATTTGTTGATAGGTTCTCAGGTACTTTAATAGTAACAGGTACTGTTTCACAGGTTGAAGCATCAGTTCACGCAGTAAGTGAGTATGCTGAAAACACTCTTCACTTTTCAGTTTGCCCCATAACTAAAACATGAACAAAGTAATTCTTTTAGGCAGAAGCGGTGCGGGCAAAACAACGCTTACACAGGCTTTAAACGGCGAAACAATCCATTACGCCAAAACCCAGGATATAAAAAACGGCAACTTTATGATTGATACTCCCGGGGAATACATACAGGAAAGGCATCTTGGGGGCGCAGTAGCAATCTTCGTTTACGAATCCGATATCGTTGGTCTTTTAATGAGTGCGGATGAACCTTACAGTTTGTACTCGCCCAACATTACAGGAATGTGTAACCGTTACGTTATCGGCATCGTAACAGGCATAGATAAAGAAAAGGCAAATATACCGCGGGTTACAAAGTGGCTTAAACTTGCAGGGGTTAAAAGAATATTTTACGTTTCCTCAATAACGGGGGAAGGCGTGCAGGAACTAAAAGAATTTTTGCGTGATTTTGACCCGAAACAAGAAAAAGCAAACAGAAAAGCAGAAATAAGAAGGCTAAAATATCCAAATTCGGTCTAAAAACAGAACAAAGTCAGTAAAAAACAAGGAAAAAACAACAAAAACCAACATTTTTAGTTGACTTAATTCTGTGTTTATGATATTATTTAAGTAATAAAATGTGTATTTCACAAAAAGAAGGAGAGAAACACTATGACAGAATATGAAATCAAAAAACAAATCTGCGACATCGGCAAGAGAATTTACAATCAGGGCATGGTTGCAGCTAACGACGGTAACATTTCCGTAAAGCTCAACGATAACGAATTCCTTTGCACACCCACAGGCGTATCCAAGGGCTTTATGACACCTGAATATAACTGTAAGGTAGATGCTGATGGTAAAGTTATCCAGGCTAACCCCGGATTCAAACCCTCAAGCGAAATCAAGATGCAC
>JAZRTX010000036.1:0-21543 GCA_045652205.1 Clostridia bacterium
TACTTTTGAAAGGCAGGTTGTGATTGCTGCTGTAAGGGTTGTTTTACCGTGGTCAACGTGACCGATGGTTCCGATGTTTACATGGGGTTTAGTTCTTTCAAACTTACTCTTTGCCATTTGAAAAATCCTCCTACAAAAATAATTTAAATTTTTTCCCGTCATTTCTTTTTTTGGAAATTTCAGGGTTAATTATATTTTATAATATTTGAATTCCTTTGTCAAACAAAACTTGTTTTTTGCCTTTTTAATGCGCTGTTTTTGACAAATTTTATCTTTCTTCACGGAAGTAAGGTATTCCCAAACTCTCCGGAGGTTGTGCATTTTTACTTTTTGTAAGGCTTGTAATTATAAGTACAATTACGGTAACAACGTACGGAAGCATTTTTATAAGTTCTTTGTTTTGGAAGCTTATACCTATAATGTAATTTCCAACTATGTACAACGCACCAAATATAATTGAACCAATAATGCCTAAGTTAGGCCGCCATAACGTGAATATAACAAGTGCAATGGAAAGCCATCCGATAGCATCAATACTGTATTCCCAGTTTCCGTTAAGATTATCCATAATGTAGCAAAGACCGCCCAATCCTGCAATGCCGCCACCTATAATCGTTGCTGTATAACGATAAACACCAACGTTTATACCTGCTGCATCAGCCGTTGCAGGATTTTCGCCTACTGCACGAAGATTAAGCCCCACACGTGTGCGGTTAAGCACAAGGGAAGTTATAAGTGCAATGACTATTGCAAGATATACTAAAACGCCGTGGGAAAGGAACAGTTTGCCAAAGTCACCAAAATTCTGTGCAAAGGGCATTGGCGTAGTAAAAAACTTGCTTGTTGCAGAAAATGATGCCGCATTAACCTGTGCTATCATATAACTTGAAACGCCTGTACCTAACGTTGTAAGAGCAAGACCTGTTACGTTTTGATTTGCACGTAAGCTTACAGTTAAAAAGCTATAAACAACGCCCATAATTCCACCGCAGATAAACGCACTGATAATTGCCACTAAAACGCAAATGAACGGATTAACGTTATTAATGCCGCCACAAGCTTCAACGTATATGGCTTCAACGGTACATCCGCCTGCTGCACCAACACACATTATACCCGGGATACCAAGGTTTAAATGTCCTGATTTCTCTGTAAGAGTTTCTCCTGTTGAGCCAAGAAGAAAGCTCATACCAACTCTTATTGCTCTTGCTAAAAAGGCGATAATATCCATTTATTTTACCTCCTTTTTACTGTTGCGAAAAACAATCTTATAATTTATAAAGAATTCACATCCGATTATAAAGAATAACATTATTGCCGTAATGATTTCCGAAATTGAAGTATTAATGCCAAAGTCAGTTGAAACCTGTCCTGCACCTTTATTGAGAAATGCAATTAAAAACGAGGTGAATATCATAAACAAAGGATTAAACTTTCCAAGCCAGGAGACCATAATCGCAGTAAAACCAAGTCCACCGGCTGTCTGTGTTGAAATGGTATAATCCTGTGCCCCAACAAACACAAGTCCGGCAACACCGCAAAGCGCACCCGAAAGTATCATTGTACGGATAATAACTTTTTTTACATTTATGCCAATATACCGCGCGGTATTTTGACTTTCGCCAACAACAGATACTTCATATCCTTGTTTTGAAAAACGAAGATAAATATAAACAAGTGCCGTAATTACAGCAATCAGGATGATATTTAAAAGCCATTTATTAACAACGGTAGGCATTGCATAATCAAACATCGGTGCAAGGGTACCAGATCCTGATTTTACCCATATATTGATTGAATACGTTACAAGAAACGTTGCAATATAGTTCATCATAAGAGTAAAAAGTGTTTCATTTGTGTTCCAAACAGCTTTGAATATTGCAGGAATTACCGCCCATATTATCCCCATAACGATTGATGCAACCGTCATCAAACACCAGAGCACAGGTAACGGTACTTTTTCGCCCAAATTCACCATGACTGCAGCACAGGCAAGCCCCGAAACAAGTACCTGTCCCTCGGCACCAATATTCCAGAACTTCATTTTAAAAGCAGGAGTTACCGCCAATGCCACCAACAAAAGCTGTGCAACGGCATAAAACAACTGCCAGATACGCCTTTTAGTACCAAAGCCGCCATCAAGCATAGATTTATAAAATTCAAAGGGGCTTTCTTTAGCAAGCAAAAGGAAGATTAATCCGCAAACAATTACCGCAACCAAGATGGTGATTGCACGTACGCCGATTGCCTTGCCTAAAGGAATTGCATCTCTTTTAACAATATGAAACAGCGGTTCTTTCTTTGCTTTTGTCATCAGACTTTCTCCCCTTTCTCTGTTTTTTGAGTTTTAGTCATCAAAAGACCAACTTCTTCTTTTGTTGTGTTACGGGCATCAACGATTCCCGTAATTTTACCTGAACCGATAACAAGAATCTTATCGCAAAGCTCTAAAAGCACGTCAAGATCCTCACCAACAAAGATAACTGCTACACCCTTTTCCTTTTGTTCATTTAAAAGATTGTAAATGGTGTATGATGAGTTAATATCAAGACCGCGCACGGGGTAAGCAACCATCAATACCTTTGGTGCTGCGGCAATTTCTCTACCAACAAGAACTTTTTGTACGTTTCCGCCTGAAAGCCTGCGAACAGGTGTTGTAGCGCTTGGTGTAACAACTTCTAACCTTGAAATAATATCGTCTGCAAGGTTTTTGGGTTGCTTTCTTTCCAAGAATATTGATTTACCTTTGCGGTAACTACGAAGCATCATATTATCAATGATATCCATATTACCAACAAGGCCCATACCAAGTCTATCTTCAGGAACGAATGAAAGGCGTACGCCCATTTCCCTGATCTGTAAGGGGGTTTTATCCTTTAAGCTTTCTTCTTCGTTAGTTTTAGGATCAACGTATATAATTTCACCGGAAGAAAGATGTTGTAAGCCTGCAATAGCTTCTAAAAGTTCTCTCTGTCCTGATCCTGCAATACCTGCTATACCTAAAATTTCGCCTGATTTTGCGGTAAAGCTAACGTTTTCAAGCACGTTTGCGCCTTCACGATTCTTACATATAAGATTTGTGATTTTAAGGCGGTCAACGGGATTTTGAGGTTCGCTTCTGTGAATATTAAGGCTTATCTTTTTACCTACCATCATTTCCGTAAGTTCAGCCTCAGTTGTTTCTTTAGTGTTTACAGTGCCAACATATTCGCCCTTTCTTAAAACCGCAACCCTATCAGAAAGAGAAAGCACCTCATGCAATTTATGAGTAATTATTATAATGGCTTTTCCCGAATCACGCATACGCCGTAAAACGCTAAAAAGCTTTTCTGTTTCCTGTGGGGTTAAAACGGCAGTAGGCTCATCAAGAATTAAGATGTTTGCTCCACGGTAAAGCACTTTAATAATTTCAACCGTCTGTTTTTCCGAGACCGACATCTCTGCAATCTGCTTATTAGGATCAATTTCAAAGCCGTATTGGTCGCTTATTTCCTTAATACGTTTGGCACTTTTTTTAAGGTTAAAGCCCTTTTCATTTAAGCCCAGAACTATATTTTCCGTTGCGGTGAATATATTTACAAGCTTAAAGTGCTGATGTATCATACCAATTTTATAATCAAACGCATCTTTGGGTGAAGTAATAACAACCTCTTTGCCATCAATATAAATCTGACCGTTATCGGGGAAATAAATTCCCGAAATCATATTCATTAACGTGGTTTTTCCGCTACCGTTTTCACCTAAAATAGACAGAATTTCGCCATTATTAACAGAAATTGATACGTTATTATTAGCTATAACGCTGCCAAATTTTTTTGTTATTCCCTTTAATTCAATAGCCGGTATTTGTTTTTGCACGTTGTTACCTCCTTAATGAAACACTTAAAAATACCTGTGATGCAAGCATTTTTAAATGTTCCAAAATCATAAATGGCAGACCCTCCCTGAAAGAAGGGTCTGTCATATAAAAGTTTAAAATATTATTGTGCAGCAAGAATTGTGATACCATCAATATCAATATCAAAATAGGGTGCACTGCGGTGCTTGGATTCATAGAATACACCGTTTTCAATAGCTTCTGTATCTGGTGTGAAAGCCTTATCTGTATCAACATCAGCCTGATAGCTTGTGATCTTTTCATTCTTAACTGTGAAGTTGTTTGTATCAAATACCTTAACTTCGCCAGAGATAAGTTTAGCCTTAACGTCAGCAATCTTTTCTGCTGTGCCGGGAGCTGCTGCTGCGGCATTAATATCGGTAAGTGCTACTGAGCCTGTTGCAAGAGTGCCTGTCCAGTCAGCAGGGATATCCTTGCCTTCAACAACACTTTTTACCATAAATTCAAAATAGGGTGTCCAATCAATTCTTGAGGAAACGATAAATGTTTCGGGGCAGGTGTCAACTGTTGAACCGTTATAGGAAACGTTGGGAACCTTTCTTTCTTCACAAGCTGAAGGCGCACCAAGTGAATCAGCATGCTGTGAAATAAGAACTGCACCTCTATCCATAAGTGAGTTAGCAACGTCTCTTTCAGCATCAGGCTTGTACCAATCGTTTGTAAAATCAACCATCATGGTAACTGAGGGGCAAACATATTTTGCGCCAAGATAGAATGCTGTATATCCTGATTTAACTTCGGCATAAGGATAAGCACCAACATAGCCCATAACAGCCTTATCTGCTGTGATCTTATTTTCTTGAATCATCTGGTTAAGCTTCATACCTGCAGCAACACCTGCAAGGAAGCGGCCTTCATATATAGATGCGAAAGCATTTTGATAATTGCTAACATTTTCGGTGTGTGCTAATGTACCTGTTGCATGGCAGAACTGTACGTTAGGATTTTCCTTGGCAGCTGCAAGAATATGCTCTTCATGGCCAAAGCTGTTTGCAAAGATAACGTCACAACCCTGATCCACAAGGTCAATTGCAGTATTGTAGCATTCAACACTTTCAGGAATGTTGAACTTGATGATAACCTGATCTTCTCTAAGGCCGAGATTCTGTACAGCCTGCTTTGCAGCATTATAGAAGTTAAGATCGTAGGTTGATTTATCATCGTGAAGGAAGATAAAACCAACTTTAATGTTATCCATTGTTACGTCTTTGTTCTGGGTTTCGTCACCACCGCAAGCAGTGAAAACTGCTGCCATCATGATTACCGCAAGAACGATTGCGAGAACTCTCTTGAGATTTTTCATAGTACTTTTCTCCTTTTTATTTTTTATAATATATAACAGTTTAAAACTGTTATTACCTGAAAGTAATTGTGCCGTTATCCATATTTTCAACAATAGCAAGGGATTCAATCCTTAAGCCTTGTTCCCTTAACTTATCGCCGCCACCCTGAAAGCCTTTTTCAACTGCGATGCCAACGCCTACAAGCTTTGCGCCTGCCTGGTTAATTATATCCATAAGACCCTGCACTGCTTCGCCGTTTGCCAAAAAGTCGTCAACGATTAAGATAACGTCGTCCTTAGAAATAAAGTCTTTATTGATTGTAACCTCATATTCCCTGTTATGCGTAAAAGAAAAAATCTTTGCCGCATAAAAATCTTCGCCACGTTTAAGGGTTTTATGTTTTTTGCCAAACACTACGGGAATATTACCCATATTCTGTGAAGCAACGCACGCAAGCGCGATGCCCGAAGATTCAACTGTTAAAATCTTATTTACGCCTGAATCTTTAAAAAGAAAAGCAAATTCTTTGCCGATTTCGTTTAATAATTGAACGTCTAACTGCTGATTTAAAAAGCCGTCAACTTTAAGAATATTTCCTGGCAAAACCTTGCCTTCATTAAGTATTTTTTCCTTTAATAACTGCATAAAAAACCTCTATGTAACATATATAAATATAGTATCACAAAACGTGGTCAAATTCAAGTATTTTTTTACAAATTTTTGCTATAAACAAGAAAAATGTCGGAGGTTTTCCGACATTTTTTTAATTATAATTTTCTGGACGCAAGGCCCATTTTTCTTTGAACTTTTGCCAAGGTTTTATTGGCGGTATAGCTTGCTTTTTCCGCCCCAAGAGTAAAGCATTTTTCCATATATGCTTTATCCTGAACAATCTGTTTAAAGTTATCCTGAATAGGCTTAACGGTTTCAACAACCGCTTCACCAACTGCCTTTTTAAAATCGCCGTAGCCTTTAAATTCAAAGTCTTTTTCAATCTGTTCAATGCTATTGCCTGTGCAGGCAGAATAAATTTCAATAAGATTTGTAATGCCGGGCTTGTTTATCAAATCGTGCTTAATCTGATTATCAGAATCCGTTACCGCACGAGCAAACTTTTTCATTATAACGTCAGGCTCGTCTAAAATAGAAACGAAAGCGTTTACGTTTTCACTGCTCTTGCTCATTTTACTTGTGGGATCCTGCAAGCTCATAATACGGGCGCCGTTTTTCTGAATATAAGGTTCAGGCACCGTAAAGGTGGGGCTGTACCCATTATTAAAGCGGATAGCAAGGTCGCGGGCAAGTTCAAGATGCTGTTTCTGGTCAGCACCAACAGGAACAAGATCCGTATTATAAAGCAAAATATCTGCCGCCATTAAAACAGGATAGCTTAAAAGACCTAACCCAACATTTGCGCCTGCCTTTTTGCTTTTTTCCTTAAACTGAGTCATACGGCTCATTTCACCCATATAGGTGTTACAGGTTAAAAGCCAGGAAAGTTCACTGTGTGCAGGAACGTGTGACTGAAAGAACATAACGTTCTTTTCAGGGTCAAGACCGCAAGCAATATACTGTGCATAAAGGTCAATACAACGCTTTCTTAATTCCTGTGGCGTTTGCTTTACAGTTATGGCGTGAAGATCCACAACACAGAAATAGCAGTTATAATCGTTTTGAAGTTCTTTCCAGGACCTTAACGCACCTAAATAGTTGCCGATAGTTACGCAACCTGAGGGCTGAATTCCTGAAAATATCGTTTTTTTATCGTCCATTTTATTTCACCGCGTTAAGAATTGTTTTGGGCATATCTTCCTTATCGCAAACAGATTTATGTAAAACAGGTTTTGTTTTAAGTTCAGCAATCTGTTTTGGTTGTTTTACGCCCATATTTTTAATTTCATCTGCCGCATCAAATTCATCTTCGGGTGCTTTACCAAAAATAGCTTCAAGCACTGAATGAGGGAATTTATAGGGGCTTGCAGTTGAAAGTAATACCGTAGGAGTATTATCTTTTGTATTCTTCTTATAATCTTCATAAACTGCAACGCCTACTGCGGTATGAGTATCAATGCAGTAGTTGTTTTCCTGCCACATTTCTTTAATGGCGGAAGCAGTTTTTTCTTCGTCAGCATAGCCTGCTGCAAAAACGCTTGTTAATTCCTTAAACATTTCATCGGTAATCTTATATTCACCCTTTTGTTTTAACTGCTCCATTAAGGAAGCAACAAAGGTATCGTCTTTGCCTGAAAGGTCGTATAAAAGCCTTTCAAGGTTAGAAGAAATAAGAATATCCATTGATGGTGACTGTGTTTTAAAGAACTCACGGTTAGCGTTATAAACGCCTGTTTCAAAAAACTCGGTTAAAACCTTGTTTTTGTTGGAAGCGCAGATAAGCTTATTAACAGGAAGACCCATTTTTTTAGCGTAATAGCCTGCTAAAATATCACCAAAGTTACCTGTTGGTACAACAAAGTTTACTTTTTCGCCTATCTTTATCTTTTTATCTTTAAGCATATCAGCATAAGCGCTGAAATAATAAACCACCTGTGGTACAAGCCTGCCCCAGTTAATTGAGTTTGCAGAAGAAAGCTTAATATTTTGTTTTAAAAGGTCTTCTTTAATTGAATTATCTGCAAAAATCTTTTTAACGCCTGTTTGTGCATCGTCAAAGTTGCCGTTTACTGCGCAAACGAAAACGTTGTTGCCTTCCTGTGTGCACATCTGCGCCTGTTGCATTTTGGAAACGCCTTGGTTGGGGAAAAATACGCTTATTCCCATACCTTCAACGTCACTAAAACCTTCTAATGCCGCTTTACCTGTATCGCCACTTGTTGCAACAAGGATTAAAATAAGAGCATTCTCATTTTCCTTTACCTTTGCGTGCTTTAAAAAGTGAGGTAAAATCTGAAGCGCAACATCCTTAAAAGCAAGTGTGGGGCCGTGATAAAGCTCCATAACCGCAGTTTTATCATTTACGTAATGAAGGGGCGCAACACCCATTTCATCAAACTTGCTTTCATAAGCGCTTTTAATACAATCATTAAGCTCACTTTCGGAAAAATCGGTCAAATAACGAGAGAGCACCTTAAATGCTCTCTCAGAATAAGACATTTCCGACATAGTGGCTATTTCGTCTAAGCTAATTTCAGGAAAGCTTTCGGGAACGAAAAGCCCGCCTTCAACTGAAAGACCCTGAACAAAACATTTTGCCGCGGAGTATTTCAGCGAAGAATCCCTTGTGGAAGTGTATAACATTTTTTAAAATCCTCTTTTAGTCAATGAGATATTTCTGCATAAAGGAAGGAATCTCATCCTTATCAGCACTTACTGAAAGAACAAGCTCAATTCTGTTCTGTGCGCAGAAGCTGTCAAGCTTAATGAAAAGATCTTCAAGTTCTTCAATAGGACGGTCCATGTGCTTTAAGAAGCCGTCAACATAAATTCTTTCAAGGTCAAAGTTGGAAGCAACAAGACCTGAAACGAAGCCAAGGAAAAGATATGCACCTTTGATGCCGTATTCATCAGTATCAATAAAACGAACCTGATGTTTAAGATCGTGTATATAGCGTTTGCTATTAAAAAGGAATGCTACGTTACCCTTTAAAGTATCGGAAGCAATGTTTGCGCTTTCAATAATCTTCTTGGTTTTGCCTGCACCTTTTTTGCCGTAAATAATTTTAATCATAGTAAAAATCCTCCTTAATGTTTTTTCTTACTTGTATTATAAACTATTTTTGCATAAATTTCCATACCTTTTTTAAAAAAATTATAACATTTTTTAAGTTTTTTTAGATATGGTGGTGTTCAAGGGCACTATGAAGTTCAGGATCAATATTTAAAAGCATTGTGTCTAACTCAAATGCGCCCATAGCAGTATTTCTGCCGTTGGCGTATTCCTGATCAACAAGTTCTTTAAGTTTTATAACCGCAGGGTGACGCTTATCAATGGTATTACCTGCTTTAAGCTTATAGAAACCGTTAATCCAGAATGCAATACCGGCTGTTCCGCTTGTAGCATCAACAATAACCGTTGCAGGTCTGTTTAAAATCTTTTTTGTATCAAAGATGTTGTAAATTTCTTCATCTTTAAGTAAACCGTCAGCGTGAATACCTGCCCTCGTTGCATTAAAGTTTCTGCCAACAAAAGGTGTGTTTGCAGGAATATGATAGCCGATTTCAGATTCAAAGTAATCGGCAATTTCCGTCATAACAGAAAGGTCCATACCGTCCGTTGTACCACGCAAGGAAGCGTATTCAACTGCCATAGCTTCCAAGGGGCAGTTACCTGTTCTTTCACCGATACCAAACAGTGAACAGTTTACACCTGAGCAACCGTAAAGCCAAGCGGTAGCAGCATTGGTAACAACCTTATAAAAATCGTTGTGGCCGTGCCATTCAAGCTGAGAACTGGGAACGTCAGCAAAGTGGTTTAAACCGTAAATGATACCGGGAACGCTTCGGGGAAGCGATGCGCCGGGATAGGAAATACCAAAGCCCATAGTATCGCAAGCGCGGATTTTTATTGGAATACCCGTTTCCCTTGAAAGCTTCATAAGTTCAGTTGCAAAGGGAACTACAAAGCCGTAAAAATCTGCGCGGGTAATATCTTCAAAATGGCAACGGGGAACAATGTTCTGCTCTAACGCAGCCTTAATAATTGAAAGATATTTATCCATAGCGCCCTGACGGGTAAGATTCATTTTCTTAAAGATGTGGTAGTCGGAACAGCTTACTAAAATACCTGTTTCCTTAACACCCATCTGTTTAACAAGTTCAAAATCTTTGGGATTTGCACGAATCCAGCTTGTGATTTCAGGAAACTCCAAGCCTAATTCCATACATTTTTCAACTGCGCGTCTGTCCTTTTCGCTGTAAAGGAAAAACTCACTCTGCCTTACGATACCGTTAGGACCGGATAAGCGTGAAAGCATTTTATAGATTTCAACAATCTGCTCAACCGTAAAGGGTGATGTTGACTGCTGTCCGTCACGGAAAGTAGTATCGGTTATCCAAAGTTCTTCAGGTGTAATCATAGGAACGTGACGTTCGTTGAAAGCTACCTTGGGAATGGAAGTATATTCATAAAACGTTCTGAAAAGCTCCGGTTCAGGAACGTCCTGAATCTGATATTTATATTCGTTTTCAGAAAGTCTGTTATTTTTATCTATTTTAAGCATTATTCAAGTCCTTCTGCAAAGGCTTTAATACGGCTAAGGCCTTTTTCAATGTTTTCCATGCTTGTTGCATACGAAAGTCGTATATGCTTATCCGCACCGAAAGCTATACCGGGAACAACTGCGGTAAGTGTTGCTTCAAGTAAGCTTTCAGCAAAATCCATTGAGCCGTTTATTACTTTGCCATTATATTTTTTGCCTATAATTCCTTCTATAGAAACCATCGCATAGAATGCGCCCTTTGGCACACGTACGCTTAAACCGTTAATACTGTTTACGGTTTCCACCATATATTTACGGCGCCTGTCAAACTCATTAAACATCTTTTCAAAATCGGTGTTTTCGTTTTCAATGGCGCAAAGTGTTGCATACTGTGCTATGGTATTAGGATTGCTTGTGGCGTGGCTTTGATAGTTTGCAATCATTTTTGCAATCTGCTTATTGCTGATTGAATAACCGATTCGCCAGCCTGTCATAGCAAAAGCCTTTGACATACCGTTTATTAAAATGGTTCTTTCCTTTGTTTCTTCATCTATCTGTGTAATAGAAAAATGCTTTTCGCCATCATATAAAAGCGCATCGTAGATTTCATCGGAAATAATCATAAGATCGTGCTCTTTTGCAATCTTGGCAATTTCTCTAACATCACATTCAGGAACAACTGCGCCTGTGGGGTTTGACGGTGTGTTTAAAATTATTGCAACAGTCTTTTCGTTGATTGCTTTATTAAGTGCTTCAAAATCAATTTTAAAGCCTTCTTTTTCAATAGTTTCAACGAAAACAGGAACACCGTCAGCCATTTTAACCATTTCAGGATAGCTTACCCAGAAAGGTGCGAAAATAATAACCTCGTCCCCAGGATTAAGAATTGCCTGTAATGCGTTTAAAATTGCCTGTTTTGCGCCGTTTGAAACAACAACCTGATCAAATTCATAACTTGTGCCGATATTTCTTTTTGTATATTCACAAATAGCTTTTCTTAATTCAGGAGTTCCTGCTGCAGCGGTGTATTTGGTCTTGCCTTCATTTAAGGCTTTTATTGCGCCGTCAATAATATACTGAGGTGTCTGAAAGTCAGGTTCACCTGCGCCAAAGGAAACAACGTCTTTTCCTTCTGCTTTTAATTGTTTTGCTTTTGCGTCAATAGCAAGGGTGATTGAACCTTGTACTGCCTGACATTTTTTACTGATTCTCACTTTTTTCTCCTTCTGCCTGTTGTTCTGCCAAAGTTATGGCACGATTTACAATGCCTGAAATAATTGCAACGATAGGTGCGCCTAAAAGCATACCGGGGATTCCCATCATTGCGCCAAACACAGCAATACCTAAAAGCACTGAAATAGGACTTATATCAAGAGCATCGCTGGTAAGTAACGGTGTAAGTACGTTTCCTTCAATCTGCTGAATTATAAGCATAAATATTAAAGCCCAGAGAGCCATATCCCATCCGCCTGTTGCAAGGGCAACCACAACAACAGGAGCGCCGCCGATAAAAGGACCAACGTAAGGAATAAGGTTGGTTAAAGCTATAATTAAAGCAAGTATAAGTGAATACGGTATTTTTAAAACTAAAAATCCAACGTAACTTACGATACCTATTCCAAGGCTTGTTATAAGCCTTACAACTATATATTTTTCTACGATAATATCGCTTTCGTGCAAAATTGCACAGGTCTGATTGTATTGATCGCTATCTTTTACAAACAAACGCAAAATGCGTTTAAGAGATCTTTTAATGTTTTCATATCCGTGAAGAAGCATAAAACTTGCAACAAGATAAAGCACAAAATCAAACAAAAAGCTTGCAGTTTTAGTTACAACGTCAGTTAAAGTTGCAACAACGTTACCTGCACCCTTTGAAACAAAGGCAAGGGCTTCAGCACCGATATTTGAAATTGCCTGCATAAGTTTTAAGCCTGTTTCTTCATCTAACTTTTCAGAAAGATCTGTAACCGTATTTCTTGCAAACTCAATAACCATACCGATAAATGACGGCAGGTTTGCCATAATATCGTTAATGTTGTTGATAATGTTGGGTACAAGGAACGCAACGGTTAAACTCAACAAACCTAAAAACAAGCCAAGTATTACTATTGTAGAAACCGTATGTTGCCACTTTTTAACCTGTTTTTTAGTGGTTAAACTTAACAGTTTTTCAAACCACAAACAAGGATGCCTTAAAAGGTACGCAGTTATAAAAGCAAGCAAAAATGGCGTTAATGCCTTAATACCTTTTGCAAGGGCAGGCACCATAGCACTTGTAAAATGCCAAACTAAAATAGCAACGAACACAAGGGCAACCGTAGCCCAGAAACGTTTTTCGTTTTTCAATTAAACACAATCCTTTATTTTCTATTATTTATTTTTGCCGCCCTGTATCTTAACGTGGGGTCAAGGATCTTCTTACGTATTCTTATGTTGTTGGGTGTAATTTCGGCAAGCTCGTCTTCACCTAAATATTCTAACGCCTGCTCTAAGCTCATTCTTTTTGGTGGTACAAGATGAAGCGCATCGTCTGAACCTGCTGAACGGGAGTTTGTCATATTCTTTCTTTTGCAAACGTTAACTTCAATATCCTCAGGGCGTGAGCTTTCGCCAACTATCATACCTGAATATACCTGTTCGCCTGCACCAAGGAAAAGTGTTCCTCTTTCCTGTGCGTTAAACAAGCCGTAAGTAATAGTTTCGCCTGTTTCAAAAGCAATTAACGAACCGTTCTTTCTGCCGGGCATTTCCCCTTTATATGGAGCATAGCCTTCAAAAACAGAGTTCATAACGCCTTCGCCGTGAGTATCGGTTAAGAAGCTTGAACGGTAACCAAACAGTCCCCTTGCAGGAACGATGAATTCCATTCTGCGCATTGTATCGCTTAATGAAAGCATATTCACCATCTCACCGTGGTTAGTACCCATGTGCTGAATTACTGTGCCTGAATACTGGTCAGGAACGTCAACAATAACTCTTTCCATAGGCTCACAACGTTTGCCGTCAATTTCCTTATATAAAACCTCAGGCTTTGAAACCTGTAATTCATAACCCTGACGGCGCATATTTTCAATTAAAATTGAAAGATGCAATTCGCCTCTGCCTGAAACCTTAAAGCTATCGGCAGAATCCGTATCTTCTACTCTTAAAGAAACGTCAGTTTCAATTTCCCTGTAAAGACGGGCGCGAAGATGACGGCTTGTTAAATATTTACCTTCCTTACCTGCAAAAGGTGAATCGTTAACAGAGAAAGTCATACTAACGGTAGGCTCTGTAATCTTAACGAATGGAAGGGGTTCAATGCAATCGGGTTTACAAAGTGTGTCACCGATGTTAATATCAGTAACGCCTGAAACTGCAACGATTTCACCTGCGCTTGCTTCTTCAACGCTAACTCTTTTAAGACCTTCAAAAACAGAAAGACTTGTAACGCGTACGTTTGCCCTTGGTGAATCTTCACCGTAGGTGCAAAGTGAAATCATATCACCTGCTTTTAAAACGCCTCTTTCAATTTTACCGATACCGATTCTGCCAACGTACTCGTTATAGTCAATGGTAGAAACAAGCATCTGGCAAGGCTGATCCTTATCCCCATCGGGTGCAGGAATATATTTTAAGATAGCATCAAAAAGAGGAGTCATATCACTGCCTAAATCATTTGGGTCAAGGCTTGCAGTACCGCTTCTTCCTGAAGCATAAATAAATGGGCAATCAAGCTGTGAATCGTCAGCACCAAGTTCAATAAACAAATCAAAAACTTCGTCAGCTACGCCGTCGGGACGGGCATCGGGTCTGTCCATTTTATTAATAACAACGATAACCTTTAAACCAAGTGCAAGTGCCTTTGATAAAACGAAGCGTGTCTGAGGCATTGGACCTTCAAAAGCATCAACAAGAAGTACAACACCGCTTGTCATTTTTAAAACACGTTCAACCTCACCGCCGAAATCAGCGTGGCCGGGGGTATCCACAACGTTTATCTTGGTATCTTTATATCTGATGGAAGTGTTCTTTGAAAGGATGGTTATACCCCTTTCCCTTTCAATATCACCTGAATCCATCATTCTGTCCTGTAACTGTTGATTTTCCCTGAATAAACCGCTTTGTTTAAGCATTTCATCAACCAAGGTGGTTTTACCGTGGTCAACGTGAGCAATAATCGCAATATTTCTAATATCTTCTCTAATCAAAACAAAAACCTCTTTTTTAAAAAAGTTTAGTAAATCCAAAAATTTGTATAGTGCCTGATTTTGTAGCGTTATTTTATCATAAAATCACTGTTTTAGCAAGCAAATACAAATAAAAAGTATGTATATCCTGTTAAACTTGTGCATATATTTTTACGAGGTGAATTTTATGGGCGTTTCAAAAAGGACAAGGCAAAGGGAAGTAAAAAAGAATTTATTTGCTTTTACCATAGTAATAATATTTGCGTGCGTTATATTCAGTATAAATTCTATCGGCAATTTTATTGCGTTAAAGGTAATAGCCCCCGTAGTAAATTTAACTGCGAAAAAGAACGAAAATCCCCTTACCGATACGGTTAAAACCGAGAAACTTAATTTGTATTTAGTTTCGGCAGGAGAAATGCCTGATTTAGCAGAAGCCGAAACACTAAAAACCATTGTTGCGGAAAAGGGTGGCGGTGGCTACGTTTTCAATCAGGACGGTGCTTTTTTTGTTATTCATTCCGTCTTTACCGATAAAACAATTGCAGAAGAAACAGGCAAAAAATTAACTGCTGATTTTACGCCTTCGGTTATTAAAATCACCATTGACGAAACAACCATAAGAATAACAGGCAAAAGCGAACAGTTAAAAACCGTTCATTCCTGTTTCACCCATTTAAATCAATGTGCAACTATTTTAGAACAGCTTGCAAGGGATATAAATGACAATAAAACCACGCCACTTGAAGCGTTAAAAGAAATCCAAAAACTAAAAAACGCAACCCTTAATTTGCAAAACAAATTAAAAGAAATAAATTCTTCAAACGTAAAGGTGCTTGCGCTATCAGATATGCTTGTTTTAGCTGAAACCCTTTTAAACGAACTGCCCACAAGCGATGATATTACCTTTAAGCAAAAATTAAATTATACCGCCTGCGCCTACGCTTGCAGACTTTATGAGTTTTACAGTTCCTTAGAATAAAAAAAGAACCTGATTTTCAGGTTCTTTTTTGTTATTTACCCAACTCAATATTGCGTTTATATGCTTTTATTACTGCATCTTCACAAGCCTGATATAAGCCGTTTTGTTCTAAAGCTTCAACGCCTTTAATAGTGCTTCCGCCGGGGGAGCAAACGTTTTGCTTTAAAATTTCAGGTGAAAGCTTACTTTCAAGCAATAATTTTGCGGCGCCTTCCATTGTGGCAGCGGCGTATAAAATTGCCTGTTCTTCTGATAAACCGCACTTTACACCGCCTTTTGCCAAAGCATCAATAAACATAAACATATAGGCAGGGCCACAGCCTGAAACCGCTGTGCCTGCATCAATTAAGCTTTCCTGTATCTTATCCATAATGCCTGCAAAAGCCATATCCTTAACGAAATCATTAACGGTTTCTTCGTCAACCAAATCGTTAAAATCATACATTATAAGACCTTTGCCAACCTGAACGGGAGTGTTAGGCATAATGCGGATAATAGGCAGAGAAAAACCTAAAATTTCCGTTATTTTTTCCATTTTTATGCCTGCGGCAATAGTGATTATAACAGGCTTTTTTTCTTGCAAAATATCCTTTAAGGATAAAAGAACATCAGAATACATCTGTGGTTTCACTGCAAGGAACACGAATTTGGAAGAAGCAACAACTTCTTCATTCGTTCCTGTTTTAAGGTTAAGTTCTTCTGCAAGTTTTTGGGCTTTTTCCTTAAAAAAATCTGCTAAAATAATCTCTTTTGTTGCGCTACTTAATGCCTTTATTAAGGCACCGCCCATATTACCGCAACCGATAAAACCGTATTTCATAAAAACTCCTTACCTGATATGTCCGTTACCTGAAATAACGTATTTATAAGTGTTTAATTCGCCTAATCCCATAGGTCCGCGGGCGTGAAGCCTTTGGGTAGAAATGCCCATTTCACAACCTAAACCAAACTCACCGCCATCAGTAAAACGGGTTGAAGCGTTAACGTAAACCGCGGAACTATCAACACCCTGAATAAAGATTTCCTTAGCTTCATCACTGTTTGTAATAATGGCTTCGCTATGACCTGTTGAGTGGGCGCTTATGTGCTCAACTGCTTCAAAAACGTTATTAACTACTTTTATTGCAAGGATATAATCTAAAAATTCAGTATCAAAATCCTTTTCTTCTGCTTTTGTGCCATCAATAATATTTTGGGCAATTTCATCAAGCCTTAATTCAACGGGAATTTTACCTTCGTCTATTCTTTTATCAACAAGAATTTTCTTAACTTTTGGTAAAAATTCGCCTGCGATTTCCTTATCAACAAGCAAAACTTCTTCTGCATTACAAACGCTTGGGCGTGAGGTTTTTGCATTTTCAATTATCTTTAACGCCATAGAAAAATCTGCGGTTTTTTCTACAAAAACGTGGCAAATTCCTGTGCCTGTTTGAATACAAGGCACCGTTGCGTTTTTAACTACTGCGTTAATTAAGCCTGCGCCACCGCGTGGAATTAACAAATCAACGTAATCGTTTGCGGTCATTAAAACGTTAGCGCTTTCCCTTGTTATATCCTGAACAAGATTTACCGCATCTTCTGTTACGTTTGCCTTTTTAAGCCCCTGTTTAAGCGCTTTAACAATGGCGTTTGCAGAATTAAAGGCTTCCTTACCGCCCCTTAAAACGCATACGTTTCCGCTTTTAAGTGAAAGCGCCGCCGCATCGCTTGTAACGTTAGGACGGCTTTCGTAAATAATGGCAACAACGCCCATAGGCACAGAAACCTTGTTGATTTCTAATCCGTCTTCGCGAACAAACTGGGATAGAACTTTACCAACAGGGTCCTGTATTTTAACAACGTCTAAAATGCCCTTTGCCATACCTTTAATACGTTCTTCATTTAACATAAGGCGGTCAAGCATAACGTCAGAAACCGTACCCTTGGCATTTATTATATCTTTTTTATTTTCGTTTAAAATTTCATCCTTAAAATCAATTAAAGCCTGCGCCATACATTCTAATGCATAGTTTTTTTGCTCCGTTTTAAGTGAAGAAACCGCTAATTTTGCCCTTTTTGCTCGGGCCAACATATCAAACATTACTTTTTCTCCGTAAATTTAGTTCCAACGTTTTTGCCGTCAATAATATCATAAATATCCATTGGCTTGCTTCCGTTGGTAATAACCATATCACAGCCTGCCTTAAAGCACATCTGGGCTGCATGAATTTTAGTTTGCATACCCCCTGTGCCAAGGGAAGAACCGATTCCACCTGCAAGGGCGATAATGCTTTCGTCAATCTTATTTACAACAGGAATAAGTTTTGCATCTTTATCTTTATGGGGGTCACTTGTGTAAAGACCGTCAATATCAGAAAGTAAAATTAAAAGATCAGCCTTAACACTTGCTGCAACTATTGCCGCCAAGGTATCGTTATCACCGATAACAATTTCCTTAGTGCTTACCGTATCATTTTCGTTAATAATAGGAATAACGTTTAACTCAATTAAGCGGTTAAGGGTGTTAGAAAAGTTCTGATGCCTTTCCACGTTTTCAACGTCATCACCTGTTATTAAAAGCTGTGCAACGGTGTGGTTGTATTCAGAAAACAGTTTATCGTAAATATACATAAGCTCGCACTGACCAACTGCCGCCGCCGCCTGTTTTGTAGGAATATCCTTTGGCCTTTCCTTTAAACCAAGCTTGCCAACGCCCATACCGATAGCGCCGGAAGAAACCATTATAACCTGATTTCCTGCATTTTTAATATCGCTTATAACCTTGCAGATTTCTTCAACACGCTTAATGTTAAGATGCCCTGTTGAATGTGCAAGAGTGCTTGTTCCAATTTTAATAACTACACGCATTTTTTACAGCTCCAAATTTATGAATATAGACATATTATACACAATAAATGCCAATAAATAAAGCGTTTTTTAAAAAAATTTCCCACGAAAAATATTCGTGGGAAAAATTTATTCTTCTATTTCTTCCTTTTCGGGCTTAGGGTTAACCTTAACTAAAATTTCCTGTGTTTTAATTTCGTCAGCAACTGTTACGGTTATGGTAAGATTTTCGTATTCAAAAGAATAATTTTCTTCCGGAATCATTCCGCAAACCTCAGTTACCCAGCCGTTAACAGTGGTAGATTCGTACTCTTCGCTTTCGCCTAACTCAAAGAACTCAAAAAACTCGTCTTTTTCAAGGGTAGTAAGCACCTTGTATTCGTCAGCGCCTACTTTTTGGAAATTCTCAATTTCTTCGTCCTGCTCGTCCCAGATTTCGCCAACGATTTCCTCTAAAATATCTTCCATCGTAACAAGACCTGCGGTTCCGCCATACTCGTCAACAACGATAACGATATGGTTGTGATCCATCTGCATTTCCTTAAAAAGTGCGTCAAGATGCACGGTTTCGGGAACAAATGTAGGCTCAAAAACAGCATCTTTAAGTTTAAAATCGGGTTTTTGGTAATTTAACACAAATTCGCGCGCGTATAAGATGCCTGTAATATTATCAACAGTTTCAGAATAAACAGGAATACGTGAATAACCGCTTGTAACGATTAAATCAATGATTTCACTAAATTCTGCATCATCAGAAATCAGTTCAATGGTGTTTCGGGGCGTCATAATATCCCCTGCGGTTAAGTGGTCAAGCTCAAATACGTTTTTAATGTATTCAATGTTATCCTTGTTTAAGGTGCCGTCTTCTGCGCCTGCATCAAGCATAATAACAATGTCTTCTTCCGAAACGGTTTCTTCCTGTTCGTTGGGATCAATACCAAACAAACGAAGTATTCCGTTGGTTGAAACGGTTAAAAACCATACAACAGGCTTTAAAACCGCAGTTAAAAATAATATAAAACCGCTTACCTTATCCGCAAGTTTTTCGGCATTTTTCATAGCAACACGCTTAGGAACAAGCTCACCTAACACAAGGGTAAAGTAAGATAAAATAAGCGTAATTACGATAACTGCAACACTATCAATAGTAGCAGTAAGGCTTAAATCAAGATTAAAGGTTTCAATAACCCATTTTGTAAGGGGTTCAGAAAAACTATCTGCCGCAAAAGCCGAGCCTAAAAAGCCTGCCAAAGTAATGCCAACCTGTATGGTTGATAAAAACCTTGTGGGGTTTTTAAGTAGTTTAAGCATCTTTTTTGCTTTTTTATCGCCATCATCTGCTTTGGATTTAACCTTATTTTCGTTTAAGGAAACCACCGCAATTTCAGCAGAAGCAAAAAAGGCGTTTATCAATATAAGAATCAGTTGTATTATAAGTTGTAATATAATTTTATTTTTCATTTTATCCTCCAATATTTTTTAGTTTTTAGCCTTTTTTACATACGTAAAAACATTTTTAAAAAGGCGTTTTCTTTTAAAATATCAGAGAAACATAAATTAGTTGCACCCGTATTTATTTTGCAACTTCGGGGAAGCGGATCCGTAAAACCATCTCCTTAATTTAATATATTAAAGACATTATACCATATAATGTTTTTTTGTGCAAGTAGCCACTGTTTAATAAAAAAACGAAGGTGTTACCACCTTCGTTTTAATTATTTATTAGGATTAGTCTTCTTTTCTCTTCTTTGAAACAACTACAAGTGCTACAAATGCAAGAGCAACTGTTGCGATAACTGCAACGGGAAGAACGTCACCTGTTGAAGCTTCAGGTGCTGTATAGATAATTTCTGAGCTCCAACCTTCATCTGCCTTTGCTTCGCCTACCATCTTAGCAAAGTAGCCTGCTTCGTCTTCAGTAAAGTAAATTGTAAAGCTTGTGCCTTCAGGAAGTGTTCCGTCTTCGCCTGCAATACTGAACTTACCAAAGAGCTTGCTGATTGAAACTTCTTCTTCGCCAATTGTTACTGTACCGTTTTCGCAATCAAATTCGCAAGTAACTTCTACGGTCTTGCCAGGAGCAATTTCAACGAATTCAGCAGTTGCACCGGATGGGCTCTTCCATGAACCGTTTACAAGTGCCTGAATATCAAGTTTAACCTCAATACCTGCTTCACCGTTGTTCTTAATCTTAAAGGTCTTACTTCCTACTCCATCCTTAACGTCAGCAGAAGTTACAAGACCGCCGCTTGTTGAGGTTGTGAAGTAAAGTTTACCTGAACCATCTGCTTCATCAATAGTTGAAATGGTAATACCTGTGGGAACCTTAACTGCTTCAACCTTAGGAAGCTGTTCCTTGGTTAACATTGTCTTAACAAACTTGTCATCCTTTGTATAGGACTTAATGATGTAATCATTTTCGTCATCTGTGTTGGAAGCAACGATAAATGAGTTGCCTTCTTTTGCTTCTGCAAACTTATAGTTAATACGAACACGAAGCTGAGCTAACGTTACGTTTACAGTATCGTTAAGTTTTGCGCTACCGTTTACAAATGTAATTGAAATTTCTAAATCTTTGTATGTGCCGGGGTTAATAACTGCATCAGCAGTTTTTGCACCTTCAACAGATGCGTTCTTACCTGTGGTGTCGTTATACACAAGATTAACTGTTACGTCTGTCTGAGAAGTATTATAGATGCGATACTTAACAGTAACTGTGCCGTTAAATGTATCATCATTTTCTAAGAACTTACCACCGCCCCAGTTACAAATGTATGATAAGGTGTTGCTGGGTGTTTTTTCTTCAAACTTAGCTGCAATGTACTTAGGTGCTTCTGTAGGAACAGGTGAAGTCTGCGCACTGCCGCTGGGTTCGGTTGAAGTGTTAGGTGTAGGCAATACAGGTGCAGGAGTATAGTTGTATGCAGGAAGTTCTGCTACAGTTTCCTTAGTAACACCAGATGCAGAGAATGTTTTGATAATAAAATCATCCATATTATTGTCAGCAGGAACAATGATAACTGAATCGCCAACTGCTGCGCCACCTGTAAAGGTAAGTTTAAAGCGTAATCTGATAAGATGTAAAGCGCCATCAAAGTCGCCAAATTCTGCTACGCCATTTGTTACGTTTACTAATGCTGAAAGGTTGCCCTTATAGCCTGCAGGAATTGTTACTGTGCCGATTGTTTCAGCACCGCCACTGTGTGTTCTGCTGTCAGTAGCTGAG
>JAZRTX010000037.1:0-19921 GCA_045652205.1 Clostridia bacterium
ACTTTTTACTGCCAGAAAAACATGTAATTTTCTGTTCCTCCGGAAGTACCTAATATCAGATACTGACCAATAAGTAGAGTTGGAATAATTAAATTCAATATTACTCTATCGCGTTCGTTAAAGGAATTAATAATTGTTTCGCTAAATAAAACAAATAAAACACAGATAAAATAATACGCAACTCTAAACAAGCTAGGAAAACCTTGCGAAACAAAAGATATTAGTAAAGCGATACAAATAAGATTAAATTTTCCGTATGCTTTATCATCATTCTTTTTAACGTTAGTAAAGAAAATAAATATAAATAAGAACATTAAAATATAAAGAATGAACGTGGTTGACAAACTGGTTCCTGTTTCCATGGCTGTATCAATATATTTATCGCCTCTATCAGGAAATAGCGTCTCGGAAATATAATAAACAATTCTATCGCCTGTAATGAAATTGATTGCCGCAAAGGCAAGGCATGATCCCAGAACAAATTTTTCCCTTTTAACATAGAAAAAAGGCAATGCAAGGAGAAACGAAATTGCAGAAAAATGGAATAACGAACCTAACACAACAAACAAAAGGTATTTCCATTTTTTATTTTGCATAAGAAAAACAAACGCTATCCAAATAAATCCCATAGCCATTGCTTGACGAAGTCCGGTAAATGTAAAGGAATATATTCTCAGGCATATAAAAAGTAAATAAGTCAAAAGAACATTGCTTTTTGAATGGTATGTAAAATATGAATAGCTGAATGCAACCCATCCACCAATAACAATAAGCATAATTTGTGGATCCTTGCTTATGTATGCAAGCGCACGTAAAAAGCAATAGAAAAATGGATCACGATAATCATTTTCACCAAATAATATTTCTAAAAAAGACTTTCTGGATGCACCAATGAAGCCATCACAATAACGCAATGTATCAATACCAACCGAAGCATCCCTGAGCGCCGCAAATAAGAAAAGCGCGATGCCAATAAAGATAACTTCATACTTTCGTTTTTTATCCGCATCAATTTTTTGCATATGAATAATTACAGATATAAAACAAATTGTAATTAAAAATATAAAATGCATGATTTATTCCTTTTCAGTATAGTGTTTTAAATATTTTTTAAGCATTTCTTGTCTTGAATAAACCTGAGATGCTTGTTTTGATATCTCTGATTTATCATAATCTGTTTCAAGAATTTTTTTAACCGTTGAATAAAGGCTATCAACATTACCGTATTCAACAAAATCGCTGTACTCAGTTAAAGCAATACTTTCCGGTCCACCTGCCACAAAGCCTGCAACCGGTGTACCACAACAAAGACTTTCTGCCGTTGGCATACTAAACGTTTCTCGTTTACTTGTAATAAGTGTAACGTCACTAATTGAATATAATTGTGCAAGTTTTTTTGAATCTGATATTTTACCCAGCACTAAACAATTTGAAGGTAATTCACTTTTTACAATATTATTCGCCGCAATAATTATCTTTACATTTTGATCTTTGAATTTTTTTGCAAGTTCAACAACGTATTTGCCTCCTTTAAGGTTATCAGTTGTAGGATCAAAACTTGCAGTAACGTGAAAAATTACTTTTGTATCAGGCGAAACACCTAATTGAGTTCTAAGGTCACTATCTTCATTATAATTATATATTGCAGTATCTACACCGTTAAAAACAGTATAGCCTGAAAAACGTGAAAGCATTGGTGAGCTTTTTGCCCTATTTTCAAGCCACGGAGAAACTGCAACAAAACTAAATTTATCATCATCAAAAAGCTCATAACACTTTTTTAAACTTTTAAACGTATGCGCTGACCCGTCAATTAGTGTTCCCCTGCTTTTATTATTGCATTTATAACAACCTGACATCCATTTTTCACAGTCACAAGCATGACTACATCCACCTGTATACATAAATTCAGCATGAATAGTGAGTATTGTTTTTATTTTATTTTTTGCAAGATAACGCAGAAGTTTATATATGTTGATATTATTTCCGTTTATACAATGAAGATGAACTACATCTGGTTTTTCGTTTTTTAGAATGTTTATAATTCTTGACGTTTGAATAAATGCGCCATCAAATTGTCTTCCGCTAATCCTACGATATGCCGCTGAAATAACGCTTAAAGTTTTATTTGAAACAGTGTAAAGATTTTTATCGTTTTCTCCTTTGTTTTTCACAGGATAAATAACAATTGAATCGTAACCTGCTTCCTGCAATCCTATATGTAAATCACGTACAATCTTACCTGTACTGCCTTTACCATATACCACGTTTATTTGACAAACTTTCATATTATTCTCCTAAAAGAATTGTACGCATGCGATCACCTATTTTTTCTGCATTATGTTCTTTTTCAGAAAGTTCTCGTGCTTTTTTCTGAAGTTCTTGCCTTAATTCAGGATTACTTATAAGTTTTTCAATAGCGCTTGGTAAATCTTCCAAACTATTTACCGCCATTGAAACCGGCGCAATATGTACAATAGATGCAAGATTCTTATCACCGATAGCAAGTACACACTTACCACCACCAAGGTAATCGGCTATTTTTGTAGAAACTGAAAGCCTGGTATATTTCATCATGCTTGGTGAAAAAGACTCAATATGCACAGCAACATCTGTTTCTTGGAAAAGTCGGTTAAATTCTTCACCTTGCACAAAGCCTTTAAATTCACAAGCGTTCTCAATTGTAAGAGCGTCTATGATATCTTTTTCCTTAGTGCCGGTAAAAACCTCAAGTTTAGCTTTCTGTTCGTCTCCGTTATATTCTTTTATTGCCTGACCTAACGCCTGAAGAACTTTCCAACGTTCAAGACCAACATTACCAAAGTAGCGAAATATAACAGGAGTATTGTTTTGTTGATTCAAGGGCATATCAAGGAAATTTTTTGATGATGGTGTAAATATAGTTTCGTAATCAATACCAAACAATTCACCATATTCTTTTGCAGTAAGTTCAGAACATCCTAAAATAACATCTGAATTTTTAGCCGCATCACGTATGGCTTTTTGTATTCTTTTATAACGGCTTTTACGAATAAAAGACGGATTTATGGCGTAATCATGATAATGATCATCAGTTACTAACATAACAACCTTGCAGTTGTATTTATTAGCAACCCACGATATAAATTTCGCGGTTTTCTTGTTTCCTGGAAGAAACGTAAATATTATCTTAGGATTTACCTTATCAAGCCATGTTTTAAGTTTGCGATTTTTCCAATAAGATATATCCCACAATAATTCACGAAACATTAAAACGGAATTTTTTCTTTTATTTGCAAGAATATTGGAACTATAACTACTGATTTTTTTATTTTCAATATCTGCTTGCACTTCTCCGCCACACTTTTTTGCAAAAAGACCAAGGCAACTTTTAATCAATTGCTTTTCATTAACCCTATAATAAGTGCTGCAACAATCACAGTTAGGTATTTGCGGACTAAAATAAATTTGCGCAAGTTCTTCCTTATCAAATTTTGAAAATAATGCTTTTAATGTTTTTCCGTTATTGGTATCATAACGAAAAGGTGTTCCCGTTATTATAAGTACTTTTTTTCTTTCCAAAATACATTACCCTCTCAAAAAATTTTTTAAACAGTTAATCCATAAATTAATGGAACAAATGTAATAATTACAAGATATGATATAATTTCAAAAATAAATGAATATTTAAAATAATCATTAAATTTATAACCTACACACATTGACATTCCAAGAGTGGAACTTGCAAGTGGACAACAAAGCGGAACACCCGCGGCGATTGTTGCACCAATTGCAAATGCGTATGGATTAAGCCCAAATTCACCTGAAATTGCAAGTACGATAGGAAGCACAATCAAAAGAGCCGTTGAATTTGAAATAAATTCACTGGTAAACAACGCAAGGAATACAATGATGCAGAAAAGCACGAAAGGACTTAAATTTGTACCGATAATGTTTTTAAAAATTTCAGCAATTAAATCTGTTCCACCAGATACTTCAAGAGCTTTTGCTATACCAAGGCAACCTGCAAGCCTACCTACAATGTTCCAATTTACAGCAGAAATTGCTTTCTTTTGTGTAATACAACCTGTAATAATACATAAAAGTGCCGCAGATGTGCTTGTTACTGCTAATGGAAGCCATTCTGTAATATAAAGAACAACTGTTGCAGCAAAGATGATTGCAACAATTATCATTTTTACCTTGTTATATGATTTAACGTCAGTATTCAGCGTATAATCAACGTCATCATTATCGCGATTGCCCCAAATTTTTTCTCCTCTTTTTTTACCAATAAAAAGACAATATAAAAGACCAAGAACAAGAATAATTAAAACAATGGGTGTAAATGAAAATGTTTTAAACGTTTGTGCTCCTGCTGCTTCTAAAAGACCCTGTGCGGTCATTTGCTGAGTTGAACCAACAAGTGTTGACGCGCCACCTATAACGCATCCGTATGCAATAGGCATAATAAGATTTTTTGCTTTAATATTTTCATTTGATGACGAAAGTCCTAAGATTATTGGAATAAATATAGCAAGAACCGCCGAATTAGTAAGAAAAGCCGACATTACTGCTGAAACAAAATATGTGCCAATAATTAGCTTGGTCTCGGATCCTTTTGAAATTTTTACGATAAAAGCACCTATTGTTGCAGCAAGCCCTGTTTCAGAAATAGCAGCACCAATAACCATTACACCGATGGTAAGAATAACTGTACTTGATGCAAAAGAAGCAAAAGCATCTTTAAAAGTACAAGCCCCTGCTATAACCATAGCGACACAACCTAAAATTGCTGTTGTTGCCATAGGAAGTTTGTCCCAAATAAAAAGCGCTATACATGCTATAAATATAATAAGCGCTACTATGTCCATTCCCATAATAAAATTCCTCTGTTTTTTACCTTGAAGCCTTATCGTATTCAATATTTTTATTTATAATTTCATCTGCCTGTTCCCTTGTTATGTATTTACGCTTAAATTTCAAGGACGCCCAGTTACGAATCGCAGGAGGAAGCAATAACTGATAAACAAACCTTATTGCAAGCGCTTTAGTACATTGAGGGAACGTTGCAATTTTATTTTTAAGCATATACTTACGAATATCGTATTCTGCCTTAAAATATTTCCAACCACCGTGGCGGCGTGCCTGATCTTCGCCAAGACGAACGTACACAAGATAATCGGGAATATTTCTGAACTTACACCCCGCCTGCGCCATACGCGCCCAAAGATAATAATCTTCATGATAATGGCAGTGCATATAGTTACCCGCCTTAAGTACTGCGTCCCTGTTCAAAAGCACTGTAACTTGGCTCATAGGACATTTTTGTGGAAGCATCTTAATAATATCTTCGTGCTTGATTTTGCGATTTGCTGAAGAAACTTTATCTGTTGTATACAGATCCCCTACAAAGCCCACTGTGCATCCACCAAGAATATCGCAAGGCTCTTCCAAATAAGCATCAAGCTGCTTTTTAAACCTGCCTGGTGCACAGATATCATCACTATCCATAATGGCTATAAGATCATATTTACAATTTTCAATGGTACTTTTAAGCACTTTTCCACGACCAACGTTTTTTTCAAATCTGTTAACCGTAATGAAATCGTATTTTTCCTGATATTCGTTTAAAACCGCATCAAGTTCTTCAGAGATTGGTCCATCAACAACAAAATAAATTTCATCCGGAAGAAGCGATTGAGTGCAAACGCTATCAAGTGCTATACGAAAATGTTGTGGATTATCATTTTTATAAACTGACATCGCTACCGAAAACTTCGGATATTCTTTTGAAATCATAAACTATTCCTTATCTTTCACGTTTTTTCATTTCCGTTTTGTATTTCTGTAAGCATTGAATTGAGTAACTAAAATAAGGCACAGGATCTGCCCATGAGAATACAACGTCTCTTCTTTTACGGTTGCCGTTTGAAGTTGGTTCTTTACGGAAGCGATCCTTTGATTTTAAAAACCATAATGCAGATGACTGAGTATGTGCAACACGAACACCAAATTCAAGTTTTTCAGGTGCCTGTGTTACTTCAACACCCATAGCATTTTCTAAAATTTGTTGCACTAAAGGAAGACCTGCTTCAACGCCTACTTTAAGACTTGCAGAAATTCTGCCGTTAATTTCCATAACCTTAGGAACGCCGTCTTTTTCGCTTTCAATAAAGCAAACAGAAGCATATCCTCTCCAACCCATAAGTTTAAGAAGTTTTTCTGCCTGTGCGGCAATTTCAGGCATATCAACACTTTCAAAAAGACTATTTGTTCCAATTACAAGTGGATAAGGACGGGTTGATTTTGAAATCATTGAAGATTTTACGTTGCCATCGTTATCAATAATAGTGTAAGAAACACGATGAACCTCAGCTTCATCAATAAACTCTTGTATAACGTACTCTTCAACAACTACTTTACCGCTATCAATAAGCTCCATAAGTATTTCTTTACTATCTGCACGGTAAAAACCTCTTGATCCTGAGCCCTTACGTGGTTTTAAAGCAAGAGGAAATTTAACTTTTGTAAGAAACTCTTCCATTGTCTCATTATCAGTTTTTGTGATAGGACAATTAATGCCGTTTTCCATACAAATGGTCATAGTAAGTTGTTTATCGTAAGCTTTATAAAATCCTTCTTTACCTGCACAAGCTATTTTTACGTATTTACCATATTCTTCAATGTTTTCCAAAAGCAACTCTGTTGCAGGCTCTAACATAGGAAAAACAACATCGTATTTTCCTGTTGGAATTTCCCTGTCAAGTACCTTTTTAAGTTCTGACATATTGCCTTTAATTTTGGGTTCAACTATTTTATGCTGTGGGTAACGTGACGTGTTTCCGATATCAAGTTTTGACTGGTTTACTGTTGTGATTTCACAACCAAGTTTATGTAATTCACGAAGTACTACTGCTATTTGCCTGCCATAACCATCAAGCACAAGTACTCTTAAACCTTTAAAATTCATATTTGCCTTCTCCTATTATTGTGTTATCAGTGGATTAACTACTTTATTAAGTAAAAATGTGTATTTGTTTTTTCCCGTTAATATTTTTATTATTGAAAATCCCGCAAAAATCAACCAACGTGGGAAATATAACACAACGGGTGCTCTACCTGCTTCTTTTTCTTTTTTTATACATTCAGCAGTATTTACACGAACGGAATCTTTTACGTTGTATATTTTTTCCGTTGGAATATCTTCAACCCATTCAATCATACGTTCTACCGCAGTTTTGATGGAAAGAAATTCATATTCAGTGCCCTTACCAACAATGTATGCAATATTAGGGTATTTAATATAATATCGTTTTTGAATATCTCTTTTGATACTTTCCGTATAAACAGGTGCAAAACGAAAAATTGTATATGGCGAATTAGCTATCGTTGCAATTCTTTCAAGTTCACATTCAGCAATGTATTTTGTTTTACCATATATGGTCACCGGTTCAGGTACGGTTGCATTTGTAGTAACGCCATTTACAAAACCATAAACATCAGCAGTACTTGAAAAAAGAATCGGTATTGAATATTCAGCAGCAATGTTGAATATGATTTTTGAACACTCAACGTTAACGTTGAAATATCTTTCGTAAGATAAATCTTTTTCACCTGCTGTATGTGCAAGCGCAGCGAGATGAATAACCCTGTCTATATTATTATTTTTGAAAATATCACAGATTTTCTCTTTGTCATAAAGTTCACAAGTGACTTGTGTAAAATTATTATTTAAAAAATCACTTTTTTTTCGGTCAACACCAATAACTTTGTAGCCTTGATTAATAAGCTCTTTTGACAAGGCGTCGCCGATCATTCCTGCACATCCAGTAACAAGAATAGTCATTTTTTCTGACATCTGTATCTCCTTTAAATGCATCTTTAATTAATGAAACTTTTGGGCAAGTTCGCCAAATGTAGTAATCTCAAAAGATCTTTTTTGAAGCATACTAATAAGTTCTTCCATCCTATCTTCTTGTTTGCCTAATCCCCTACGTGCCCTGATATTAGAAACAAGACCGATACCGTCAACCTTAGGCATTGGAACTCTTGAAAGTTCAAAGGGGTGTATGTAAAGCGTATAGGTTTCAGAATTATTAAGGTATTTTGTTAATAGTGGCTTCATAAGAAGTTGCCACGGAAGCAACCTGATCCATCCTCCGCCCGAAACAGCAATATTTTTACCAAGGAAATTTTGCGTACTTAAAGCAAACTCAACCATGCCATCTTTAACGTAAACACCTTGCATTTTTTGTTGAAACTCGCTAAGATCAAGTTCACCATAAAGCGGATGACCTTTAACATCCATTTTACTTGAACTGTATTTAAAACCTACGTTTTTAACTATTTCATATCGTTCATTATCAATACCGTAGCAAGGAGCACGGTAACCGATAACTTCCTTACCCGTAATATCTTCAAGATGCGCTTTGGCTTCAATAAGTTCTTTTTCAAAATCCGACAAAGATAGTTCAACAGGACGGGTGTGATTTTTCCCATGACAAGCAATTTCATGCCCGCAGGATACGGCGTACTTTAACGTATCCTTAACCTGATCAGCAACACTACTTAGTACAAAAAACGTTGTTTTTAAACCTGATTGATTCAAAAGATCAACGTAATTTTTAAAGCCATCAAGCATTGTATATGAAGTATCTGCTTTACCAATCAGGTAGTACAACTGATGCCAATCTTCTACATCCATAGAAAGAACTGCATATTTATTTAAGTTTTCAGCCATTTTTATTTACTCTTTCTCATTTTCTTTTTGCTTTTTTAATTCGCCCGTACCGCCTTCAACGACACCTTCTGATTTCAATACACTAAAAACAGTACCTATAAAACATTTGCAGTCCATAACGAATCCCCTAAAAAAACCACCGTTTAATGCTGATGCGTATTCACCATCAAATTTTGCTTTTACATCAATTTCAAGTTCATCCCTGCCATTGATTTGTGCCCATCCGGTGATGCCAGGCTTAATATCATTGGCACCGTACTTTTCACGTTCAGCAATTAAATCATATTGTGACCACAACGCAGGCCTTGGTCCTACGACAGACAACTGAGAGGTAAACACCTGATAAATCTGAGGAAGTTCATCAAGACTTGTTTTACGAATAAAACGGCCAACGCGAGTTATGTATTGTTCAGGATTTTCAAGAAGATGTGTTGGCGTATCGTGCGGAGTTGACATTTTCATACTGCGAAATTTCCATATCATAAAATAAGTAATTTCACCGTTTTTCTTTTTACCAACACGTTTTTGCTTAAACAAAACAGGACCAGGATCATCAATCTTTATGGCGATTGCAACAATCAACATTGGAACTGCCAACAAAACAATTGCAACACCTGACAAAACCACATCAAATAATCTTTTTACGAAATTCTTATACATTTTGTAAAATCTCCTAATTTATAACTAATATTTCAAATCATAATTGAACTATATCACATATTTTTTTACATCAGAAAGCGCATTTAGGCATTTTGATATATTATATAATAATATATTAAATAAGTCAACCCTAATCAAGCACATAAATTCAACATTTTTTGCACTTTGAGACACGCACATGTGTTTTTCTGTTATCTCAAAAAGCCCGTTTTAATATTCCTTTGTATAGTAAAAAAACACCTGAAAAAATCAGGTGTTTTAATAAACAAGTTATAACACGTCAAAATTTGTTCCGGAAACCGCTATTGCGCCAACATTCAAAGCTTCAATTATATCGTCTTTATCCTGAATCAAACCGCTTGCAATCACAGGAAGATCTGTTAATTTAACAATTTTAGAAATTACTTTGGTGCTACAAGCAGGTAAAACCTCAATAATATCAAGGCACGGGTTTTTAATTTGCTTTAAAAGGTTGCTAAAAGCAAGTGAATCAATTAAAAAGAATCTTTGTACCGTTAAAAGACCTTTTTGTGATGCATATTTTATTAACGTTTGCTTTGTGGAAATAATGCCGTCTGTACCTGTATTATTGATTATAAAATCAACCGCAACTTCTTTAGGTGAAAGACCTTCAATCAAATCGATATGTACAAAAACGGTTTTATTATGTTCTTTTAATTTTTTTACAATTTTACAGATATTCATTACTGTTCCATAAAGAACAAAAACAACTTTTGAATCATTATAAACCGCATTTTTTAGACCGTCATCGTCTTTGATTGCATAAATAAATCTATTATTTTTTAAAATATTTTTTAATTCATCTCTTGTCATTTTTTTATTATCCTTATCTGTCAACCCATCTGCTTTTTATAGAAACGTGCATTATATAGCTGTTACTTGAATAAATATTTTTTTCATAAAGTAACGGTTTTCCCTCATCTTCAAGACTAACGCCTTCTGTTCTCAAAACAGCTTCACCTTTAGAAAGTTTTAAAATGTCTTTTTCTTCTTTGGTAGGTATATCAGCAGTAATGGCAATATCCTGCCTTAAAATGTTCCATCCATAAAGGTTTTTTAACCCTTCATAAAGCGAGCTTTCAAGCTCAAGTCTGTCAGGACTATCGCAAAATTGCAACGGTAAATACACGTTTTCTATGCCAACCGGTGTATTATCTGCAAGCCGTAATCTTTTAACTTTATAAAAAACAGAACTTTTAGGCAGATGCATAATTAAAGCAATCTCATCATCGCAAACAAAGGTTTTTTCAAGCACCTTGGTCATAGGAATTGAACCACGTAGTTTAACCATTTCAGAAAAACTCATGATGTCGCATTGCGAAAACCTGTTTGCCGCAACAAAAGTTCCGCTTCCACGGGTTTTATATAAAAGTCCTTCCCTTGTTAATTCATCAAGCGCACGCCTTACTGTCATACGGCTAATACCCCATTCAATGCTTAGCGTATTTTCAGAGGGTAAGCGCATATTTTTGTAATATTCGCCGTTTTTTATTTTTTGTTTTATATCATCTTTAAGTCTTAAATAAACAGGAATATTCTGCATAAAAAACAATAACACCTTTACTATTTTTTTACATTATATCAAATTTTTTGATTTTTATCAACCCCAATATATGCTTCCGTTCAGCCAAGGGTAAACGTGTGCATTTATATCCGTTTCAGAGTAACAAGAAAAATCAGAAATAAAGCTTTTTTTATCGCAAATCTTAAATTTATTGGCTTCATAATATCCTTTTAAACCTCTAAAAAATTTTTCATCACCAATATTGTTGCGAAGATTATCAAACATCAATGCACAAACGTTGTAAGTCAACGCATCATATAAAAGCCAGTGTTCAAATTCATTACTTGGTCTGTCAATTTGCTTATTAACCGTTCCCTTTACGTCTTTAACAATTTCAAAAACAGTTTTACAGTAGGCTTCATTTTCCTGTAAAAACATCTTGTAACGTTCTTTACCATATATTTCGTCAATATAAAGAGCAACCGAAAACTGTGTCAGCCCCTCATCAAGCCAGGCTTCTTTAAGTTCATTATTACCAATAACACCGTACCACCATTGGTGTGCCGTTTCGTGAACAACAACTTCTTCCAATGCTTCGTAATAGACGTTTGAATATAAATTTTTATCAATATATACTACGTTAGGATATTCCATTCCACCTATATAAAAATCACAAGCAACAACAGAAAAAGTTTCGTATGGGTATTCGCCAAAAAGCTTATTAAAACACTTGATTGCGCTCAATGCATATTCTAATGCCATTTTGCCTGCGTCATCATTATCAAGATAGTAAGAATATACAAGTGTATTGCCCGCTTTTGCAGATTTTAAATTAAATTCTTTTGAAACAACAAATGCAAAATCTCTGATATTTTTACCCTCTATATACCATTTGGTTTCCAACGGATTTTGTGTGTTTTTTGACAATATCTTGCCGCTTGTCGCAACGCGGAATTCTGGTGAAATTTTTATTGTAACATAATAATCGGAACATTCAGAATAAAAAGGATCTCCATTAGAAGTATATTTTGTAACAACAGGTTCGCCATTTTCAAAAGGGCACAAAACAGGATACCAGTTTCCAAAGTTAAAGGTATTTTCGCCGTATCCATACCTCATAGGTGAATCAGGTAATTTTTCCTCAAAAGTAATTTTAATTTCTTCTTTTTCATTTATCTTGATTTTATCTGTTTTTACCTTTAAAACCTGTTCGTTTTCTTCTAATGAAAATTCAGCATTTTTATTATCAATCATAACGGAAGTAATGTTTATGTAACCTTGATCAAACCCATTAGGATATGCTTCATTTATTCTGTCAGAAACGGCAACGTTTAATATATTATCTTCATTTTTAAAAGCATTAGGATAAAGATTAAAGTATAATGCGTCTATTATATAACCGCTTTTATTTATGTATTTCAAGGTTAAATCGCCTTTTAAATATTCTTCCTGAACGGTTGCATTTATATAATACTCACAAATTCTTTGTTTTGGTTTTGTAAAATTTGTTATAAAAATTGAAATCCCAATTAACACAATAACAATAATAACAGCAATTATTTTATTTTTTAATTTTTTTATCATTATTACACCTCATTTTTTCAAATTATTGCTTTATTATTTTATATTTATATGCTATAATACATAAATAATGTAAAAAACACTAAAAAAAAGGAGAACAGATATGGCACAAGGAAAATTTTCAAAAGACAATCCTTTAAACGATATTATGGTTTTGGAAGGTCAGTTTGTTTCTTCTTTTTTAGCAGATATTCCACCTGTTTTTTTAAAAGTGTATATTTATCTTAATTATCTTTGCTATCATCACGAAATTAAAGCTGATACGTTAAGCGAAATTGCAAACCAAACAAACGTCTCTGTTTCTGATTTAAGTGATGCGCTTGAATATTTAAGTAAAAACCATCTTTTAAATTACACTTCCCGCCCATTTTCTTATGAAATTTTAAGCGCACACCAAGCTTCAAAACAGCTTGGTGCATATTCAGCAAATCTATTAAATGCTTATGCTGATTTTTTTGCAGGTATTCGTTCGCTTTTTCCAAACAGAAGCATTACAAACAACGAATATGATAAAGCACGTGATTGGGTTGAGATATTTGGTTTATCAGTTGAATGTGCTATGCTGTTAATTTCCTATTGTATTGGTGAAAAAGGCTCAAACGTTTCATTTAATTATATTGATTCAGTTGCACGTGCTTGGGCGGACCAGGAAATTACTACAATTATAAAAGCAGAAGAACATTTGCAGTTCTTACAGGCTCGCACGCACGAGGTTTCTAAACTTTTATTACATTTAGGTTTAAAAAGAACTCCTACCGTTGATGAAATCAATCTTTATAATCATTGGGTAAACGATTGGGGTTTTGATTTAAAGGCTATTAAAGCCGCTTGTCAGGAAACTACAAAATCCCTTAACCCAAATCTTGCGTACATTAACAGTATTTTAGAAAATTTACACAACTTAAATTTACATAGTGAAAAGCAAATTAAAGCTTATTTATTAGAAAACACTGCTGAAAGACGTCTTGTTTCAGTTATACTTTTTGAACTTGGTGAAAAATCAAGAATGGTAACAAGCATGCATCTTGATGCAATAAACAATTATAAAAAATCAGGTTTTAAGGATGACGCTTTAATTTTAATTGCAAAGTTAATGTGTGAAAAAGGTATGCATACGTTCTTAAAATACACTCAAAAACTTGACGAATTAAACGGTTCTTTAAGTCTTGAACAAATAAAAGCTTCCTTTGAATCAATACCTAAATCTACAAATAACAAAAAATCAAACAACGATTTTAAGGGAAGAAACGAAAATTACGGAAAAAATCTATTTGGTGATAATTCCAATTTAGAGGTATAAATATGGATTCAACGATTGTTAGTAAAATTGAAAACAAATTAAATAGTTTTCGTTTAAATGCACAGCTTAAACATAAGATTTTAATTGATAATTTATACAAGAATAATCCCCCATTGCTTGAACTTGAAAACAACAAACGTATAATTGCTTCTGATTATTCAATAAAAAAAGAAGAAAAAAATCAAAAAATCAACGAGATTGATAATAAAATTGCTGTTTATTTAAAAGAAAATAACCTTATTATGCCTCAGATTGAATATAAGTGTTCATGCTGTAATGATACAGGTTACGTTTTAAAAAATGGTAAAAACGTGCGTTGTAACTGTTTTTATAAAATGGTTATTGATGAAGCATTAAAGGATGAAAGCTTATTAAACTTCCCTAATTTTAATGATTTTAATGAAAATATTTTTGCTGACGAAATAAAAAGCGAAATTACAAACATACGCAACTATGCTGAAAAATACGCAGATAAATTTCCAAACGTTAAAAAAACAAATATTGTTTTTTGTGGTGACACAGGCACCGGTAAAACGTTTTTATTATCCTGCATTTATACAGAATTAAAGAAAAAAGGTTTAAGTGTTGTTTATATCACCGCAGGAAAACTTTTTGAGATTTTACGCAAATATGCTTTTAACGAAATCAACGATATAAGCGTTTTAACAAACTCCGATATGCTTATTATTGATGATTTGGGCACAGAGCCTATGTTTAACAATATTACCGTAGAATATATGTTTTTATTATTTAATGAGCGTAAAATCAATAATAAACCTATGTGTATTTCAACAAATTTAAACCCCGATGAAATAAAAAACAGATACACTGAAAGAATTGCATCAAGATTGTTTGATAAAGAAACAACAAACGTTATTAAAATTCCCGGCAACGATCTCAGGTTGAGGTAATTATATGCTTGAAAAAGTAAAAAATTGCATTGTTAACAACAACCTTTTAAATGAAAACGATACTGTTTTAGTTGGTTTTTCAGGCGGTGCTGATTCCGTTTCGTTGATATTTGCTTTAAAAAAACTTGGATATAATGTTTTGGCGTTACACGTTGAACACGGTATTCGCGGTGAAGAAGCCTTACAGGATGAATTATTTGCAAAAAATTTTTGTAAAGAACACAATATTCCTTTTTACGTTGAGCATATTAACGTGCCTGAATTTGCAAAAAAGAACGGTTTTTCCTTAGAAACTGCCGCAAGAATTGAAAGGCATAGGATTTTTAACGAATACTCAAAAAAATTCAACTGCCCTATTGCTCTTGCTCACAATAAAAACGACCAGGCAGAAACTGTTTTAATGCACCTTTTACGCGGAAGCGGTTTAAACGGCTTAACAGGTATGAAATACATTTCAAGTAACGTTATCAGACCGTTGTTAGACGTTTCAAGAGATGAGATTGAGGTTTTTAATGCTAAAAATAATCTTTCTTTTGTTACAGATTCAACAAATTTATCTAACGATTACACACGTAATAAAATTCGCAACAGGATTATTCCATTTTTAAATGAAGAACTTGGTATAGATTGCGTTGATAATATTACTGAGTGTGCATCTATTTTACAAGAATATAACAGTTATATTGCCCTTGTTACAAAAGATTACGAAGATAAATACGTCACAAAAAATAAGAACGATGTTACGCTTGAAATTGCCGATATTCCACGCGTTATTTTTATTGAACTTATAAAACGTTGTTTAGAAATTATAAACGGAAATATTGTTGATATTGAAAAGGTACATTTAAACAACGTTTTTGAATTAACAAAAAAAGAATCAGGTAAAGAAGTTCACCTGCCCTACGGAATAAAAGTAAAAAGAATATATAATCAACTTGTTTTTACAAATAAAACTGACGATTTTAGTGTTGAATACGATTTTATTCCTGAAAAAGAATTTTCATGGCAGCAAAACAAAATCAACAGTTGTTTTACCTCTTTAATAATAAAAGATTGTATTTGTGAACATCTTGATTTTGATAAATTGCCCGAAAACTTAACCTTGCGAACAAGAAAAATCGGTGATTTTATTTACCCCTTAGGTTCAAAAGGTAAATGTACATTAAAAAAATACTTTATAGATAAAAAAATACCGCTTTCTTTAAGAAATTCAGTACCTTTACTTGCAAAAGATAACGAAATCTATGCAATTATCGGCTACACGGTAACTGAAAAAGCAAAAATAACTGATTCAACAAAAAAAATATTAAAAATATATATGGAGAATGAATAATGAAAGTTCCAAGCGATAAAATCAATATTATGATTTCATACGAAGAAATGCAAACTCGAATTAAAGAGATTGCTGAACAAATTAACAAAGATTACAAAGGAAAATCTTTGCTTGTTGTGTGCATACTAAAAGGTGCGGTATTATTTTATTCTGACCTTGTTAGAATGCTTGATATGGACGTTCGCTTTGATTTTATGAGAATTTCCAGCTATGGAAGTTCAACAGAATCAACAGGTGAAGTTAAAATCAAGAAAGACCTTGATAACTCAATAAAAGATCAGCACGTTTTAATTGTTGAAGATATTGTTGATTCAGGGCTTACCTTAAAAAATCTTAAAGAAGTTTTATCAACAAGAAATCCTGCTTCATTAAAGGTTTGTTGTATGCTTGATAAGCCTTCAAGAAGAAAGGTTGAAATGGTTCCCGATTATTGTTGCTTTGAAATTCCTGATCAATTCGTAGTTGGTTATGGTCTTGATTACTCAGAAGAATACAGGCAATTAAAAGACGTATGCTTTATTGACCCTGAGTTTGCAAAAACTCTTTAAATTTACAAATAAATACATAAGATTATATTACACTTATGTTTCACAGATATTTCATTGTTATAAATTAAATTAAATGCTATAATAATCAAAAGAATAAATTTGGAAGGACTCATAAATGAAAAAACGATTTTTTTACACCTTAGGATACATCGCTTTAATCGTAGTAATTATTTTTATTGCTTTTGGCGGTGTGCAAAATAAATCATTAACTCAAAAGGATTTATCTTCATCTGAATTTACACAGATGCTTAAAGAAGATAAATTCAGTTACGTTTTAGTTGTAGTTAATGATAATAAAGCTTATTGTATAACTAAAGAAAACGTTAATAAGGTTGATTTAACACAAGAACACGATAAATTATCCAAAGCAGTTCAGAAAAAATATGAATATATGGCTTCTATTACCTTTACAGATGAATTTGAAAAAAGCCTTATTGCTGCACAGGAAAAGGATAACAGTAATTTCAGATATGATACACAGGTTGTTTCTGCACCATGGTATGTTGAATTCTTACCGTATATCTTTATGATTCTTATTATCGGTGTTACCCTGTTCTTCTTCATTTCACAGTCGGCAGGTAACGGCAAAGCTATGTCTTTTGGCAAATCAACAGCAAAGCTTTATGATGATAGTAAGAAAAAAATCACTTTTAATGACGTTGCCGGTGCAGACGAAGAAAAAGAAGAACTTGAAGAAATAGTTGGCTTCCTTAAAAATCCCAACAAATACACTAAAATGGGTGCAAAAATTCCCAGGGGTGTATTGCTTGTAGGCCCTCCCGGAACAGGTAAAACCTTGCTTGCAAAATCTGTGGCAGGCGAAGCAGGTGTTCCTTTCTTCTCAATTACAGGTTCTGATTTCGTTGAACTTTATGTTGGTATCGGTGCGGCAAGAGTTCGTGATTTGTTTAATCAGGCTAAAAAGAACTCACCCTGCATTATCTTTATTGACGAAATTGACGCTGTTGGTAGAAGACGTGGTTCAGGTATTGGTGGCGGACACGATGAAAGAGAACAGACCCTTAACCAGCTTCTTGTTGAAATGGACGGCTTTGTTGGTAACGAAGGCATTATTATTATGGCGGCAACAAACCGTGCAGATATACTTGACCCTGCCCTGTTACGTTCAGGCAGATTTGACAGACAAATACACGTTTTACCACCTGATGCAAAGGGACGTGAAGAAATCTTTAATATTCATGCAAGAAATAAAAAGTTTGCAAGCGACGTTTCTGCAAAAGAAGTTTCACTTTTAACCACAGGCTTTGTTGGTGCTGATATTCAAAACCTCTGTAATGAAGCCGCTTTACTTGCAGTTAGACGTAATCACGAAGAAATAACAATGCAGGATATTAAGGACTCTATTACCCGCGTTATGATGGGTCCTGAAAAGCGCTCACACAAAATCAGCGCGCAACAGAGAAAACTTGTTGCTTATCACGAAGCAGGCCACGCAATCGTAGCACGTTCATTAAAACACTGTGATCCTGTTTCAGAGGTTTCAATTATTCCACGCGGTGGCGCAGGCGGTTACACTTTAATAAGACCTGATGAAGAATCTGAAACTTATTCAAGGCTTTATATTTTAGACAGAATCACAATGAGCCTTGGCGGACGTGCCGCAGAAAAACTTGTTTTAGGTGACGTTTCAACAGGCGCATCAGCTGATATTAAGCACGTTACAGAGCTTGCAAAAGGTTACGTTACAAAGTACGGTATGTATGAAGAAATCGGACCTATCTATCTTGGCGATAACGGCGGAGACGAAATCTTTATCGGCAGAGATTTTGCAACACAAAAAGGATATTCAGAAGAACTTTGCGCAAAAGTTGATGCCGCAATCAGCGATATAATTAAGAGTGCTGATGAAAAAGCATACACTATCTTAAAAGAAAGACGAGAAATCCTTGATAATCTTGCTGAAATTCTTTTAGATATGGAAAAAATTTCAGGTCAGCAGTTTGAAGATATTTATAACGGCAAAACCTTAGCCGATTTTAAAAACGAGCAAGAGCCTCAAATATTAGAAGAACCTGAAGAAACAAAAACAGAAGAAACTGAAAATAACTAAGTTTTAAGGGAAAGGATGAATAACTCCTTTCCCTATGTTTTAAAAATTTTAATATGAAAAAATCTAAAAATCAAAATAATTTATACATATTTCCATTTATATTCTTGTTGTTTCCTTTTATTTTCTTTTTAGGAATATCGCTAATAAAGTTTTTTAATACAGGCGTTTTTAATTACGGAAGCAATTTTAATTACTTTTATTTAACCTGCTATAATATAAAAGAATACCTATTCCCCACTATATTCTTTTTTACGTTATGCCTTTTATTTGTTTTAATTAATAAAGGTACTAAAAAAAGAATTAAAATAACTGCTTGGATAATACTAATAATAATTGGCATTATAACTATTTTAATCGGTAACAGATTTTTATTTTTAGTTACAAATAATATTTGGGTAAATGATTCATTTAATTTTTTACTTAATGGAATTGATCCTTATTCCCTTACATTATCCTGCGAATTAACGTTTTTAATTTGCTTTATTCTTCATTATTTTGATATTAAGTTTTTATCTAAATAAAACAGTTGCCTGATTTTAAAAATAATGATATTATATTCGTATGTAAGTTGCTTGTAAACTTGCATTGGATTCTGCGCAATGTGCTGTTGTGAACCATGTCAGGGTCGGAAGGCAGCAGCATTAAGCAAATTTGCACATGTGCCGCAGGTAGATCTGATGCAAGTTTACAAGCAACTTTTTTTAGGTGAATTATGGATAAAATTAAATTTAAAAAGCTAATAATATTTGGTATTATATTTATTTTTATGGCATTAGTCAGTGTTTTTATCGGCATACCGCTCGTTAAATACGTTAGTGAACCTGAAAAATTCAGAACACTTGTTGAAAGTCTTGGTTTTTTAGGATATTTAGTTTATCTTTTAATGCAGATTTTTCAAGTTATTTTTGCGTTAATACCAGGTGAACCATTTGAAATTCTTGCAGGTTTTTCTTTTGGTTCTATTATCGGAACAATATTATGTTTATTAGGTTCAATAATCGGTTCTTCCATTGTATTTTTACTTACAAAAAAATTTGGAAGAAAATTTGTTGAGATTTTCTTTTCTGTTGATAAGATAGATTCATTAAAAATATTAAACAATAAAACAAAAATGTATTTTTTAACGTTTATTTTGTTTTTTATTCCCGGCACACCAAAGGACCTGCTTTCTTACGTTGCAGGATTAACACCTATTAAATTTTTGCCGTATATTATTATTTCAACAGTTGCGAAAATACCATCTGTTTTAACAAGTACTTTAGGTGGAAAC
>JAZRTX010000038.1:0-42264 GCA_045652205.1 Clostridia bacterium
AGTTGCTTATATTGAAAAGGACCTTTTCATCGCATACCTTTACGATGATATTTCAAAAGCAGGCACAAAGAAAACAGGTACCTTAACGGGTCTTGATGCAAACGCTGAATACACTTATCAGTGGTTTAATCCAAGAACAACTGCTTTAAGCAATCCTGCAAGCGTAACTAAAAACGGAACCAACTTTACAATTGGCGAACGTCCATCAGCTGAGGACTGGGTTCTTGTTGTTCAGAAAGTAAAATAATATTAAAAAAATAAAAACCCCGTTTTTACGGGGTTTTATTTTATTACTTATCTAAAGAATTTCTATAACTTCTTGGTGAAATGCCAACAATCTTTTTAAACACTATCGCAAAATAATTGCTATCGTTAAATCCGCTTTTTTCACTTATCACACTTATGGGATAATCTGTTTGATTAAGATACTGTATCGCCTTGGCAATACGCATGTTGTTAAGGTAATCAACAAAATTAAGCCCCATTGCAGTTTTAAAAACAGTAGAAAAATATTCAGGTGTAAAACCCATTTTATCTGCTATCTCTTTTAAGGTAAGATGATTATGGCAATGTTCTTTTATGTAACAAGCTGCATTTTGCATAAGCCTGTCCCGTTCGCTAAGCTGTTGAATAATCGTTTCTTGCTTATTCATTCTTAAAAGCATAAGCAAAATTTTATGAATATTAAGTTTGTGCAAAAATTGGCTTTGTGCGTCTTTGTTACCCTCTTTAATGGATTCATCAATCAGCATTTTAATATTTTCTTTAATTTCTGCACTTGGCCTGTAAAAGTACTGCTTAAAGGCAGGTTTAAGGATTTCCGGCACTTCATTAACGGTAAAAAGCATTCTTTCGTGAATTTCTTTTTGATCTGTTTCGGGTATTCTTTGGGTTTGATGCATAAGCATCGGGGGTATTAAAATTATATCGCCCGCCTGGATATCATAAATAGTATTTTCTATGATATATCTGCGCCTGCCCTTTATAAGATAATAAATTTCATAATGCCTGTGAAAATGGGATTCATCAGACATAAACCCTTCTGCCAGATTGTATTGTGCAATTTTAGCGTGGCTATCTGTTGCTTGAAGCATTTCTTTCACCTTATCTTAAAATTTTAATATTCGCCCTAATAATATCACAAAATTATTAAGGAAGTCAACATAAAATAATGATAAAATTTATGTAATAAATTCATGGGCAACAAACAAAAAAAAGAAAGGTTCTTAAACAATGAAAAAACTATTTTCACTTTTTTTAATTATTGCAATTGTTGCAGGTATGGCTACAATCCCGGTTTTTGCTGAAAAAACGGATAACCTTGTGCCTGAAAAAAACTCTACCTTTGAAAACGGCAAAACTGATTGGTCTGCTTTATCAGGTGGTACCGTTTCAGTTACAGATAGCCCCAAAGGCAAAGGAAAGGTGCTTAAATATTCGGATATTCCCGATAAAAGTTATGCTTCACCTTGGCTTGACGTGCGCTCCTACATTCAAGGCGCCATAACCAAGCCCGCAACTGTTTACGGCAGTTTTGACGCCTATTCCGATGGTGAAGATCTTAACCTTTTAATCCGCCTTCGTACACAAACTGCAAACGGATATTCAATGTGTAAGGAAGTAAACGCAAACTATTGCAACCTTGCTACCGGTGTAAGCGTTCCCGATGGCGAATGGACTACCGTTTATTTTCAGTTTGACGTAACAAAGGAAGACCTTAAAGCAACTGAACATTGGAATATTGCTTTTGACGGCATTTACAAAAATGAAATTGCTCCTAATGCTTTTTACATTGATAATTTTACACTTTCAGCACAGGAATTAAGCGACGAGGCACTTATAGAACGTCCTGACCCTGATGACATTGAGGGCGAAGTGATCCTTGCACAAACAAATGCTAACCTTATTGATTCTAAAAACTCTATCTTTGGTGCCGGTTCACCTTCCTGGACCACGTTAAAGGGTGGCGTTTTATCCGTAACTGATAATCCCGACGGTGAGGGTCAGGTGCTTCAATATAGCGAAATTCCCGAATTTTCTTACGCATCGCCTTGGTTTGATATCCGCCCATATATTTTAAAAGCAGTTAATAAACCTACTACAATTTACGGTTCAATTGACGTTTACAGCCCTGATACCGACCTTTCGTTGCAATTACGCATGCGCACCAATACTGCCAATGGATTTTCATTATGCACCGAGGCTAAATCAAATTACTGTTCTTTAACCCAATCTTCCGTTTATGCAGGCTCCTGGACGCGCTTTTCTTTTTCCTTTACATTAACGGAAGCTGACCTTAAATCAACTGAGCCCTGGAACATTTGCTTTGATAATATTTATAAAGATTCTGCCCCCGAAGCATTTTACATTGATAATTTTTATATCGGTTTAAGAAATCCCGATGATTTTGTTGAAAAATTACCGATACCTGAAAAAACTCCTGTTGAGAGAAATGAGAACACGTTGGTTGGTACAATCCGTTGGGATGCATTTACTAAATCAGAAGCAGGTACAAACGGCGTTTCATCGCAGGTAGCAAAAGTTCTTTCACCTAAAAAATACCACTGGCAAGCTCCCTTCTTTGCAAATATTGAAGCTGATGATACAGTTTCTTTCCCTGAATACACCGTTGAAACCTGGGAACAGGAAGCTGCGTATGCAGTAAAAGGCGGTCTTGGTTATTTTGCATATCTTTGGTACGATTCATCCTCAGATATGAGCCAACCCCGTAAAATGCACCTTAAAAGTTCAAAAAAGAATACTATTAAGATGGCAGGTATCCTTGAAAAAATAGGCTCCGACCAATCAATGAATGAACTTTTTGCCGCTATGAAAGATGCCTGCTACTTAAAGGTTAGCGGTCGTCCCGTACTTTTCCTTTACGGTGTAAACGATTGGACGGGGGCTGACATTTTAAAAATAAGGCAAGGGGCAGCCAATGCAGGCATAAAAAAAGCGTTATATATCGTTGGTATGACAAACTCAACAACGCCTGATCAGTTTGTGAAAAACGTTTCTAAGGATATTGATGCAATTTCCTGGTACAGTGTAGGTGCCGAAGCAACAGGCGAATCCTTTGAAAGCCTTGCAAAGCGTTGTGAAGAAACGATGCGCAAATTCAGCGGATTATGCCTTGCTTATAAAATTGATTTAATTCCTGCATTTACCGCAGGCAGAGATACACGCGCACGTATTGAAACAGGAGTTTCATGGGTTGACGGCGATCCCAATGCAACGGAGGATAAAGATAAACCATATAAAAACAGGTATGCATTTCCGCCCACAATGGCTGAATTAGAAAAGCATATATCCACCGTAGTTTCCTATACCCAATCCACCGCACAGTGTAAAACCAATATGGTTTGCTCTTACGGTTGGAACGAACACGAAGAAGGCGGTTGGCTTTGCCCCACACTTGTTTGTGATGAAAACGGCAATTTAGTGTTGGATAAAGATGGAAACAAGCAAGTAAATACTGAGCGTCTTGATACGCTTTTAAAAGTATTGAAAAACCTTAACCTTGCCCCCGACGAAGTTGTTCCCGAAAAAACCCCTGCGCCAAATGCAACACCAACAGCAACGCCTAACAATTCCATTGAAGACAATTCCTTTAAGCTTTGGTGGATAATTCCCGTTATAGTTGTAGTTTTAGGCGGTGCAGTTGCAACAGTTATCATATTAAAAAAGAAAAAAGAAAATAACACAGATAACGCAGAATAAGTAAAACAAAAAGCAAAGTGATTTTTCACTTTGCTTTTTTGATTATTTGTTTTGCTTTTTTATAAGGCGTTCTTTATTTTTTTCTATAAATTTTAAGGCGTGCTGTGTGGAAGAATGATCCTTACCGTATATAGTAAGCCTTCGCTTATAAAGTTCTTCAAAGTACATAATGGCTTTTTCATGTTGATCCCACATACCAAGCATATGTGCAAGGCGAAGCAAATGAGATAAAACCTGCGGATGATCTTCCCCTAAAATCTGTTTTTCTTTAAGATATGCTTCTTCTAATTTTATAAGCCGTTCCGAAGGCTCTGTATAAAAATCTGCCAATTTAAATAACGCATCTAACGTGTTAGGAGCTTCTTCCCCTAATGCTTTACAATACAATTCGTATTGTTTTGTTTTTGTTTTAAGTGCCTTTGTGCGATCAACCCGCCTTTGTGCAATTGCAAGCACGGTTAAAAATCCTATTGTTACGGGGTTTTCTTTACCAAACACTTTGCTTACAAGTTCATAAGCATCTTCAAACGTACGGCACATAATATAATCTTCCTCTTGCGGAAGATAATTATATTTTGCTTGAAACAATTGGCAGGTTATAAGCTCTTTATAAGCCATTACGGTATTTTTATCTTCTTTTCCCAACCTGTTTAGCCGTTGCTCATATACAGTTTGTATGATATGTTGCTTTTCAGCTTTTTCCGTACCGCATAACCGTGCATAATTCAACATAGCATTTTCAGTACGAAGATCTTCGTAACCGTATTTTTCTTTATAATGATCTGCAATTTTTTCAGCCCACACTTTAGCCTTTTGAAGATCGCGATCACCGTGTTTTGTGTTTAAATAATACCGATAAAGCTTTTGCATTGCCTCAAAAAGCCCTTTTTCAGCAGCAGAAGTTATAAGTTCTATTCCACGCTGACGATCAATCTCAACATCAATTCCGTCAAGATATGCAAGACCTATCAAAAAATTATGCTCAGGAGTATCGTTTAAAGTAAATGCAAACCTTTTAACCGAATCCGATAAACGTTTTTTAAAGGCCTCATCATCTCGCGGATCAATACAGGCAGGCAACTTATTAAATTTTTCATTAAGTGCCTGTTTATCGGTTTTTTCCATTTCAGCAGGAATAATCTCAACACCTGCCTCAAGTGCAGCAGGATATTCCTGTCCCATAACAAAATTGGGCTTACCATCAGGTTCTTCTAAAAGATTGGGCGTTACAAGCAAAGTAAACATTTTACTATCCGATAGTATTTTATTTATGTTTTCTTTGAAGCTTTCACCAGGTGTTAAAAACTCATCAAACCAAATGGCAATATCGCGGCATTCGGGATTTGAGTGAATAATACGCATCAGCTCGTTTGCATATTTGCGATCTTTTTTTCTGTAACTTAAAAAGATATAAGCATCAAAGGCATGGCGAACACGTTCAGCCATTTCTTCGCTGATCAAAACTGACTCAAGATATCTTTGAAGCTTATCACTGTATTTAAGGGCAGTATCATCAATTTCATTGGGATCAAGGTATTGCATATCGCCAAACTTGTCCGCTTCGGAATACAATTCATCAATGCCGTGTTCCATCATAATCGGTAAAACAGGAATACCCTTTTCTTTTGCATACGGAATATCCTTTTCCATTGTACGATTATGTTTTGCAAGAAGATTTTGGGTTACAGGTACAACAAACAGGTTGTATCTTGCAAAATCGGTTTCCATATCCTCAAATTCTTCGTTCATATCGGCAGTATAGTAAATTGCACAGTTATGTGTTGCAAAAATATCCTTACATATTCTATCAAAATATTTTATAAAATCATCCTGATAGCAGGTAAAAAAGACCTTTGGCTTTTTTTCAATATTCTCGTTATCTTTTGCTTTTATTTGTATGTTTGCCATTATATTCTCCTAAAAACTATTCACTGTATTATACTACAAAAAGCTACTCATTTCAATAAAAAATAAAAAAGTTAATTAGGGAATAAAACTGCCCAACATCCTTATGGGAAGTTGGGCAATTCACTCCGTTTTTTATGTACTGTTTTAATCAAGCTGTGATGTGCAATGTGGACAACGGGTTGCATCAAGCGCAATTTCGGTTTTACAATATGGGCAAGCCTTTGTGGTAGGCGCAGGAGCAGGTGCGGGCTCTTCCTTCTTTTTAGTAAGGTTTACTAAGGTGTTTACACCCTTAACGATTAAGAATACAACGAATGCCATAATCAAGAAATTGATAACGCCTGTAATAAATGCGCCGTATCTGATTTCAAGAGCAGGTTCAAGTTCTTCTAAGGTTACAGGGTCAATAACTGCATCCTTAACCTTAACAACAAGGTCTTTGAAATCTGCCTTAAATACAAGACCGATAACAGGTGAAATCAAATCGTTTACAAGTGAATTAACGATATCCTTGAATGCGCCGCCGATAATAACGCCTACTGCAAGATCAAGCACGTTGCCGCGGCTGATAAATTCTTTAAATTCTTTAAAAAACTTTTTCATAAGAAATCTCCTTTTTTATTTTTCATTAGTAAAATATTACTACAAAATAGCCTTAAAATCAAGTTTTATTTTGAAATTTCTTCAAAAATGCGCATATTTATTTCTTTTAACCTATGGTCGTACTTTTTCACCTTGCGGTCATAGGTAACAAGACCGTTGATTTCATCTTCAACGTCAGAAACCTGAGTATAAACACTTGCGCAAACGCCTTGTTTAACTAACGGCAAAAGCTGGTTTTCAAATAAATCTAAAAGACTAAGATTAAATTCTTCCTTATCCTTTAAGGTTTTGTAGCCGTATTCCTTATTTTCATTAAAAATATGGTTTTCCGTTTTTAAAACGTAACCGCCGAATTCAGAAATAACAATAGGCTTGTCGCTTTTTACCGCTTTTAACTTTTTAAAGTAAACGTGCAAACTTTCAACGTCCGTCTTTTTACCTCTGAACCAGCCTGACGTTGAATCAATAAACCTTGTTGAATCAATCTTTTTAAGGGTTTCATACATTCTTGCAGAACCAAACTGACCCCAGCCCTCGTTAAAAATAGTCCAATAAACTATTGACGGGTGATTCTTTAAAGAATTAACCGTTTGAATCATTGCTTGTTCAAAATTGCTTCTTGATTTTTTATTTAAGTGCAAAATTTTATCAGGGAATTTTTGCATAAATACCGTAGGCAACGCAGTATCAAAGAAAAACGAATAATTGCCATTATTAACCATATCCTGAAAAACTGCCATTCCCAAGCGGTCACAATGATAATAGAACAGTTCGCTTTCAACCTTAATATGCTTGCGCAACATATTAAAGCCCGCTTCTTTCATTAAAAGAATATCTTCAATATAATTCTCTTCACTTGCAGGGGTTAAGATGCCATCAGAATAATACCCTTGATCTAATACACCGTTAAAAAAGTAAGGCTTACCGTTTAATAATAAACGTGGAATATTATTTACTTCTTTAATCTGAAGCTTTCTGAAAGCAAGATAGCTTTCAATTTTATCCTGTTCCGTTTCAATGGTGAAATAATATAATTTTGGGTTTTCAGGACTCCAAAGTTCAATGTTTTGAGGCGTATATTCAATTACAGAATTATCAAAATTTATCCTTTTATCTTCAAAAATTGCAACGCCTGTTTTAGCACCGTCAACGGTGATAGTGGCTTTTTTATCATCGGCTTTAATATCAATAGCTTTAATATAGCTTTCGCTAACGCTTTCAATCCATACAGTTTGCCAAATTCCCGTGGTTTTGGTGTACCACATTCCACCGCGTTTTTTTGTTTGCTTGCCGTAAGGTAGCGTTTTATCTAATTTATCCGTAACCTTAACGGTTATTTCGTTATTTTCCTTTAAATGCGCAGTTATATCAAAGAAAAAATGCTCGTATCCGCCAATATGCTCGCCAACAAATTCACCGTTTAAATAAACGCGGGCGATCTGGTCAACGGCGCCAAAGTGCAGAAACACTTTATCTTTAATAAAGTTTTCAGGCAAAGAAAACTCCCTTTTATAAACACATTCTTCGCAAGTTTCCATAACCCCTGAAAGTTTGCTTTCAGGCGAAAATGGCACAAGAATTTTAGTTTGTTTATTATTAAAATAAAAATTCCATTCACCGTTTAAGCAAAAAAAGGAATCCCTTTTTAACTGTGGCCGTGGATACACGTTCCAAGGAATTTTTGATAAATTTTCGCCCTGGCGAGTAAGCATATGATTTAATTTCATTTATTTCACCTTTAAAATTACCCCGTATTGCTACGGGGTAAAATTTTTAATTAAAATCTATATCGTCTTCGGAGAAGGTTTTTTCTTGTTTAACTGTTTCTTCCTCAGCAATATTTATATCGTAGGGATCGTTGAAACCCCATTCTCTTTTTGGTGCCTGTTCCTTTTTATTCTTACTGTTTTTAGATGCAATAACGATTATTATAACAACTATTGCAACAAGAATTAAAGCGCAAACAATAATTGCAACAAGCAACCAATCAATCTTTAAATTATTAAAGAAGTTGTTTGCAGGCTTAGGTGTAATTTCAACGTTAGTACCTGTCTGCTCTGATTCAAGTGCTTTTAATGAAAGTTTTTGAATTGAGCCATCAGCCTGGCAGTAAACCGCAGGATATTTTACCCCGAACTCGTTCATTATATGAATAATATAGTAACCTTCGCCAAACTGAGCAAATGGCCAAACGGTGTATTCGCCATCATTAATAACCTTATGTTCGCCTATTGCACTATCAGGTAAAATATCAGGTTTTTCTTCTATTACAGTAAAGCTTGCATTTGAATTTTTAATAGTTTTAAAAACTTTGAATTCCCTGTTTTCTTCATCAAAAATAAAAAAGTTATCCTTGCCCTCACTGTTTAACTGAACAAGTTTTATTCCGCTTAAAACTGCCGTTTCAATTTCTGTGCCGTTATAAAGTACAGTTTCTTTTTTATAGCCATCCGGCATTGTAAGTGAAATTGTGGGATTAAGTGTGTATTCCTGTTCATCAACTGTTACCTTAACAGGTTCTTTTGTGGGTGCAGGCGTTGGGGTTGGGCTTGGCGTTACCGTTGGTGTTTTTTCAGGGGCAAGCCTTGTTATTTTAACGGTATAAACCTTTTTTGTTCCATCCTGTGCAGTTACGGTAACTTTACGGGTGTTTTCACCTACTTTAAGACTAAGCGCGCCGGAAACAACGTCTGTTGCCTTGGGATCTTCCTTTTCCCAATCCATAGGAAAGCTTGTAACGCTGCCGGGAACCGTACAGGTATAGTTTGTAACGTCCTTTGAAAACTTAGGTACAAGGGTGCAACCTGATGGCACAGTCAACCATTTAAGGTTAGCGTTATTGGATTTATTTTCCTGCTTAATGGAAACGGTGGTTGAGCCTGTTGGCGCACCAAGTGAATTAAGATCAGTATCTGAAATATCACTTGAAACAACCGAAACCGTTCCACTGCCAACTGTTAAAGCTTTGAACTTAATTGTTAATTTGTACGTTTTTGAAGTATTGCTTGCCTCGTAATCGGAAATAGTAATAGTTTTTCCGTTTACGTTGGTGGCTATGCCTTTCATACCGCCTGAAATTGATACGTACTGAAATTTAGTTGTATCAAACTGAATCGTTACGTCAGCACTGCCTACGGCGGCACTGCCTGTAAAGGTAACGTTTACCGAAAACGTATCGCCAACGTAAACCGTAGAGTTTGACGGGCTTACAGAAACAGAACACGCCGCGCTTACGTTTATTACCGCAAAGGATAATAAAAAGGCTAATATAAGAATTAAAGATAAAAGTTTTTTCATATTTTTCACCTTATTCCAATCCTAAAATTTTCTTTTGGCAAGCCAACAAATCTTTTGAAGTTACCTTGCCGTCTTTTGAATAGTCAGCAGCTTCAGAGTAAACTGCGCTTTCAAATTCGCCAAGACCTAAAATTGCTTTTTGTGTTTTTAAAAGGTCAACCGACGAAATCTTACCATCGCCGTTAGAATCGCCGTAAACAACAACCTCTAAAACGCGTTCTTCCTTATCTTCGTAAGAAAGGCTTACTTTATCCCCTGTTTTCATAATATCGCCTGTGGCTTTTTCATTGCCCTTGGCATCAAGATATTTTACGGTGTAACCTACTGTTGTAATTTCTTTTGCAAAATCTTCTAAGGTTAATCCTGCCGTAATATCTAAAATAAGATTATCTTTTGTTTTGTAGTTTGTTGTAAACACCTTTTCCGCAGAAGAAGAAACGTACAAGGTGTAAACTCGTTTTAAGCCGTTGGTTGCAGTAACTGTTATAGGAATTTCGTTAATGCCTTCTTTAAGTTCAATAACCCCTGCGCCTTCAATTTTAGCGCCTGTTTCCATCGCCGTTGCAGTAACGGTTATCTGTGTTTCTTCGGTAAACACATCGTAACCCATTGTGTATTTATTAAAAGTGGAAGCCATTCTTCCGCCTTCAACGGTCAACGTTGATAACAAGTTATTGGCATTACCTGTTCTTGAAGGAAGCAAACCGTAATCTTCGGGCATATCAATATAAACAGGAATTAAAAAGTTAAGGGGTGAAGTTGTTGCCCCTGCATTTATAATGGCATCTCTTAACGTTGCACATTCGCTTACCGCCGCTGAAACGTTGGTCATATACTGATGACCGTAAAGACCGTTTCCACCGTCAACAACGTCATACTTTTGAAGATACAAGGTGTTCTGCCCAACGCCGATATAGTTTTTAACCAGGAACTGCGCACCGCCTAAAATTGCTTTATAGGGGGTGTTCCAGTTACGCTTTTCATTTTTAGCGTAAATAGCGCCGTTTACAATGGCACTTCTGCCATCGTGGGCATAAGCGCCTATATCAAAATGATTATAATAGCCTTCGTATCCGGGAACTGTACCGTGGGCAAGTTTATTACCGTTAGCACCCTGCTCCATTTTAATTCTGGCTGCAAGCATATAAGGGGAAGCGCCTGCTTCCTTACCTGCTTTAACTAACGCTTCGCCATAGGTTGCAATTTCGCCACACTTGGCATTATACATAAAGGTGCCCTTTAAGATTTCGTTTATAACCTTAGGGTCGTATTCACTGCCGTCATCGGAAAGCACTAAAAACTGATAGATATTACCGTCTAAAAAGTTACGGGGGTCAAGGTAGTATGCGATAACTTCTTCGCAAGCCTGACGCCAGTTTCCGCTATCAAAGGAATACCAGTATTTATCGGTAAAATTATATGCGCCGTCTTCAAAGGACATCCATGCTTCAGGGCTTTGCAGAAGATTTCTTCCGATAACGCATTCGTTTTTCATTAAAGTTTCCCAGGTTAAATTTGTTACCAAGGGTGTAAACTTCCACGATGGATAAATTGCGTGAAGCGTTCTTAATTTATCTTTGTAACTTTCAGGGAACGTTGAAATAGAAAGTTCAAAGGCTTCATCAGGTGTTTCGGGAATTTCAACAAGAGTAACGTATTTTTTCATTACAAAACCAATGATGCCGTTACCGCTTATTTTATACCATTCTTCTTGTTCAGAATTAGTGGTTGTGCCTGTAATATCAATAATTGTACCTTTGGCAAGGGAGCCTACCTGCTCGTATTCCGTTCCTGGACCCTTGCGCACGTTAAGATTTGTACTGTTTGTAGAAACAACGCCCATTAAAGTAACGTCTGTAACTTCGTAAGCATATATATGTATGCCAAAGCAGACTGTGCAAATGCATAATACAACGCACATAATAAGTGAAAGTATCTTGTTGTTCAACTGCATTTATCCATCTCCTTTACACAAAGTTACATGTTACATTATACCACCCAAAAATGATTTTTGCAATAGTTTTGTAACAATTTGGCGAAAATTTTCATATTGCGGAATATATGGAAATATGATATCATAAAATAAATCTATATTTTTTTGAGGTACAAAGATGAAATCTATTAAATGCGTTATGTTGGACCTTGACGGCACTGTATATTTAGGTGAAAATATTTTTCCTTATACCCTTGATTTTTTAAGGACTCTTGATGAACTTAATATCAGGCATATATTTTTGACAAATAACTCGTCAAAAGGAACTGACGCTTATATAGAAAAGTTTGCAAAAATGGGAATAAAAGCCACAAGCGAAAATATTTTAATCTCTTCCCACGCCGCCGCTGACTATATAAACACTCACTATTTAAATAAGCGCACCTTTATTTTGGGCACACCTTCTATGCAAAAAGAAATGAAAGAATTAGGAGTAAACGTTGTAGAAGACGACCCCGAAATTCTTTTGGCAGGCTTTGACACCGCCTTAGATTATGACCGCTTAACAAAATTTACTAATCTTGTAAACACAGGATTACCGTATATCGCAACCCACCCCGATGCAGTTTGCCCTGCCGAAAACGGCTTTTTGCCCGATTTAGGAAGCGTTATTGAACTTATTTGTGCTTGCACAAAAAGGCGCCCCCAAGTTATCTGTGGCAAACCTAACGAGCAGATTTTAATTGCTGCTGAAAACAAAACGGGATTTAAAAGGGAAAATCTTTTAATGGTTGGCGACAGGCTTACCACCGATATTGCAATCGGCGCCCATGGTATAAGAACCGCCCTTGTTTTATCAGGCGAAGCCACCATGGAGGACGTTCCTTCTGCACCCCACGCCCCCACCTATATTTTTAACAGTATTAAAGAATTAGGCGAGGCTTTAAAAGAAGCAAACAAATAAATTTTTTGTTAATTCCTGTTTTATATATTTGACATAATATCGCATTTTATGGTATAAATATATTGGTATAGTTTTTAAAACTATTTATTATTGATTATTAAAAGGAGAACGCTGATGAAACGAGTTGCTTGCGCATTATTATGCTTTGTTCTGTTTGCTTGCATTTTTGCAGGATGCCAACCCAAAAAGAACGTGACAAAGCCAACAAAAAGTCCTGTTGTTTCAGGCTCACCTAACGCAAGTGCAGGGGTTTCTTTATCTCCTTCTTCTGATACTACTACCCTGCCCCCTGTAACGCCTACACCTACACCAAAGCCTACGCCAAAGCCAACAATCCGTCCTGCGCAAAAGGACAGTATTGTTCCAAGCGAGCTTTTACTTACAGGCTACACAACACCCCTTGACCCTAAATCAGTTAATTTTCCTAAAAATTACAATATGCCTTATTATATTGAGGTTGACGTTACTAACCAGTGCGTAAATATTTTTAGAAAAAATGATGCAACAGGCGCTTATGATATTTTGCTTAACCGCTTTGTTTGTTCAGGTGGTACAAGTACAAAACCCACAAAATTAGGTAATTTTTATATTAAAAGCGAAGCCGAACAGAAAAAGGCAACAGGTCAGAGTGTTAAATACACAAGATACTATTTTAAAAATTACGATTCTTATGCTTATTACATAACCCGTTATTCTAACGAGTATATGTTCCATTCATTTACCTTTGAAGAAAACAAAACAACCAAGCAGATACTGCCTAAAAAGTCAAGCTATTACAATATGGGCAACACAGGCAGCGCAGGTTGTTTAAGAATGTTAATGAACCACGCAAAGTGGATTTACGATAACATTGATGCAGGCACTTACGTTGTTGTTAACAAAAACCGTCCAACAGATTCAAAGTTAAGAAGCGTGCTTAAAAAGTACGTTCCAACCTTAGGATATGATATGACGCCCGCCTGGAATGGTGACCGCAACAATTCAACAGGGCTTACACGTACTGAATTTATTCAGACGCCTGACGTTATCACAACGCCCGCGCCCGCAACACCAACCCCAACTGTTGCACCTACACCAACTGCAACACCTACAGTTTCGCCTACCGAAACTCCTGTTGCAACACCTGTAACCCCAACAGAAGAACCTACACCAACCGCAACGGAAAGTATAGAATAAAAATTAAAGCTCGCTTAACAAAGCGAGCTTTTTTCATATCCTATTCTTTCCTGACCATCAGATAAATAAATGATTCCGCAAGGGTAAAACCCGTTTTTTTCTAAAACGTGTTGCATAACAGAATTATCCTTATGGGTATCAATTCTTAAATGCGGATTATCTGCAAAATCCACGATTTTTTGAACCATTCCCTTTATTTTACCTGAATTTGCAACGCGATGAATTACACCGTAAGGCGAATTATCGCGCCAGGCGCCGTCAATTTTATTATACGTTGGTTCAACGCCACAAAAATAAACAAAGGCACCTAAGATTTCATTATTTTCCTGAAATACAAAAAGGCGGTTTAATAAAATATCTTCTTCTAAAATTTCTTTGCTTGGATAATTGTCACCCCACTGATTTGGGTTGCCTGTTGTTTTCATAAATTCACGTGCGATTTTGAACACGTTCAGAATTTCCTGTAATTCTTCTTTTTTTGCTAACCGTATCATTGATCCTTCTCCGTTATCCATATAGGACTTGTCCACGCCATCGTTCCGTCTTTAAAAAGCACGCGCAGATAATAATAATCTGTTTCCTGCTCTTTTTCATAGTCAAATATAACTTGTTCCTTGCCGTGTTTTGAGCCAAACACAATATAATCTTTGCAGTTTTTAACAAGGGTAACGTTTTTAATTTCCTGATCAGCGTTAATATTAAAATATATGCTACGGATTTCATCTTTGTTTAAAGTTATTTCTTCGCCCATAAAATGTTCGTTTATACGAAAATCAATATAAACCCTGCCGTACATAAATCCATAGCAACGGCGGTTTTTTAAGGCTTCAAAGATGCCTTGCAAAGTATTTTCCTTTGCTAAAACTGCGGTTATACCGGGATAATTAAACGGAAAATCTTTGCTTTCATCTATAATTCCGTTACGGCCAAGGTGATCATCACTTGCACAGATGCAACCCATCTTGGCGCCTTTTTTTAAAGCATCTTGCCAGAATCCGCCAAAGAAAGCCGATTCAGTTAAAAATCTTTCATCGTACTTTTCGCAGTAACTGCCCCTTGAAAACACCTGAATCAAAGGTGGCATATCTTCTTTATCAAGGCTTAAAAAATCAGTGCCCGCAGATACAAAACAGGTATCGTGCGGTACCATTATAACGTCATCACGATTTAAATATTCCCTTAATTCCTGCCTTGAAATTTCGCCGTCAGTTTGACCCCTGAGCATTTCTGCATCGTGATTATTATAATAAACCACAGCATTATTATACCATGGATAGCTATCCCTTTCATAACCAAGAATGGTTGTAAACTTATGGGGTTGATAATATTTTTTAACGGTGTTTTTTATGGTTTCCCATTTTTCACCAAACAATTCTTCCCTGCCAACACCACCGTGATCGTGATCTGTCAATGCGCAAAAATCAAGCTTTGCATTATCCCTTACGTTTAAAAAGTAGGTATCAATATCAGGCGTACCGTCAGACAAATTAGAATGCCCATGCAATTCGCCAAAGTACACGTTATAAGGCGAAGCCTTCGGTTTAAAGCCATTCACGTGTTGGTTAAGGCGTTTATAGTTTTCCCAAGGATCTTCTGTTTTACCACCATAAACTATCTGAGTAAAACCACTGCTTCTAAGTGGAAGATCCATTCTTTTTGCTTTTTTTCTTTCGCTATTTTTCATAATAAATCACCTTTTTAAGTACGCTTTTCTTAATTATATCATTAAAAAAACCATTGTCAATATAAACCTTATGTTGCAAAAACGTCATTTATAGTGTATAATAGTCATATAAAAGTATTACTAAATCAAGGAGGTCCATTTATATGAAACTTGTTATTGCTATCGTACAGGATGAAGATGCTGCAAAATTGATAACCACTTTAATGAAGGAAGGTTATAGTGTAACAAAACTTGCAACTACGGGAGGATTCCTGCGTGCAGGCAACACCACACTTTTAACAGGTGTTGAAGATGAAAAGCTTGACCACTGCCTTGAAATTATTGAACATATCGGCAAAAGCCGTAAACAAATCATCAATTCAAACGTTGGTTCTTTTGATGGCGCACTTCTTTCAGCCGCTGCCCACGCTAATATTGAAGTTACCGTTGGCGGTGCAACAGTTTTCGTGCTTGACGTTGACCAATTTAAAAAATTCTGATGTATTTTGATTTAATTTTAAATTCCCCTGTTTTTTTAAAGGAAAAAACTGCGCTTTTACAGGGAAAAGGCAGCCACGCATATATTATAGAGGGAGCTAAGGGTATAGGCAAAAAAGCCTTTGCTTTGGCTGCCTCTTGTGTTCATTTTTGCCAAAGTGCAGACAAGCCTTGTTTTACCTGCCCAGGATGCAGAAAAGCGTTAGAGGGTATTCACCCCGATCTTCACTTTATTTATCCTGACGGTAATATGTTAAAGGTTGATCAGGTTAGAGAGGTGCTTTCAACAGTTTACGAAAGTGCTTACGAGGGTGCTTCAAAAATATACGTTTTTGAAGATTTTCACCTTGCTAACGAGCACGCGCAGAACGCATTATTAAAAACCTTGGAAGAACCGCCTAAAAACGTTACTTTCTTTTTGCTTTGCGAAAATTCCCTTAAACTTTTGCCTACCATCCGTTCAAGATGCAAAAAGTTAAGGCTTAACGAATTTTCAGAAAGGGAAATTTTATCACAGATACAAAAAGCATTTCCCGATAACGAAAAAAACGAATTCGTGGCAAAGGAAAGCTACGGTAATATCGGCAGGGCGATAAATTTAATTAGCGACGAAAGATATGCTTTTTTAAACCTTCTTGTAACTGATATTTTATCTAACAAAGGTTTAACACACGGCCATATTGAAATGATTCTGGAAAAGGAAAAAGATGATTTTCTAACCATTGCGGAGCTTCTTGAATTAAAGCTTTTTCAAAAATTCAGGGAAACAAAAGACACAGATTATCTATTAAAATTAAAAGCCGTTCAGGAATCCTTGGCGGCAAAACAAAAAAACGTAAACAGCGGTCTTATTTTTGACAGGCTTGCTTATACACTTGCGAAAGGCGGACAAACATGGCACAGGTAGTTGGAATTCGTTTCCGTAATACAGGTAAAACCTACTATTTTGATCCTAATAATAAACAAATTGAGGTTGGCACAGGGGTTATTGTTGAAACTGCGCAGGGCGTTGAATACGGCGTTACCTCAGTTGCAACAAAGCTTATTCCCGAAGATCAGATAGTTGCCCCACTTAAACCGATTTTAAGGGTTGCTACCCCACAGGACGATAAAAAGTTACAGGAAAATATTGATAAAGAAAAAAAGGCTTTGGATATTGCGCAAAAGAAAGCCGAACAGCACAAGCTTGATATGAAGTTCGTGCGCGTTGAATACACCTTTGATTGCGCAAAAGCAGTTTTCTATTTTACTTCTGACGGCAGGGTTGATTTCAGAGAGCTTGTTAAGGAGCTTGCTTCAACTTTCAGAACAAGAATTGAATTAAGGCAGATTGGCGTTCGTGATGAAACTAAACTTCTTGGCGGGTTAGGTCCATGCGGTCAGCCTTGCTGTTGCTCTCGTTTCTTAGGCGGATTTCAGCCTGTTTCAATTAAAATGGCAAAGGAACAGGGTCTTTCACTTAACCCCACAAAAATCAGCGGTCTTTGCGGAAGGCTTATGTGTTGCTTAAAATACGAACAGCACCACTATGAAGCCGCGCACAAAAAAATGCCCCCTGTAAATGCTGAGGTTAAAACGCCTGAAGGCTTAGGCAAAATCACCGAAGTAAACGTATTAAAGGAAACCGTTAAGGTTACCGTTACAAACGGCGATCAGATTGAATTAAAGGAATTTAATTATAAAGACGTTCGCGTTCTTAAAGTGCCCAAACAGGCAAAACAAAAGGACGATGAAACAGATGCTTTTAAGGAATTGGAGGATTAAACAAATGAAAGCAATTATTGAAATGAAATCTGGTGGTAAAATGGTTATTGAACTTGACGAAGCAAGCGCACCTATTACCGTAAAAAACTTTGTAAAACTTTGCAAACAGGATTTTTACGAAAATCTTATTTTTCACCGCGTTATTGAAGGCTTTATGATTCAGGGTGGCGACCCAACAGGCACAGGAATGGGTGGCCCAGGCTATCAGATTAAAGGCGAATTTGCATCAAACGGTGTAAATAACCCACTTAAACATACCCGCGGTGTTATTTCAATGGCAAGGTCAATGATGCCCGATTCAGCAGGCTCACAGTTCTTTATTATGCACAAGGACGCGCCACACCTTGACGGTCAGTACGCAGCCTTTGGTAAAATGATAGAGGGTTTTGAGGTTTTAGATAAAATCGCAACTACCCCCACAGGCTATTCTGACAGACCTATTGAAGACCAGACCATTAAAAATATTACAATAGAAGAATAAATAAAAGAGGGGTTGCCCAACTTCTCAAAAGAAATTTGAGCAGTAGACCAAACCCACCAACAACAGAAAAAAGAGAAGATTCGTTTATCACGAATCTTCTTTTTCTTTTTGTTTGTATAGTGATATGCTGATTAAAATCAGCGTGATATTTTCGCTTTGCGAAAGTGATATAAAACCTATCGGTTTCGTGATATTCTATTCGCCATAAACTGTCCGTAGGACAATATCACTATGCGTAGCATAATATCACTGCGAAGCAATATCACTCGCCGAACGGGGTCCCCGCAAAACACGGTTTCGTGGGGATTATAGGCGAATAGAGTTGCGTGATACTCCGCTTGGGGTATCACGCTAAGCCCTCTTTATTTTTTTATGATAACTAACTGTTGACCGGGGTAAAGTGTGTAATCGCTTTCAATGTAGTTATATTTCATAATATCTTCAACTGTTAAGCCATTATTTTGCGCAATACGGTAAACTGTGTCCCCGGGGCGCACAACGTAAATAAAAGAATTTGCAGGCGGAATGGGAATAGTTAAAATACTGCCGATCTGAATATTGCGAACGTCAGTAATATTAGGATTAAGTTGCATAATATTGCCTGTTGTTGTGCCGTATTCCTTGGCAAGAAGATAAACGGTATCGCCTCTTCTCACCCTATGGCGCTTATAAATAATATCGTTTATAAATCTTGGTTCATCAACATCCTCGCTTGTTACGGTTACGCTGTTATTACTTGCAGGTGTTTCTTGTTTTTGGCACTGCCTTTGCACCAACTGCACAATCTGATAAAATTCTTCGCTGACGGGGATTTCTATTACCTGACCAACGTCTATGTAATCAGGATTTGTTAAATTATTTATCTGTATTAACGTTTCAAGGGGTACGTTAAACTTTAATGCAATGCCAAAAAGCGTGTCGCCCTCCTCAACTATGTACTGAAATCTGCGTGTAAGCATAAAAAAACCTCCTTTTTTGTTTATTTTATGCTTTTTAAAAATTAAATGTGCATTAAACGGGTTGCCTTTTTTACTGTTTAAGAGTATAATATAAAAAAATTATTACTTTAAGGAGATTTTAAAAATGGCACAAAACGTATTGGATACACTTAAAGAAAGAGGCTTTGTTAAGCAGATCACCTTTGAGGAAGACCTTTATAAACTTTTAGGAAGCGAAAAGGTACCTTTCTACGTTGGCTTTGACCCCACCGCAGACAGCCTTCACGTTGGCCATTTTCTTGTTTTAATGGCGATGGCACACATGCAAAGGGCAGGCCATAAGCCTATTTGCTTAATCGGTGGCGGTACCGCTTTTGTTGGGGACCCCAGCGGAAGAAGCGATATGCGCTCAATGATGACAAAGGAAACCATCCGCCACAACGTTGAATGCTTTAAAAAGCAAATTTCAAAGTTCATTGATTTTTCTGACGACAAGGCTATTATGGTTGATAACGGCGATTGGCTTTTAAACCTTAACTTTGTTGAATTTATGCGTGATATCGGCGTATATTTTTCAGTAAACCGTATGATTACCTTTGAATGTTTTAAAAAGCGTATGGAAAAGGGTCTTACTTTCTTGGAATTCAGCTATATGCTTATGCAAAGCTATGACTTTTTGATGCTTTATCAAAAATACGGCTGTAAGTTAGAGTTAGGTGGCGATGACCAATGGGCAAATATGCTTGGCGGTGCTGACCTTATCCGCAGAAAAGAACAGCAGGACGCTTTTGCTATGACCTTTACCCTTTTAACTAAATCAGACGGCACAAAAATGGGTAAAACCGCAGGTGGCGCAGTATGGCTTTCAGCAGAAAAAACATCACCCTACGATTTCTATCAGTATTGGAGAAACGTTGACGATGCCGATGTTGAAAAGTGCTTAAAACTTTTAACCTTTATGCCCCTTAACGAAATCAACGAGCTTTGCCAGTTTAAAGACGAACGTATTAACAAGGCAAAGGAACGCCTTGCTTTTGAAGTTACAAAAATCGTTCATAACGAAGAAGAAGCAATTAAAGCGCAGAACGCAGCCAAGGCAGCCTTTGGCGGTGGTAACGGCAGCGATATGATTGCTATGGAATTAACAAAAGAACAGGTGAGCGTTCGCGTTACTGAGCTTTTAGTTACTGCAAACATTACAAAGAGCATTGGCGAAGGCAGGCGCTTAATTGAGGGCGGTGCAGTTTCCATTGACGAAGAAAAAATTACTGACGTTAATGCTACCGTTCCTGAAAGCGTTATTGCAAAAGGTGAATTCATCCTTCATAAAGGCAAAAAAGTTCACCAGAAAATTCAGGTTTTATAATGTATAAAACAATATCCGAAATTGGCGAAGCAGAACAGGTTATAAATAAATCCACCTTTTTGGCAACTGCTTTTCCTATATCAAACGAAGAAGAAGCAACCGCTTTTATTCAAAAGGAAAGAAAAAAGCACCCTGATGCCCGTCACGTTTGTTGGGCGTACGTTTTAGGTGAAAAGAAAGACGTTATGCGATATTCTGACGACGGTGAGCCACAAGGCACAGCAGGTCAACCTATTTTGCAGGTTTTAGTAAAAAAGGATATTACCAACGTTTTAGTTACAGTTACAAGATACTTTGGCGGAATTTTACTTGGCGCAGGCGGATTAACAAGAGCGTATTCTTCTTCTTGCGCAAGTGCCATTGATAACACAGGGGTTAAAACTATGGTGTTATCAAGTATCGCTGAAATAAGTTTGGATTACACCACCTATAACCGCTTACAAAAAACCATTGAAAATAGTGATTATATAATTATAAAAAATATTGAGTACGGCGAAAACGTTACCTTAACCTTAACTGTAAAAGAAGAAGATTTTGAAAAATTATCCCATTACTTTACCCAATCAACAGGCGGTAAAGCAACTTTAACCGAAAACGAAAAAATATTTTTACCTTGGTAAAAAACAAACGGTCTATCAAAAATGATAGACCGTTTTTTATATTATTTACGTGTAGGTTTGACGTTTGTATCGGGTTTTATATCACCATTTATAACACCATTGGCATTTTCAAAACTTTTAATATTTTCTCTGATTAAAACAAGAACCTGACTATTTACACTTCTGCCTTCATAATCAGCTATATATGCTATTTTATCTAACATTTCTTCTTCAATTCTGATTGATACACTTTTAATAGACATAAAATACCTCCGAATTAGATATATTTTATATTTATTTTAAACACATTATGTGATATAATGTTGAAAACGAATATACTGTATATCTATTATTTTAAAGGAGTGCCTATGAATACCAAAACCTGTTGCTTTATCGGTCACAGAAAAATAAACGAAACCGAAGGTTTAAAAAACAGATTATGGGATTTAATCGAAAATCTTATTTTAGAGCACAACGTTACTACGTTTCTTTTTGGCAGTAAAAGTGGCTTTAATGACCTTTGCGAAGAAGCTTTAATAAAAGCCAAAGAAAAACACCCCCGCATAAAACGTATTTACGTGCGGGCAGATTATCCATATATTGAAGAAAGTTATGAAAAATATCTTTTGCAGTTTTGTGATGAAACGTATTTCCCCGAAAAACTTGTTAATGCACAAAAATCAGCATACGTTCAACGCAATTATGAGATGATTGACAAAAGTGATTTTTGTGTTTTTTATTTTAGTGAGCAAGAAGCCCCTACTACAAGAAAAAGCGGAACAAAAATTGCCTTAAATTATGCCATTAAGAAAAACAAGAATATTTTTAACCTTGCAGATAAATAAAACAGACAAGCACCGCCTGTCCGCATATAATTTTTGTGGCGTAGCCACACCTTAATTATTCATTATTCATTTTTCATTATTCATTAAAAAAACACCGCTTTTGCGGTGTTTTTTATTTATTCGCTTACTCGTTTAATATCTGCGCCAAGGCTTTGAAGTTTTTCAACTATTTTTTCGTAGCCTCTATCAATATACTGAACGCCTGTAACGGTGGTTGTGCCTTCTGCCATTAAGCCTGCAACAACAAGCGCCGCACCGCCCCTTAAATCAAGAGCTTCAACGTCAGTTCCATAAAGCTTTTCAACGCCGTCAATCATAGCAACGCGGTCAGTAAAATCGGTGATTGCACCCATTTTTCTTAACTCGTCAAGATGGCGATAGCGCTGTTCAAAAATTGTTTCAGTAATAACGCTTGTACCGTCAGCCGTTGCTAAAAGCGCCGAGAACGGCTGTTGAAGATCTGTTGGGAAGCCGGGATAAACCATAGTTTTAACCTTAACTGCTTTGGGGCGTTTTTCCATAGGAACGATTCTTAAAGTATCTTCGCCCTCATCAATCTTATAGCCTGCTTCATAAAGCTTTGCGGAAAGCGATTCCATGTGGAACGGAATACAGTTTTTAATTAAAATATCGCTTTTTGTTGCGGCGGCAATAATCATCCAGGTGCCTGTTTCAATCTGATCAGGAATTAAAGTATAGTTACAGGAACGAAGATGCTTAACGCCCCTGATTCTGATAACGTCAGTTCCTGCGCCCTTAATCTTTGCGCCCATATTATTTAAGAAGTTAGCAACGTCAATAACATGAGGCTCTTTTGCGCAGTTGAAAATGGTGGTAGTGCCTTCTGCTTTAACTGCCGCAAGCATAATATTTATAGTTGCGCCAACGCTAACAACGTCAAGGAAAACTTCTGCGCCCTTTAATTCAGGAGCTTTAATTTCAACAACGTTGGTATTTTTAATTTTTGCGCCAAGGGCTTCAAAGCCTTTTAAGTGCTGGTCAATAGGACGTTTGCCGATATTACACCCACCCGGAGGGGGAACCTTTGCTTCCCCAAAGCGTGCTAAAAGCGCACCCATTAAATAGTATGATGCACGCATTTTTCTTGTAAGTTTTTCGCTGGGGCAAACTGACTTAACACCTGTTGGGTCAATTGTTATCTGACCCGGAACAGAAGTATCAACCTTTGCGCCTAATGAACGCAAAGTTTCAGCCAAAACCTCAACGTCATCAATATCTGGAATATTATCTATAACGCAAACGCCATCGGAAATCAATGCGGCAGGAATAATGGCAACTGCGGCATTTTTTGCACCGCTAACCGAAATTTCACCCTGCATTCTTTTTCCGCCGTTAATTATAAGCTTATCCAAGTTAAATTACCTGAAATTAAATTTTTCAGGCTTCCTCCCTGCAACAGTTTAATGAATATATTGTACCAAAATTAACAGAATTTTGCAATACCTTTATACTTAATTTTCAGGGCAAAGAATTGCAATAATTCTTTCAAGGTCATCACGGTTATAATAGTCAATTTCAATCTTGCCTTTTTTATCGTTACCGTTTATTTTTACCTTTGTACCCATAACCATTCGCATATTATCTTCTATAATATCAAATTCAGGAATACGCTTTTTTTCTTTCTTTTTATTAGGCTTCTTTTCGTTTAACAGGCTTTTAACCTTTTGCTCTGCCTGACGAACTGACCAGCCTTCTTCAGCGCACTGGTTTGCTAAAAGAACAATTACCTTTTCATCTTCAAGCACAGCAAAGGCTCTGCCGTGGCCCGAAGTAATCTTGCCTTCCATAATCAAATCCTGTACGCTTTTGGGCAACTTTAAAAGCCTTAAAGCGTTGGCAATATTGGGGCGCGAAGTTCCGATTTTTTCAGAAACCTCCTGTTGCGTTAAATTAAAATCTTCCATTAACGCTTTTATTGCGGCGGCGGCTTCAATAGGATTAAGGTCTTCACGCTGTAAGTTTTCAATTAAGGCAAGCTGACAAACCGCCTGTGGTGAAAGTTCTTTAATAATTGCAGGAATAGTTTCTAATTCTAAAAGCCTTACTGCGCGGTAACGCCTTTCACCTGCAATAATTTCATACCTATCCCCTGTTTTTTGAACGGTGATAGGCTGAAGCATACCGTTTTCTTTAATTGATTGCGCCAAGGCTTCAATAGTTTCTTTATTAAAGGTCTTTCGTGGCTGAGCCTTATTAACGTCAATTTTATTTATAGGCAGTTGATGAACGTATTCTTTATCAATTTCAGTTTGAGTTTTTATGGTTTCAAAAGAAAAATCTTCACCGAATACTGCACTTCTGCCTAAACCTTTTTTCTTCATTAGCCTTGATTCCTTTCAATAAATTCTTCACATAAGCTTTTGTAAGCAAGCGCACCTTGACAATAGCCATCAAAAATCTGAATAGGTTCGCCAAAGCTTGGCGCTTCAGCAAGGCGCACGTTTCTTGGAATAAATGTGTTATACACCTTTTTTGCAAAGTACTTTTTAACCTCGTCAACAACCTGCTGTGAAAGGTTTGTGCGGGAATCGTACATTGTGCAAACAACGCCGTCAATATCTAAGGAAGGATTAAGGCGCATCTTTATAAGTTTAACAGTGTTCATTAACTGTCCTAAGCCTTCTAACGCGTAAAACTCACACTGAATAGGCACAAGCACCTTATCACTTGCGGTAAATGCGTTTACAGTTAAAAGATCTAATGATGGCGGGCAATCAATTATAATAAAATCAAAATCATTCTTTATTTTATTAAGGGCGTTCTTTAAAAGGCTTTCCCTATCCTTTAAGGCAACCATCTCAACCGTTGCGCCTGAAAGGTCAATATTTGAAGGTATTATTTTAAGATTTTCTACCTGTGTATCCATTATTACTGAACTAATATCTTCGTTATCAATAATAACGTCATAAATACCCATATTGTTTTTTTCTATACCAAGACCGCTTGTGGCGTTGCCCTGTGGGTCAAGGTCTAATAAAAGCGTTTTTTTACCTTTTAAAGCAAGCCCTGCTGAAAGGTTAATGGCGGTTGTAGTTTTACCTACACCGCCCTTTTGATTAGTAACTGAAATTATCATTCTTCAGGCTTCTCCATATTTTCCAATAATCTGTACTGCCTGTCAAGGCGGGCGTTAAGCTGATTAACACCAACGCGAACCGCATCAATGCGTTCATCAAGTTCGCTGATTTTATGCATTACGTGGCTTGTTTCAAAATTTACGCCAAAGCCGTGAAGCTTACGTTTTGAAAGCATTTCAAATTCTTCCAATAATCTTAATGTGCGTTTTTTTCTTAACTGTTCAAAGAAAGCATACACAAGCTCGCAAATTGCCTGAACGGTTAAAAGCGCAAACAGTAAGCAAATAAGATTTTGCTTTTCTGCTTCAAAAAGAACGGGATTTTTTATGGTGCCGATTAAGCAAAAAGAAAATCCGCCGATGGCTATAACCCTGGAAGCAATTTTAAAAATATTTTTACTGTAAAGCATATCGTTTTTAATAAGATAGTTATTTAATGAAACTGTTGTTTCAGAACAATATGCTTCGTAATAATCTTCCCACATTTTGTTAAAGCGTTTTGAAAGGCGCAGGCTTTCAATTCTTTTTATAATATCTTCGCCTATTTCTTCCCTTAACGCGCGAATTATTTTTTTAATTGATCTGAATCCCACAAGGGATAATACCACGTATAAAACCAATAATGCCATCAACATTATTGCAGTAATTAAAAAAACGTTTTGGCTGTTTAAATAAATATAAATAAACTGTTTTAAGGTTTCAATCATATTAAATCCCTCCGTATTTTATTGTAGCAGATATACCCTACTTTTGTCAAAACAAATAATATTTATTATATATAAATATAATAATATTTGAATAAGTTGACATTCTGCCCCCAATAAGTGTATAATATATTTATAATAATTTTTATTTTGAGGTTAAAATGAAAAAAATAAAATTCTTAACGTTTTTTGCTTTTGCTGTTTTGCTTGTTTCCCTTTGTTTTATGAACATTGGTGCAACAAGCGTAACAAGGGATATTGAGCCGTTAGCCAACAAAACTGCTGATGCCAGCAACATTGAAAACGGCGCCATCGTTTTTGTGCAGGATATTTCTTCTTTGGCACAGGAAACCTTAGGTGAAAACGGCGGAACGTTAAACGTTTCTGTTACATACGATTCACAACGGGATGCAAACGTTTCAGTAGGGTATGAGATTTTACCTTCTGCAACCCTTACTCCACAGGAAATAAGTAACGGTGTTTCAGTTAAAATTACCTTTACAATCGGCGATGAAAGCGCATTTACTTCTTTAACCATTGTTTCAGCAACACTTACCGCTTTCCCTGAAACTTCAACGCCCGACCTTTCACCAAGCCCAAGCGATGAAGAAACACCAACAGGCTCCTTAGATCCCGATCAATCCCCAACAGGTTCCTTAGAGCCATCACCAACTGCAACGGACGCTATTTTTGAGCCCACGCAGGAACCTACTAAAAGACCCACCGTTACCCCCGAACCAACAAAGGATAACTACGTTTCAAACAGTCAGACACAGGCACCGCCAACTTTAAGTTTACCGCCTGACGTTACTGTTGATCCTAACGCTTCCACCCCCGTTCCCGAAGCAACGCTTCCGCCCCTTGAAAAAGTTTCTGATAGTCCAACACTCAGCTTTACGGTATTTTTCTTAATACTTGTACTTTTGTTGGTTGTTGACTTATTCTTAATTTACTGGCGCAAGCAAATGGGTTACGGCGTGCTGATAAATAACGGAATTTCAAGGCGCAAGATTCAGGACGATCTTGTTAATACGGAAGATAATTTTGAAAGTTCTGATATTGAAGACGAAATAAACAAATAAATAGAAATAATTAACAAAAACAACGCTACTTTTAGCGTTGTTTTTTTATGCTTAATATGATATAATACTATTAAATACGACAGAAAAAGGTGCTTTATGAAGATAAAAACAAAAGAGCTTGAATATAGCAAAGTTTTGAAAATTAAAAAGCCTGCACACAAGAATCCGCTGAAACCAAATATTATTTTGCAAACAGTTGTTCGCGTGCTTGCTATCTTTGACCTTTTGGCAACAAAATTCACTTATACTTTTAAGGACAGGGATAAACTTGAAGAAGGTCCTTACCTTATTTTAATGAACCATTCAAGCTTTATTGACCTTAAAATTGCTTCAAAAATATTTTACCCAATGCCCTATTCTATCGTTTGCACATCTGATGGGTTTGTAGGCAAAAGCCTTCTTATGCGTCTTTTAGGTTGTATACCAACACAAAAGTTTGTAACTGACCTTACCTTAATCCGCGATATGAAATATTCCCTTAAAAACGGCGTAAGCGTTTTAATGTATCCTGAAGCCAGTTATTCCTTTGACGGTACTCAAACACCCTTGCCTGAAAAATTAGGGCAGTTAATGAAATTATTAAACGTTCCCGTTTTAACGGTTATTACAAAAGGCGCTTTTCACCGCGACCCCCTTTATAACGGCTTACAGTTAAGAAAAGTTCCTGTAAGCGCTACCGTTAAATGTATCGCCACAAGAAAAGATATTAAAAATCTTTCTGTTGACGAATTAACTTTAAGGCTTGAAAAAGAGTTTACCTTTGATAATTTTAAGTGGCAACTTGAAAATAAAATCAAAGTAAAAGAACCTTTCCGTGCAGATGGGCTTGAACGCATTTTGTATAAGTGCGCTAACTGTAAAGAAGAAGGCACAATGAACGGCGTAGGCACTACTATTAAGTGTTCTAATTGCGGTAAGGAATACGAGCTTGATGAATTAGGTCAGCTTTGCGCATTAAGAGGCGAAACTGAATTTTTACATATTCCCCATTGGTACGCTTGGCAGAGAGAATGTGTTAAGGAAGAGCTTATAAACGGCACTTATCTTCTTGATACCCCTTGTAAAATCGGGGTAATGGTTGATTATAAAGCCATTTATATGGTAGGTGAAGGTAGGCTTATTCACGATAAAAACGGCTTTACCCTAACAGGCTGTAACGGTGAATTATCCTACACACAGTCCCCACAGGCTTCTTACGGATTAAATGCAGATTACTTCTGGTACGAAATTGGCGACGTTATCTGTATCGGTGATAAAAACCGCCTGTACTATTGCTTCCCTGAAAAAGAAGGCGTTGTTGCTAAAACCCGCATGGCAGCTGAAGAACTTTTTAAGTTAACTAAATAAAAACTGGCGTTGTATCCTAAGGGTACAACGCCTTTCATAAAATACTTTAAAAACTCAAAAATGGTATTGCTATTATTCGTGTTTTGGAATATAATATTACTACAAAGGAGCGATAATGATGTTGGCATATATGACTGCAAATGAGGCTGCTGAAAAATGGAATATTTCTCATAGACGTGTTTTAACCTTATGTAAAGAAAATCGTATAACAGACGTTGCAATGTTAGGCAATATGTGGATTATTCCTATCGATGCCCAAAAGCCAGAAGATGCACGTAGTCGCAGATATATCGATAGCGAAGAAAAAACGGTTAAGCCCTTTTTGAAATGGGCAGGCGGTAAAGGTCAGCTTCTTAAAGAAATCGAGCATTATTATCCTTTTACTAAAGGTAACGTTACAAAATATGCGGAGCCATTTGTTGGCGGCGGTGCAGTTTTATTTGATATTCTTAGCAAATACGATTTAAAAGAGATTTATATCAGTGATATTAATGCTGAACTTATCAACACTTATCGTATCATTCGGGATGATGTTGATGCATTGATAAAAATGCTTTACACGATGCAAAGCGAATTTATTCCGTTGGATACTGACAGTCGAAAGATTTACTATAACGAAAAGCGTGAGCGTTTCAATGATTTAAAGGTTAATGGTAACGAAAATATAAATATTGAAAAAGCCGCTTTAATGATTTTCTTAAACAAAACTTGCTTTAATGGGTTGTTTAGAGTAAATAAAAAAGGACTCTTCAATGTTCCAATGGGAGCATATAAGAATCCAATGATTTGTGATGAAAAGAATCTTCGCGCAGTATCAGAAAAATTGCAAAATGTTACTATTGTTTGTGGTGATTATAGAGAATCGGCAAACTTTATTGATGAAAATACATTTGTGTATTTTGATCCGCCTTACAGACCAATAACTGATACAGCAAGTTTTACTGCATATACTGAGAATTTATTTAATGATGAAGAACAAATTGAACTTGCTCGTTTCGTAGATGATATGCATAAAAAGGGTGCTAAGGTTGTAATTAGCAATTCTGACCCTAAGAACTCAAACACCGAAGACGATTTCTTCGACAATATATACTCTGCGCATAAAATCAAACGAGTAGAAGCAACGCGAATGATTAATTGTAATAGTGAAGCAAGAGGAAAAATTAAAGAATTGCTTATTAGTAATTTTTAAAAGGACCGTATGATATGAAATATAGGAACAACTTAATACACTTTATTAGAAAAGAATTTGAAACAGAAGAAAACAATCTAAAGAAGCAGAAAGATAAACTAAACAAAAAATATAACGCCTATAAAGTTGATTTGAAAAAATTAAAAACAATATGTGAAAACAAAGGTATAGACACATTGCCAAAACTCGAGTTTTTTATTGAGCAAATGGAACAAGAGACCTATCCAAGAGAATCTAATAACCCGAAAATTATTGGTAGCGCTGTTTTTTCTTCATTGTTTACAGGTATTTGGTTCCCAGTAATTTCAGAAAAGTTAAAAACTGATACTGAGTCGTTTTTGTTATTTCTTTTTCTTTTACCTATTGCTTATGTGTATGCGTATTCGTTTACTTTAATCGTATCCGAAGCGAAATATTATTTTTCAAAAAAAGAACAAAACAAAAAAATGTTAAAAATGCTATATGACATTAAAGTACTATATTATACAGGAGAAACTACAGATGAAATATAATAAAAGAAATTTTAACCAATGGTTGTCCGGATTTCGTGATAGCATTGCCGATTATGGTTATTACATAGATTTTGAAAAAGTTCATCGAAATGTAGATAGCATCAAGGTTGAACTTAATATCTTAAATTCATTAATCGGCTCTAAAAACATTGAAGCAGATTTTGAGCATTTAATGAAAAAATATCCCGAAGTATTAAAATGCATACCTTTGCTTTTAGCTGTTAGAGCAAATGAAATATACTGTCAGGATGAAAACGGTGGACACTTGTTTCAATTCGATTTTGGTAAGTATCCGCCCAATAGTCATGCTCATTATGAAAGATACAAATACTTTATGCGCGAAACCGGATTGTTTGATTTATTGGAAAACCATATTGTAAACAATCTTGTTGATTATGCTACCGGTGTCGAAACAGGGCTTGATTCTAATGGTCGCAAAAATCGTGGCGGACACTTGATGGAAGATTTGGTTGAAAGCTTTATTCAGAAGGCTGGCTTTGTTAAGGATGCAAACTACTTCAAGGAAATGTATATTCACCAAATTACAAACAAGTGGAATATCGACTTATCTGCTATTTCAAACCAAGGCAAAATGGAAAAACGTTTTGATTTTGTGATTAAAACTCCTAATATGATTTATGGAATCGAAACAAACTTCTACGGTAGCGGTGGTAGTAAATTAAATGAAACTGCACGTAGTTATAAAACGCTTGCTTGGGAAACCGAAGAAATTAATGGGTTCACATTTGTTTGGTTTACAGATGGCAAGGGTTGGACAAGCGCTAGAAACAATCTTGAAGAAACTTTTGATGTTATGGAACACATCTACAACATTAAAGATTTGGAAGACGGAATAATTAGCGAGGTTTTTAAGTGATGGCAAAGAAAATCCCTAAATGGGAGCCGGATAATTTTGAGTTAGAAATGACAACGCACTGGTCATTCCCAAAACGTGGAGATTGGGCTACTCACGATGCTAAATGGCGTGGTAATTGGTCTCCGTATATTCCGCGTAATATTCTGCTTCGTTATTCTAATGAAAACGATTTAGTGCTCGACCAATTTGCAGGCGGAGGCACTACACTCGTAGAGGCTAAACTGCTTAACAGAAACATTATCGGTGTTGATGTTAACGACATTGCTCTTGCTCGTTGTAAAGAGAAAACAGATTTTGAACACGAAGGAGCAAACGGCAAGGTATATATTCATAAAGGCGATGCAAGAAATCTTGATTTTGTAGCGGATAATAGTATTGACTTGATTTGCACACATCCGCCGTATGCAGATATTATCCAATACAGCGAGGATATACCTGAAGATCTGTCTTTGCTTAAAGTTAAGGATTTTCTTGAGGAAATGAAAAAAGTCGCTTCAGAAAGCTATCGTGTTCTCAAAAAGGACAAGTTCTGCGCTGTTCTTATGGGCGATACTCGTCACAAAGGACATATGATACCAATGTCTTTTGATGTTATGAGAATCTTTGAAGCATCCGGATTCAAACTAAAAGAATTAATTATCAAAGAACAACATAACTGTAAAGCAACAGGATATTGGAAAACAAACAGTGTAAAATATAACTTTTTGTTAATTGCACATGAATATTTATTTGTATTCAGAAAATAAAAAAACAAAACGCCGCGTTTGCGGTGTTTTTTGTTTTGTAACTATTAAAGTCCGTATCTCTTCTTAAACTTGTCAACACGGCCTGCAGAGTCAACAAGCTTCTGCTTACCTGTATAGAAAGGATGGCACTTTGAGCAAATTTCAACTGAAAGAGAATCCTTAACTGAACCTGTTTCGAAAGTTTCGCCACAAGCACACTTTACTGTTACCTTTTTGTAATCCGGATGGATACCCTGTTTCATTGTAGTATCACCTCATTTTCTAGGAAATCAGTTTCCTTTTTTATTAAGCACAGATTATTATACATATAAAAACAAGTAATGTCAAACGATTTTTTTAAATTTCTGTTTTTATCCTTTGACCTTTTTTATCAGAAAGCTTTGCTTTTTCCATAACAGTCATTACACGAACCACTTCTTCAAGCTTGATTAAGCTTTCTTCCTTGTTGTCAACGGCTTTAACAACGTTGCGGTAAAAATCGTGAACATCGCTGACAGGTCTTTCAATTTCATATAAGGAAAGAGTTTCTTCGTTTCTTGGCGCCATAGTTTTTGTAATGCCTGCGGCGTTCTGAACAGGTGTAATATCTTTTTCCTGCCAGGCTGTTAACTTTGCAACCTGTCCTTTTTTCTGCCAATCTTCAATCTTTAAAGTGCCTTCCTTACACTGCATATAAAATCTTGGCATCGGCAAAAAGTTATAGGTACCAACCTCAATTAATGCAGTTTTGCCGTCTTCAAAAGAAAGATTAAGCTTAAAGCCGTCGTCAACCTCGTCATTTAAGATATGAGTAAACCTGCAATCAACGGAAACGATTTTACTCTTAAAAAGCTGCAAAACCTGATCAATTAAATGCACGCCCCAATCGTAAAGCATTCCGCCGCCGTACTGTTTTAAACTACGCCAATCCCCAGGAATACCGCGGGAGCCGTGAATACGTGATTCTAATGAGATAGGCTCACCGATTTCATTTGATTCAATAACGCTTTTAACGCCTAAAAAGTCAACGTCCCAACGTCTGTTCTGATGAACGGTAAAATAAGAGCCGTATTTTTTTGATGCATCAATCATCTTTTGAAGATTTTTAACGCTTGTTTCAACAGGCTTTTCGCAGATAACGTGTTTCTTGTGCTTAAAAGCTTCAATGGCTAAATCCTTATGGCTATCGTTTGGCGTTGCAATAACAATTATATCAACGTTCTCATCATTAAAGATTTCTTCGTTATTTTTATAAACCTTGATGCCTTTTTCCTTTGCCGCCTGACGTCTGTTTTCCTTAATATCGTAAATGCCGGATAATGAGCAAACTTCACTTTTTAAAATCTGGTCAGCGTGCCAGGCGCCTTGTCCACCATAACCAACTATTGCTACGTTTTTCATTTATTTCTTCCTTTATCTTGTGGTTAAATTAAGTATAGTACAAAATTCTATCTATTTCAAGACAAATATATATTATTTTTGGACAAATATTGCAAAAAGCCAAAGAAGATATCTTCCTTGGCTTTTTTATTTATCTTTTTACTAAGGTTGAACCTTCGGGCGAATCCTTAATATCGTAACCCGCCTGATTGATTTCATCCCTTAATTTATCAGATAATGCCCAGTTCTTTTCTTTTCTTGCCTGTGCGCGCTGTTCCAACTTTTCTAAAAGTTCCTGGGGAATATCGTTTTCTTCTTCCATCGGAACGTAACCGTTTGCTAAATCAAGACCGAAAACTGCGTCCATCTTAACTGCGGTATCAAAAATCTCCCTTGCGCATTTGCCTGAACGAAGAAGATTCCATAAAATACCCAATGCTTTTGGAACGTTAAGATCATCGTTTACTGCATCTAAAAACTGATTATAAGCGTTTTCACAAAGTGCTTTTGCTTCTTCATCGCTTTCAGCGTTTTTATTCTGTGCAACTGCTTCTAACAAGCGGATATATGCCTTTTGCGAAGCCTTAATTGCATCCCAGGTAAAGTTAATCTTGTTTCTGTAATGTGCGTTTAAGCAGAAATATCTGAAAGTAAGGGGCATAATTGAATTTTTCTTTAAATCGTCAACAGTATAAGTATTGCCAAGGCTCTTACTCATTTTACCGTTGTCAACCATCATAAATTCGCCGTGCATCCAGTAATTTACCGCAGGATGACCTAAAAGGGCATTGGACTGTGCAATCTCATTTTCGTGATGAACGGGAATATGGTCAACACCGCCTGTATGAATATCAAAGGTATCGCCTAAATACTTTCTGCCCATGGCTGAACATTCAATGTGCCAACCGGGATATCCCATACCCCAGGGGCTTTCCCACTGTTGAAGATGTTCCTTGGGTGCTTTTTTCCAAACAGCAAAATCGGCAGGATGTTTCTTTTGATCGTTTACTTCAACACGTGCGCCTGCAAGCTGTTCATCAAGGTCAAGCTTTGAAAGAACGCCATACTGACCGTATTTAACAATATCAAAATAAATACCGTCGTCAGTTTCATAGGCAAAGCCTTTATCTTCAAGACCTTTAACGAATTCAATCATTTCTTCAATATGATCCGTTGCCTTTGGAACGATTTCAGGCAAAGTGATATTAAGTGCCTTAACGTCATTTTCAAAAACGGAGGTATAATATGCCGCAATCTCAAGGGGAGATTTCTTTTGTTGCTTTGCAGCCTTTTCCATTTTATCTTCACCTTCGTCAGCATCAGAAGTAAGATGGCCAACGTCAGTAATATTCATAACGCCTAAAAGCTTATAGCCGTTTAATTTTAAGGCGCGCCTTAAAAGGTCCATAAAAACGTAAGTTCTTAAATTGCCGATATGGGCAAAATTATATACCGTAGGACCGCAGGAATACATACGTACTTCACCTGGGTTTACAGTTTTTAATTCTTCTTTTTTGTTGGTAAGGGTGTTATATACTAACATAAATTTCTCCGAAAAAATTTTTATTATATAGATTATACAACAATAAATGACCTTGCGCAACCTTTTTATGCCTTTTTTAAGTAATTTAAGGGTAAAAACAAACATATTCTTTAAGGGTGATATTTTTGAAAAAGAAAGTGTTTTTAAATATGGGCGTTCTTGCCCTTTCAAACATTATCGTTCGGATAATCGGTATGATTTATAAGGTGTGGCTTGCAAAGGAAATTTCCCCTGTTGCATTAGGCTTACACCAGTTATCTATGAGCGTTTATTCAGTTTTTATTACGCCTGTTGCCTCAGGCTTACCTAACGCCACAAGCCGACTTTGTGCAAAATACTTAAAAGATAATCAGGAAGAAAACGTGCTTGCAAGCGCAGTGAAAATAGCATTTTTTCCACTTGTTATTTCTTTAATTCTTATGCTTTTATTTCCCAATCTGTTAGCAAGATTATTTTTGCACGAAGATAATGCAAAAATAGTTATTCTTGCTTTAATTCCTGCGGTTACGTTAGGGGGGCTTGCTTCCCTGCCCCAAGGATTGCTTCACGCAAAGGGCAAATCATATCTTTCGGGAATTTATGAAATCATTGAACAGCTTTTTAAAATTCTTTTAGCCATTATCCTTGTTCGGCTTTTTAAAAATACAAGTGTGGAAGTTCAGGCATCACTACCTAATATTGCTATAAGTTTAGGTGGCGTTTTATCTTTTATTATGCTTTTTTTAACGGTTAAAGGTGTTAATTTAAAAAAGGGCGGTTATTCAAGAGAACTTTTGGAAAACGCCCTGCCCCCTACCTTTGCCCGTCTTGGCACTTCACTTTTGCATTTAGGAACAACTACAATTCTGCCCCTTTGCTTGATTTCCTACGGATTAACAAAGGAAAGTGCGTTAAGCCAGTACGGTATTTTAACTTCAATGGCTTATCCTGTTGTTTTTGCGCCGATGACCGTTATCGGTGCCCTTTGCGTTGTAACCTTACCTGAAATTGCAAAAAATCTTAACAATAAAAAGATAATCATACATAAAGCAAAATCGTCTTTTTTGATTTCGCTTTTAATTACCGTACTGTTTTCCCTTTTAGTTCTGCTTTTTGCGCCATACTTAGCAAAAACCTTTTTTAAGCAGGAAATAGCAGGCAGATTTATGGTTATGCTGATACCTTCTATTATATTTTTGGGGCTTTCCCAAGTTGCAAGAACCGTTTTAAACGGATTAGGCAAACAAAAAACCTTAATGGTAACAAGCATTGTTGACGGTTGTTTTGGCTTTTTATTAACGTTTTTCCTTGTTACAAGGTTTGGCATTTACGGTTTTATTTTAGGCAACTGTATTCAGGATTTTTTAGCCTTTATTATTAACTTTATACTGTGCTTTAGAGCAATAAAAAAAGGATAACCCTTTACAGTTATCCCGCCTTATGATAAAATAAAAGAGAGAATTAAACATTCTCTCTAAAATTGCATTTACGTAATGCTAAACGTTTAATTTAGGAAATTATTCCTGTTCAGGTGCTGAAACGGGGCAAGCATCTGCACAAGCACCGCATTCAATGCAAGTTGCAGCATCAATAACGTACTTACCGTCACCTTCAGTAATAGCTTCAACGGGGCAAGCGCCAGCACAAGCACCGCAAGCGATACAATTATCATTAATCTTATAGGCCATCATTTTCACCTCCGCCCTATATTCATTAGCAATATTATAACACCATTTTCTTTTTTTGCAAGCAATTTTGACAAAATTTTATGTTTCAATAAGGAACCAATTTTATGAAAAAACAAATTAAAAGCTTTCAGGTTGACCACGATTACATAATTCCGGGAATATACGTTTCGCGAATTGATGGGGACGTTGTTACCTACGACCTGCGCACAAGAAAACCAAACAACAATGATTTTATGGATAACGTAACTATGCACACCGTTGAGCATATGTTTGCAACTTTTGTCCGCTTTTCTGACTTTGGCGAAAACATAATTTACTTTGGTCCGATGGGTTGCAGAACAGGTTTTTATCTTTTAGTAAGAAATATGACAAACCAACAGGTGCTTCTTTTAACAAAAGACGTTCTTAAAAAGATTATTGCTCACGAGGGCGAGGTTTTTGGCGCAACAAGGAAAGAATGTGGCAATTACCTTGAACTTGACCTTGCAAGCGCAAAAAAAGAATGTATAGAATACTTGAAAAATCTTGAAAATTGGAACGATTTTTCATATAAAGGAGAAAACAAATGATAGGCATAATCGGTGCTATGGATATTGAGGTTAATAACCTTAAAGCCTTAATAGAAAATAAGCAAACAAAAACAATCAGCGGAATTGAATTTGTTTGGGGCTATATATATAATAAGGAAGTAGTTGTTGCAAAATGCGGTATCGGTAAAGTTTTTGCTGCAATCTGCGCCCAGACCATGATTTTAAACTTTAATCCTGAATACATAATAAATACAGGTGTTGCAGGAACTTTAACAACTGAGCTTTCTGTTGGGGATATTGCAATTTCTGATAATGTTGTTCAGCACGATATGGATACTTCCCCATTAGGCGATCCCGTAGGGCTTGTTTCAGGAATAAACGTTATAAACTTTAATGCAAACAAACCCCTTATTAAAAGTGTTGAAGCAGTTTTAAAGGAAAACAATTTTAATTTTAAAACAGGCATTATAGCATCAGGCGATCAGTTTATTGCAACAAAAACACAAAAAGAAAGCATCGTTAAAAACTTTAACGCCATTGCTTGCGAAATGGAAGGTGCTTCCATCGGGCATACTGCTTATGTGAACAATGTTCCTTTTATTGTTATAAGGGCGATTTCTGATAGTGCTGACGATTCTTCAACGTTAGATTATCCTACCTTTTTAAAAATGGCAGCAGAAAATTCAACAAAAATTACTTTAAACCTGATTAAAAGAATATAATTTAAAAATTTTCACATAATACCTTTTGAGGTGATTTTGTGAAAGATCCTGATATGAAAAAATTTTTTGATAAATATGAGGCTGAAGAAGGTACGGTAGCATCTATGATAAACAGATACGGCACGTATAATATTCAGCCAACCTGTGATATGGAAAACGATTTTCCTAAAATTTCACAAGGAAAACCAAAAAAATAAACAGATGTCTTTACATCTGTTTTCTTTTTTACACATTTCAAAATCGCTTGACACATTTTTTTAACAGAAGTATAATGGTAGTTACCACTAAAAAAGGAAGTGATTTTTTTGGAAAAGTTCCTTGTAGCCTTTACTTTTATTGGCTCCGTAATTGCATTGTTGTTTGCCCTTATAACTTCAAAAAGAATTATGAAGTTCCCCGAAGGCAACGAAAAGATGCAAAAGATTTCAAAAGCAATCCGCGAAGGTGCTAACGCTTATTTAAAAAGACAGTATAAAGTTGTTGGTATTTTCTTTGCAGTAATGTTTGTGGTACTTTGCATAATGGCATTCTTTAAACTCATTACACCTTACGTACCTTTTGCTTTTGTTACAGGCGGTTTCTTCTCAGCCCTTTCAGGCTTTATCGGTATGAAGATAGCCACCTTAACAAACGCCCGCACTGCCCAGGGTGCTTCCGAAAGCCTTAACAAAGGTTTAAGGGTTGCATTCTCCGCAGGTTCAGTTATGGGCTTTACCGTTGTTGGCTTAGGTTTGTTAGATATTTCAATTTGGTTCTTCTTATTGAAATACGTATTCCATTTAGCACCTGTTGATATTACAAGCGCTATGCTTACCTTTGGTATGGGCGCATCATCAATGGCACTTTTTGCCCGTGTTGGCGGCGGTGTTTACACCAAAGCGGCTGACGTTGGTGCTGACCTTGTTGGTAAGGTTGAAGCAGGTATTCCTGAAGATGACCCCCGCAACCCCGCAGTTATTGCAGATAACGTTGGCGATAACGTTGGTGACGTTGCAGGTATGGGTGCTGACCTTTATGAATCCTACGTTGGTTCAATCCTTTCTGCTTCTGCATTAGGTGTTGCGGCATTTGGCGGCAGCATTCAGGCTATGGCATTACCTATGATTTTAGCTTGCGTTGGTATCCTTTGTTCAATCATCGGTACTTTCCTTGTTAAAACAAAGGAAGATGCAGATCAGAAATCACTTTTAAGCGCATTAAGCCGCGGAACAAACTTCTCCGCCATCTTAATTGCAATTATCTCATTCCCCCTTGTTTACTTTATCTTACCCAAAGAAAACTGGATGGTTTACTTTGCAATACTTGCAGGTCTTATCGCAGGCGTGTTAATCGGTAAAGCAACCGAATATTACACCTCAGAAACCTTTAAACCTACACAGCGCCTTTCTGCTTCTTCTGAAACAGGTAGCGCAACGGTTATTATAAGCGGTCTTTCCTTAGGTATGCTTTCAACTGCCCTTCCCATTGTTATTGTTGCAGTTTGTATTTTAGTTGCCTACTTTATTTCAGGTGGCGCACATAGCGCTTCTTTGGGTCTTTACGGAATTGCATTAGCCGCAGTTGGTATGCTTTCAACCTTAGGCATTACCCTTGCAACTGACGCTTACGGTCCCGTTGCCGATAACGCAGGCGGTATCGCACAGATGGCAGGACTAAACGAAAACGTTCGTAAGAGAACTGATGCTCTTGATTCATTAGGTAACACCACTGCCGCAACAGGCAAAGGCTTTGCAATCGGTTCAGCAGCACTTACCGCGTTAGCTTTAATGGCTTCTTACATAGAAAAAATTCAAAACATTCCCGGTGGCGCAGATAAAATTGCAAATCTCAGCCTTATGAATCCTACCGTTTTAGTTGGTTTATTCGTTGGTGCTTGTCTTCCTTTCGTGTTTGCCGCTTTAACTATGGAATCCGTTGGCAGAGCAGCTCAAAGCGTTGTTAAGGAAGTTCGCCGTCAGTTTAAAGAAATTGTTGGCATTATGGATGGCAAAGCTGACCCTGACTATGCAAAGTGCGTTGACCTTTGCACAAAGGCTAGCTTAAAGGAAATGGTTCTTCCTACCGTTGTTGCAATCGTTGTTCCCGTTATCGTTGGTTTAACACTTGGCGTTACAGGCGTTGTTGGTATGCTTGCAGGTGCAACTGCAACAGGCTTCCTTTTAGCAATCTTTATGTCCAACTCCGGCGGTGCCTGGGATAACGCTAAAAAGTATATTGAAAGCGGTGTTCACGGCGGAAAAGGCAGTGAAGGTCATAAAGCAGGTGTTGTTGGCGATACAGTTGGCGATCCCTTTAAGGATACCGCAGGCCCTGCAATTAACATCTTAATTAAACTTTTATCAATGGTTTCAATCGTGTTTGCAACTTTAATTGTAAACTTTTCAATCCTTGGTTAATCTTTAAAAAATTAAAAGACTGCTGAATATCAGCAGTCTTTTTTTCTTATCTTATGTCTTTTGCGCCATCAATTGCTAACGCAAGCATTAACGCAGGAACGGCATCGTTTTCATCCAAAACGTTTATTTCATACGTATCGGTCATATTAAAAAACCTTTTAGAAACGGTGGCTACCACTTCATCAACGTATTTTTTAACGGTGTAGTTGTATTCAAAAAAGTTGCCTTCAACAAGCCAATCCTTATAATCTACCACATAAGTAGGATGCATACGATTTAGTTTTTTTGATATACGCCCAACGTGCTCATAATCTAAATAAATATCAAAAACAGGTAAGTAAGTAAACGGTTTTTGCTTTAATTGCCCAACTATCTGGCCCACCTTATCATATACGTAAAAATGCTTACCAAATAAATAAAATTGGCTTTTTACAGTAAACATAATTTTTCCGTTTTCATTATAGATATTATAACTATCTAAAAACGAAAACATTTTTTGCTTAAAAATAAGTTTCATTAACTTTCCTTGTTCCTTTTTAAAACTTGCTTATGTATTTCATCTGCCAAGGCTTCGTATTCCTGTGCAGCACGGCTTGATTTTTTAAAGGAAGCAACAGGCTTGCCTGCATCCTGCGCCCATTCAATAGTGGAATCAATGCGCACGTAGGAATCAAAGATATAAAAATCTTCCATTTCTTTTAACGAAGCAAGAGTCTGCTTAAAGTAGTTTTTCCTTTCATTTACCTTTGTAATTGCAATACCTAAAACTTTAAGGCTTGGTGCAATATCGGTAACAACGGAATAAAACTCAAACATATTTGCAAGACCAAACAATCCCCAGGGGCTTGCTTCAACAGGAATTAAAAGGTAATCAGATGCGCATAAAAGGTTCATAGCCCAACCGCCTAACGTTGGGGGCGCATCAATTAAAATATAATCGTATTGCCCGCTTTCCTGTAAGCTTTTAAGTGCTTTTTTAAGTATTAACTCCCTTTGCCACTTGGTAAAAAGTTCATACTCAATACCGCTCATTAAGGTTGAAGAAGGTATAATATGAAGATTTTTGTAATTGGTTTCATAAACAAAATCGCTTAAATCCCTTTGCTCTTTTATGGCAGTATAAAGGTTTTTATCGCCCTTTGCAATCTCTAACACAGTATCTTCATCAAAAAAGGAAAGTGATAAGTTAAGCTGCATATCACCGTCAATTAAAAGCACCTTTTTGCCTTTTTGTGATAATGAATAACCTACGTTTGAGCAGGTTGTGGATTTTCCTGAACCGCCTTTATTGTTGGCAAAACAAATAGTTGTGGTCTTTTTCATATTTTTCATTCCTTTATTATTTTTAAGGCTTGCAGACTCCGCAAGGAGAATATCCTGCTTTTACTGCCTCATCTCTTGAATCAAATATTTTTCTGTTTTCTTCCTTTGGCAAGTTGTTGCACGAAGGCAAATGAAACTTTTTACTGTTTTTATTGCCTATATATGCCGTTGGCTGAAAACCGGGTGTTGCGTTTTCTTGTTGAAGGGTCTGAATAACATCACCCTGTTTAACGGTTATTTCTTCACCGTCTGTTGAAATGCACACCGTTCCGCCTTGGTCTGTTCTTAAAACGGTAGCCTGTGCCTGAACATATCTTTCTAAAATATTCTGATGCGGGTGCCCGTAAGAATTATCTTTACCGCAAGAAATCACTGCAAAGGAAGGCATAACCGTTCTTAAAAAGTAATAGCTTGAGCTTGTTCCTGAGCCGTGATGCCCAACCTTTAAAACGTCTGCTTTAATATCTGCACCATCGTTAATTATACTTGTTTCAACGTCATGCTCCGCGTCCCCTGTAAAAAGGTAGGTTACTTTGCCAAATTTAAGGGTAAACACTATGCTTGTGTTATTAGTATCCCACCCATTAGTGCTTTTAGGCCAAAGCACGTTTATCTTGGCTTCGCCTATAGTCCAGCTATCACCTTGTTTGCAAAGGTTTATACCGCTTTGTCTTGCAGCAGCATCACTAAATTCATTAAATGCCGTAGAATTATAACTACTTACAGGGCATTTTATCAATCCTACAGCAAAGTTATCAATAATAGTGCCAAGCCCGCCAATATGATCTTCGTGGGCGTGTGTTCCAACAACAACGTCAAGAGTTTTGACGTTTTTACTTTTAATAAATGAAATAACGTCAGGGGCGTCACTAACGTTTCCGCCATCAACAAGCATAGCCTGTTCGCCCTGAATTATTAAGGCTGAATCTGCTTGCCCAACGTCAATAAAATAAACCTGTAAAATACCTTCAACGTTTTGGGATTCTTCTTGCGGGGTACAGGCGCAACAGAAAATAAGCAAGAAGGCTAAAATCAAAGCTAAAAACTTTTTCATATAACCGCCTCCTATCCGATAATACTATTGTACCATATATTGATATTTTTTTCCACAATATTTTTTAAAAATCACAAGATATAAAAAAACACCGCAAAACTGCGGTGTTTTTAATTTGTAATTTTTAATTACTTAATGATTGAGCTTACGATACCAGCGCCAACTGTTCTGCCGCCTTCACGGATAGCGAAGTGGAGACCTTCTTCAATAGCGATTTCAGTAATTAAAGCGATGCTCATTGTGATGTTATCACCAGGCATTACCATTTCTACGCCATCAGGAAGTGTTACTACGCCTGTAACGTCTGTTGTTCTGAAATAGAACTGAGGTCTGTAGCCGTTAAGGAAAGGAGTATGAC
>JAZRTX010000039.1:0-57326 GCA_045652205.1 Clostridia bacterium
TAATTTTTTGTTATTTTTAGAACTTTTTTTGCATTTCTTTCAGGTGTAACAAAAGCGTAATAATTTAATGCAAAAACATATTAAAAAATTATAAAAAAACCGTGTTCGTTATGAACACGGTTTTTTGTTTTGCTTGTTTTAAATTACTTAAGAGTAACAGTTGCGCCAACTTCTTCAAGCTTAGCTTTAAGAGCTTCAGCTTCATCCTTAGCTGCGCCTTCTTTAAGAGCCTTAGGAGCTGCTTCAACAAGGTCCTTAGCATCCTTTAAGCCAAGACCAAGAGCTTCCTTAACAGCCTTAATAACGTCAAGCTTCTTGTCACCAAAGGATTCAAGAATAACGTCAAATTCTGTCTTTTCTTCTGCTGCTGCGCCAGCTGCTGCGCCGCCTGCTACCATAACAGGAGCTGCTGCTGATACACCAAATTCTTCTTCAAGCATTGTTACTAATTCAGCGATTTCAAGAATAGTTTTTTCCTTGATTGCTGCAATGATTTCTGCATTTGTCATTTTAATTTTCCTCCAAATTTTTAAAAATTATGCTTCCATTTTTTCTTTAATTGCATTGAGTGCATAAGCAAGATTACGCACATTGCCCTGAAGTGCCCAGATAAGCTGAACAATAAGAGCATCTTTTCCGGGGAGCTTTGCAAGAGCTTCCTCTTCCTGAACAGTTGTTACTTTACCGTCCATATAGCCGCACTTGATAGTGCATTTTTCGGTTTTTTTGCCGAACTCATAGAGAATCTTAGAAGGAGCAACTACATCTTCATAGCTGAATGCAAAAGCATTGGTTCCTTCAAGGAACTGTTCCCAGCCAACGATACCAAGTTCCTTAGCAGCACGGGCAACAAGTGTATTTTTATATACCTTATATTCAACCCCTGCAGCACGGCATTCAGAACGAAGTGCGGTGATTTCTTCAACGTTAACGCCTGAGTAATCTACCATTACAACGTGTGTTGCCTTGGAAAGCTTTTCTTTGATCTCTTCATACAGAGCTATTTTGGCTTCCTTATTAACTGACATGTTTTGACCTCCGTACTTATTCAAAAAAATAACCCCCATATAGACATACGGGGGCAGATAAAATCATTTTTAACTGACGCCTCGGCAAGCTAAGGTTTAAGCTTTAATTAAAAGCGCTTGCTGTCTACGGAATACAGAGATTATTTAATTGTAGAATGATTTTACAACGTTTTTAAATTCTTGTCAAGCAAAAATTTAAGCGTTGAATTTAAGACCGTTTACCTTGATGCCAGGGCCCATTGTTGTGGAAATTACTACTGACTTAAGGTATGTGCCTTTTGCTGCTGCGGGCTTAGCCTTAACAACGGCATCCATAAGAACCTTAACGTTATCGTTAAGCTTTTCTGCGCCGAATGAAGCTTTACCTACAGGAACGTGAATGATGTTGGTTTTATCTACACGATATTCAACTTTACCAGCCTTAATATCGGTAACTGCTTTTGCAACATCCATTGTAACTGTACCGCTTTTGGGGTTGGGCATAAGTCCCTTAGGACCAAGTACCTTACCTAAACGGCCTAATGCACCCATCATATCGGGAGTACATACGATTACATCATAATCAAACCAGTTTTCAGTCTGAATCTTCTGTACCATTTCTTCTGCACCAACGAAATCTGCGCCTGCTGCCTGAGCTGCATCTGCCTTTTCGCCTTTTGCAATAACGAGTACGCGCTGTGTTTTACCTGTTCCGTGAGGAAGAACTACTACGCCACGAACCTGCTGGTCTGCCTGACGTGAGTCAACACCTAATCTAACGGAAAGTTCAACAGTTTCATCAAACTTTGCCTTTGCTGTCTGAACACAAAGTGCGATTGCCTCTTCGGGCTCATATAATTTTGTGGTATCAATAAGCTTTACGCTGTCCTGATATTTTTTTCCTCTTTTCATCTTTTACCTCCATAGTGGTTTTAACGGTACGAGCCTTTTCCTCGTCCCTCCCACGTTATTAGTGCGAATATTTCGCAATTAGTCAACTACGGTTACGCCCATGCTGCGAGCTGTGCCGGCGATCATTGCCATTGCAGCTTCTACGCTTGCTGCGTTAAGGTCGGGCATCTTAAGTTCAGCGATTTCCTGAAGCTGTGCCTTTGTGATCTTTGCAACTTTGTTCTTGTTGGGAACACCACTACCGCTTTCAATTTTGCAAGCCTTTTTAATAAGAACTGCTGCCGGGGGAGTTTTTGTGATAAATGAGAATGATCTATCCTGATATACTGTGATTACGCAGGGGATAATCATTCCTGTGTCCTTGGCTGTACGTTCATTAAATTCCTTGCAGAAACCTGCGATGTTGATACCGTGAGGACCTAATACCGAACCTACTGGAGGAGCGGGTGTTGCCTTACCTGCTGTGATCTGCAGCTTTACGATACCTGTTATCTTTTTAGCCATAATTACACCTCCTCAATAAAGTGCATGTGGTTATACGGATATATTAAGAATGTATTTTATATCCTCCCACCCCGCCCATATAGCCTAATGGGCAGTATATAATAACGTAAAAAGTTACGTATTATACTTTTTTAACGTCAACAAAATCAAGTTCAACCTCATTTTCACGGTTAAAGAATGAAATGTTGATTTTAACTTTTTGCCTTGTGGCGTCAACTTCCTTAGCAACGCCTTGCTGACCTTCAAAGGGACCGGAAACGATATCAAGCAAGTCACCTACTGCGATATCTGCTTTAATACGTACGTTTTCAAGACCCATACGGCGAACTTCCTCATTTGAAAGAGGAATCGGAACCTTTGATCCCGGACCAACAAATCCTGTTACGCCACGGGTGTTACGGATTAAGTAAAGCGTTTGCTTGGTCATAATCATTTTAACCATAACGTAGCCTGGGAACAACTTGCGCTGTACCATCTTACGCTTTTCGTTTTTAACTTCCATAACCTCTTCAATAGGGATCTTAACCTCAGTAATATAATCCTGAAGCCCCATATTTGCAACCATCTTGATTATGTTATCGCATACTTTATTTTCATAACTTGAATAAGTATGTATAACATACCACTTGGCTTCGGTATCCTGAATATTGCTCATTACAATCAGCCTCCGTAATTGAACAGGTCGTTAAGCCAACCTGGAAGCTTATCCGGTGCACTGATTAAATCAATAACTTCAGCTACGCCAAGGTCAATAAGCGCGATAAGAACTGAGCATACCAATACAAATACAAGCACGCATACTGCATACGTACGAAGATCTGCCTTAGTAGGCCAGCTAACTTTTTTAAGCTCTGAAATCATTTCCATTAAAGGACGCTTTCTTGGCTTTTTTTCTTTTTTCTTTTTGTCGTTTTTAGCGGTTTTAACGGCCTTTCCAGCTTTATCGGTTTTTACTTCAGCCTGTTCAAGAACCGTTTTTTCGTTATTTTCTGACATATTATCACACCTTATAAATTAATTAAGAAATTACTTTGTTTCCTTGTGCAAGGTATGCTTCTTGCAAAATCTGCAATATTTCTGAAGTTCGATACGTTCTGCGTTATTCTTTTTATTCTTCATTGTATCGTAATTTCTATTCTTGCATTCTGTACAAGCAAGAGTAATTTTTGTTCTTTGTCCAACTGCCATCTTTAGCACCTCCCAAAAATAAAACAAACTGCTCCAATGTTATTAAGCCTTAATAATCTAACACATTTTTCATGGTATGTCAAACGATATTTGCGAAATTTTTCAAATTTTTTCTATTTTCCCGATTTAATTCTTGAAATGAACTTTCTTAAGCGTTTTCTTGTTTGCTCAGCCACCTTAAAAAGCCAATGCCAAAGGGGTTTAATTTGCAAATCAAACTCACCTATCATTTCGGTTGCCTGCCCTGCAAAGCCTTTTTTGAATTTATAAAGACCGTAAATAGCATTGTTTTCATCTTCAATAATGCCTGGCACACCGCGAAGGTCGTAAACGCTGCAACCGTTTTCCTTACTCCAACGAATCATTTCCCATTGAATAAGATAGTTTGGCATATAGTTACGGTATTTATTACCTGATGCGCCGTAAAGGTAAAGACACTTATTGCCGTAAAGACCTGCAAGGGTGCCCGAAACACATTCAAGATGCTCTTCGTCTTCACCTGCGTAGGCAAGGAAAATGCGGGCGTACTTTCCTAATGAATCATACATACGGTAGAAATAATCAATATCCCTTATTACAAAGCCATCTCTTTGACCTGTGGTTTTCATTAATTCAAAGAAGGTAGGAATATCTTCCCTTGTGCCGATTTTAATCTGCACGCCTTTTTTCATGGCAACGCGGATATTGTAGCGGGTTTTATGATGGAAACTTTGTAAAAGCTCTTCTTCGGTTTTATCTTTAAGGTCAACACGCATTAAAAAGCGGGCTTGCACACCTTCTAAATTATAGTAATCGTTTTTAAGCTTATAGCCAAGTTCCTTCATAATAGAAGCATACTCTACGTCATCAATAGGCGTATCAGTATCAATCTTTAAAGTCATAGCATTATATTTTTTTGCTATTTCCTTTGCACCGTCAGTAAGCTTTTTTAATACGTCCTTATTATGTAAATCGCAGATAGGACCGCGGGGTGCATACATAAAAGTACAAGGAAACATAGGTATCTTCCTTATCAATATACTTAAAGTACCTTCAATTTTGCCTTCGTTATCACGAACGATAACAAATTCGTTTGTCCATTCTTTTTTTACCTTTCCCCATTCAACTGATTGAAGAATATGGCTTCTTTCGTGCTTTGAGGTAAATTCAACGTATTCGTTATAAAGTTCATCGGTCATTTTCATATTTAATCAGTCCTCTCTTGTAATGTTAAGGTTAGTAAGAAGCTCTTCTTCTTTTAAGCGCATTTCCTTTTTATCTTCTTCTTCAATATGGTCGTACCCTAACAAATGAAGCACACCGTGAATGCAAAGATATGCGCCTTCGCGCTTTTCGCTGTGGTTATATTCTTCTGCCTGTTCTTTTAATTTAGGAAGGCAAATTATAATATCACCTAACATTATATTATTGGTTTCAGGATTTATAAAAGGTTCTTCACCGTTTCTGCGGTCCCAAAGTGGAAATGAAAGCACGTCGGTTTCCCTGTCTATTCCCCTATGCTCGCGGTTGATTTCTTTGATTTCTTCGCTATCTGTAATAAAAATAGTGATTTCAAAGTTTTCTGCACCTAAAACTGCCTTTGCGCCTGCTTGGGCTACCTGTTCAAGTAAAGATAAAAGCTTTTTACTTTCGTTTGTTTCAATATTATCAACTGTCAGAACCATCTTTTTTCTCCTGATTATCGTATTTTATACGGGTATGGTACATAGCACTTAAAGTTTCAAGGAAGGATTGCTTTAACACGTTTATATCCTTTAAGGTAAGTTCGCAATCATCAAGCTCGCCGCCATCCATACGGGCTTTAAACATTTTTTCAATCTGTGCCTTGATGGTTTCAGGGGTTTTTTCATCCATTGAACGAACAGAAGCCTCAATACAGTCGGCAAGCAGAATTATACCTGCTTCCTTTGTTTGCGGGTTAGGACCTGGGTAGCGGAAATTATCTATATTTACAAGAGGATCAATCTGCTTTGCCTTATTATAGAAATACTGCACCGCACTTGTGCCGTGATGCTGAAGAATAACGTCAATAACTTCCTGTGGAAGCTTATGTGATTTTGCTATCTTTACGCCTTCGCTGATATGCGAAAAAATCATTTCAGTGCTTTCCTTTGGTGAAAGCCTGTCGTGATAATTTTTGTTTTCAGGCGTTTGGTTTTCAGTATAACATTCGGGGCAACGAAGTTTACCAATATCGTGATAAAGCGCAGCCGTTTTTGCAAGCATCGGGTTTGCGCCTATATCCTTTGCGCCGTTTTCTGCCATTTCGGCAACGGCAGAGGAATGTTGATACGTACCGGGAATTTCAACGCTTATTTTTCTTAAAAGGTCACTGCTTGAATTTGAAAGTTCTAAAAGCTTTGACTGTGTAATTAAACCGAACATACTTTCCCATACGGGAAGTGATGCGCTTGAAAAGATTGCCGCAAGGATTCCGCCTAAAAGTGAGAATGATGCACCTTTAAGGCAAGCGGTAATTTCCTTACCTGCCGCCCACATTACAAGGAACGCAGTAACCATGCCTACTACACCTGCGGTTACGCCGGGGATAAGCATTTTGCCCCTTGTTGAGCCGTTACGAACGTTTTTACAAGTGTGAATTGCAACTGTTCCGCCTGCAAGGGAAGAAATGATTAAAGCAACTGCATCGGTTGAGAACACGCCTGCTTCATCTGATAAGAAAAGCGCAAGGATTACAGAAAGCATAGTGTTTACGATTAACGCAATCTGTTCATCAAATAAGAGGGCAATAAGAATAGTTGATATTGCCGCGTTCATCATCTTCTGCCATCCGCCGCTTTTAAGAAGCAGAGCAATAAGAATATTTACAATAACAAGCAAGCATAAAAGCAAAGTTTTTTTGTGTTGGGTTACTATTTTATTTTCAAACACCCAAAGGTATAAAGCAACCATAGCTAAAAGGGCAAAAACCATACCTGTTGAGCCAACTAACAATGCATAAGGAAGGTCGCCTTCTTCAAGCATACCTAACTTATTAAGCATATCCACCTGATTTTGCGTAACAATGGTGTTTTCAGTTACAATGGCAGTTCCTTTGGGAACGATAACAGGCTGAACGTTTTTAATTGCCGCCTGTTTTGCTTCTTCTGTTTTTGCCTGATCAAAAACTGCGTTGGCGGTTAATTTATCTTCAATAACTTCGGCTACAACCTGCTTTAATTTAGCGTTGTTTATGCTGGTTGAATCAATTATGGTTTTTGCAATATTATTTTTTGCAGTTTGCAGTTGTTGTTCGCTGATACCCCTTTGAAGCATCTGTGAAAAAACGGGTATAAACCATTCCTGTAAGGCTTGTACATCCTTTGGATCACTATCAAGCACCGTAATAACCTTTTGAACCTTGGTCATGGCACCATCTTTAATCATATCAATGGAATCACCCACAAAGGAAAGTTCGTTTTTAAGGAATCCATCTTGTTTTTGCGCATCATACTGAATTATGTAGTTGCCTGTGTTTTCCTTGCCACCCCTTACGGTATAGCCGTAATTTGCAACTGTTTTAATGTTATCAAAAACGGTTTGGTTAAAATACAAAATGATTTCATTGGTTTTATTTTCATCGGCAACGTAAACGTCACCAACTGCATCAGAAGCCGCCTGTTCCTTTTTCTGTGTTTCAAGGGGATCTTCAACTTCACCAATGGCATAGATAGTTTCCCCTGCTATTTCACCAACGTGAACGACGTGTGCCTGAGGTCTTATTTCAAAAAAAACTAAGAAAACTATTAAAAGACAGGTAAAAATCCCATAAACAATTGATAATGCTATATTACGCCTGTTCCTTTTATATGTGCTTCTTGCGTTTTTTGCACTGTCTTTATCTCTTTTTGCTGACATTATTTTTCCCTCTTTTGCTCATTACTTTTATCATAAGCTTTAATAATATTCATTACTATTTCGTGGCGGACAACGTCCTTTGCGGTTAAATGACAAACCTGAAGCTTGTCTATCCCGCCTAAAATACTTATAGCGTGCTTTAATCCGCTTGTTTTACCCATTGGTAAATCTATCTGTGTAAGATCCCCTGTAATTACCATTTTTGAGCCTTCGCCCAATCGGGTTAAAAACATTTTCATCTGTTCAACGGTGGTATTCTGGGCTTCATCTAAAATGATATAGGCATCGTTTAAGGTTCTGCCGCGCATATAGGCTAAGGGTGCAACCTCAATAGCGCCCCTTTCCCAAAGCTTCTGATAAGCCTCAACGCCCATCATTTCGTATATTGCATCGTAAAGGGGTCTTAAATAAGGGTCAACCTTTTGTTGAAGGTCACCCGGCAAAAAGCCTAACTTTTCACCTGCTTCAACGGCAGGGCGGGTAAGAATTATCTTTGAAATTTCTTTATTTTTATAAGCCATCACTGCGTTTGCCATAGCAAGATAGGTTTTACCTGTTCCTGCAGGACCAACGCCGAAAACTACCGTATTTTTTTGCATAGCGCGAACGTATTTTTGCTGGCCTAAGGTTTTACAACGAATCTGCGCGCCTTTATAGGTAATGGCAACAACGTCACTCATTATTTCTTCAATCAGTTCGTCTCTGCCTTCTTTTGCTAATTCAACTGCGTATCTAATACGGGTACGGTCTATCTTCTCGTTTCTTCTTAAAAGATTTACAAGCCTTTTGATAACACGTGAGGCAACTAACGCTTTTTCTTCATCTTCACTATCAATCTGCAAGCGATCGTCCCTTAAAGCAATACGCACGTTAAGTTCATCTTCAATAATGCGGATATTTTCATCGTGCATACCGAAAAGCTCGGTTAAATATTCAGAGTTTTCAATGTTGATATATTCCATTTATTATCCCCTTACAGCCACGTTTTCAATGGTTTCAATACTGGTGTAAACAGTAATAACACCGTCACTTTCTGAAATCGTGGTTTCTGTTTTATATATTGTTGCATCTTTTGGTATCTGTTGTTTTAATTTAGTTAATAAACTGTTTTGCGTTTCCTGAATTAAAGCATCTTTATCTTGTTGAATGCTTTGCGCCTGAGTTTCAAAAAACGTAAATTTTGTAATTTCAATAGGCAATCCAAAAGTGTTGATTTTTTCTTCTGTTCTGAAGCTGTGCAAAAACTCGTTTTTACCGCCTGCCTGAATATTCATTCCTAAAAACCTTATATTACATACAGTTTTTTTATTGCCTGTTTCCTGAAAAACAATTTCATTTTGGGGAACGCTTAAACTTGCAGAATAAAATACGCTTGCCTTTGCTATTCCATCAGCCTTGCAAGGAAAAAATTCTTCACCGAACTTTTGCTTTGCTTCAATTAAAAGCTGACCTTTTTTTATAGCCGTACCGTTTTCAACCTGCCCTGTTCCCGAATAAACTATCAGGTTACGGATTACGCAATCCTTTGAAGAAACCAAATTACCTTCCTTAGCCCCTTCAACCTTTAAGGTTTTATCTTCCTTAATATAAACCTCTACAACAGTTCCGTTAATGGAAATAGCGTTCCATAATATATTTTTATCACTTTGGCTGATTTTAGCCTGAACGTCATAAATTTTTTCAGTTAATCCCTTTTTCCAGGAAAGCATTCCGCTGTTTTTTACAATTTCGGCGATGGCTTTTTCGTTTTCATATCCTATTACTTTTATTGACCATGTTCTTGAAAACACAAGGCCTATTCCCGTAAAAGCAAGGATTAAGCTTAAAATTAAGGCTATGCGCTTTTTGTTGGCTGTTATCTGATATGAAACACCACGTTTTTTTACGGAAGTTATTTTATATTTTTCTTTAAGAAGCTTTTTTAATTTCTTTACTTGAAAGCGGTAAACGTCAGCTTCCATCTGAGTGTACTCTGTACGAACCGCGTTTTTTATTATGATTCCGTTTTTATAGGCTTTATTTAAAATTTCCTGTGTGTTAAGCCCTGTAAAGCGAAGCCTGACGTAAGAATATAAATATCCATTAAATAATTTTATCATAATTATCCCTTCAGGTCAAATATTCTATTTTAAAAATTTTACCTTTTATTTTCAAAGTGCATCCATCAAGCTCTTTTATGGCTAAATTTTCACCAAAAATGCCAAGAACACGTTTTTGGCAGAATATCTTTATGCACTCATTTTTCATATCAAGTATGCCTAAATGGTTTTCTATTGTAATAAAATTATCTTCAAATAAGGATACCTTTAAATATCCCGCGCCTTCAGGGGCAAACCCCGACTGATAAATTAAATCTTTTTTCATAAAAAACACCCCATAAGAAATTTATGAAAAAAGCAGAAAAAAAATAACCGACGGTATTTACCATCGGTTATCTTTTATTAAGAATTAATACTTTCTCTTTCTTGCAGCCTCAGCCTTTTTCTTTCTCTTAACACTGGGCTTTTCATAATGCTCTCTCTTACGAACCTCAGCAAGAACGCCAGCACGGGCACACTTACGCTTAAAACGTTTAAGAGCATTTTCTAATGATTCGTTTTCACCAACATGAATTTCTGACATCTATATCCCTCCCCTCAGTGTGAGATAAACACGAGAGTTATTTTTCTAATAACTACGTGGCAATTATATCAAACAAACATAAAAACTGTCAAACACTTTTGACAATTTTTTTGAAATTTTTTTGTCCGTCCTTTTTAATGTTGACATTAATCTTTTGTTGTGTTATTCTCAAACCAATAATAAAAGGGGGCTGAAAGATTGAAAAAAATTGCATTTTTTGACCTTGACGGAACGATTTCTGATTCAGGGCTTGGCATAGTAAACGCTATTACCTATGCAGAAAACAAACTTAAACTTAATAAAACAAGCTTAGAAGATAAAAAAAGCTGTATTGGTCCGCCCCTTAATAAAAGCTTTATGCGCCTTTACGGTTTAAGTTTAGAAGAAGCGGAAAATATGATTGACGTTTACCGCGAATATTACTGGGAAAAAGGCATTTATGAAAACTACGTTTACCCCGGTATTCCCCAGCTTTTAAGCGCGTTAAAAGAAGGCGGTTGGGAATTAAGAATATGTTCTGCAAAGCCCACCGTTATGGTTGAAATTGTGCTTAAACACTTTGATTTATATAAGTATTTTTCTGCTTTAAAAGGTGCTGATTTGCACGGCGTTTACCCCGGCAAAAGCCTTTTTATAAAAGAGGTTTTAGATAACGAAAAACCTGACGTTGCTATTATGATCGGCGATAGACGCGATGATATTGACGGTGCAAAAGCAAACAATATTACTTCCTTTGGGGTTTTATGGGGTTACGGTGGTTTTGAAGAACTAAAACAAGCAGGCGCAACCCACATTGTAGAAAACGTTGATGATATATTAAAGGAATTATCCATTATTTAAGCTATGTTTTAATTGACAATTCTAACCTTATATAATAAAATACTATATACTTAAATTTTGAAACGGAGTTTTAAAAATTATGGCAAAACCTTATGAACATTTATTGATTGAAAAAAAATGGCAGGATATTTGGGAAAACGAAGGTGCTTTCAAGGCTGATGACAGCGATACTTCAAAGCCTAAATTTTATGGTCTTATTGAATTCCCCTATCCATCAGGCGCAGGCTTACACGTTGGCCATCCACGTTCTAATACCGCCCTTGATATTATTTCAAGAAAGCGCAGATTACAAGGCTATAACGTTCTTTACCCTATCGGTTGGGATGCTTTTGGCTTGCCTACTGAAAACTTTGCAATAAAGAACAATATTCACCCTGAAATCGTTACAAAAAATAACGTTGACCGTTTCAGAGATCAGCTTAAAAAGATTGGTTTTTCTTTTGATTATTCAAGGGAAGTAAATACAACTGATTCCAACTACTATAAGTGGACCCAGTGGATTTTCTTACAGCTTTTCAAAAAAGGTCTTGCATATAAGAGCGAAATCGCAATTAACTGGTGTACTTCCTGTAACGTTGGTCTTGCTAACGAAGAAGTTGTTGGCGGTGTTTGTGAACGTTGCGGTGGCGAGGTTATCAGAAAAACAAAGAGCCAATGGATGCTTCGCATAACAGATTATGCACAGAAGCTTTTAGATGGTCTTGACGACGTTGACTTTATTGAAAAGGTAAAGACACAGCAGAAAAACTGGATTGGTAAATCACAAGGTGCTTTGGTTAAATTCAACGTACCTGCATTTAACGATACCTTAACAGTTTTCACTACCCGTCCTGACACACTTTTTGGCGCAACATATATGGTTATTTCACCTGAACATCCTATGATTGATGCATTAGGTGATAAGATAAAGAATCTTGATGCAGTTATTAAATACCGCGAAGATGCACAGAAAAAGAGCGATTTTGAAAGAACTGAAACTGCAAAGGAAAAGACAGGCGTTGTGCTTGACGGTATTTTTGCTATTAACCCCCTTACAGAAAAAGAAATTCCTATCTGGGTATCAGATTACGTACTTATGAGCTACGGCACAGGCGCTATTATGGCTGTTCCTGCACACGACGAGCGCGACTGGGATTTTGCAAAGAAATTTGATCTTCCTATTATTGAAGTTGTTGAAGGCGGCAGCGTTCAGGAAGCAGCATTTACCGATATTCAGACAGGCGTTATGGTAAACAGCGGTTTCTTAAACGGACTTTCAGTTAAAGAAGCAAAAGAAGCTATTATTAAGCATTTAACCGAAAAAGGTATCGGTGAAGCAAAGGTTAATTACAAGTTACGTGACTGGGTATTCTCACGCCAGAGATATTGGGGTGAGCCTATTCCCCTTGTTTACTGTGAAAAGTGCGGTTGGGTTCCACTTGATGAAAGCGAATTACCTTTAACTCTTCCACACACAGACGACTTTATTCCTACTGCCGATGCTCAATCACCACTTGCAAAGCTTGATGATTGGGTAAACACCACTTGCCCCAAGTGTCACGGCAAAGCAAAACGTGAAACCGATACAATGCCCCAGTGGGCAGGTTCTTCCTGGTACTTTATCCGCTACGTTGACCCCCATAACACAGGCGCTATTGCCGATATGGACAAAATGAATTATTGGCTTCCGGTTGACTGGTATAACGGCGGTATGGAACATACAACACTTCACCTTTTATATTCACGTTTCTGGCATCGTTTCCTTTACGATATTGGCGTTGTTCCTACAAAAGAGCCTTATCTTAAACGTACAAGCCACGGTATGATTTTAGGTGAAAACGGCGAAAAAATGAGTAAATCCCGCGGTAACGTTATTAACCCTGACGATATAGTTAATGAAATCGGCGCAGACTCATTCAGAATGTATGAAATGTTTATGGGTGCTTTTGACCAGGCTATTCCGTGGTCAACAAAAGGCGCACGCGGTTGCCGTCGTTTCCTTGAAAGAGTATGGCGCTTACAGGATCTTATTAAGGACGAACCTATGAATGCCGAAAGAGATGCTCTTTTACACGCTACCATCAAAAAAGTTTCAGAAGACTTTGAGCAGATGAAGTTTAACACCGCTATCGCACAGATGATGGCTTACGTAAACGATATTTACAGATTAGGCAGTATCAATAAAGAAGAACTTAAAACCTTATTGACGCTTCTTAACCCCGTTGCCCCCCATTTAACAGAAGAAATGTGGGAAGAAGCAGGCTTTGAAAACAGACTTTATCAAGCTGCTTGGCCCGCTTGGGATGAAAAGAAGCTTGTTAAAAACGAAATTGAAATCGTTGTTCAGATTTGCGGTAAAATTAAGGCAAAGCTGATGGTTCCTGCTGATATTGATAAAGCGGGTATGGAAAAGCTTGTTATTGATAACGAAACCGTTAAAAAGCTTGTTGAAGGCAAAGAAATCAAGAAAATTGTTGCCGTACCAGGTAAGCTTTTAAACATTGTTGCAATTTAAAATAAAAATATCCACCTTTTTAATGGTGGATATTTTTTTACTGATTTTTAATTATACCTTCGTTAATTAAAATTTCATCTTCGGCATAAAGATCTTTTAATACGAGATTTTCAATAATTCCTTTATTATGTATAAGCGGGAAACTTTCATCTAAAAGGTTTTCCTGTTTAACGTTCTCAATCACAAGCTGTTCTACGGGAGTATTTTCACCAATATATATTGTTGGTATTGCGGTAACCTGCTCTTTTCGATAAACATTCTTTATGGAAACTTTTTTTACAAGAACATCATCCTGAATCCATATTAACGGATAAACGTACGAATCAGTATAAGGGAAAACTTCAGGCGTTCTTGGCGCTTTTGAAGCAAAAACGTTTTCGATTTTTACGTTATCAAAACCTTTCGTTACGGGAACGTCATAAAATTTTGAAATTCCGATACAATACTGATAATACGTGCCTGAAACGTTAGTAATTTCAATATTGTCAATAGAATCGTTTATGGCAAGCAGCCTTACTGCGCTATGACAATTTTGGGCGCAAAGATTTTCTACTTTTATATTAGAAATTTCACCTTGATAACCTTCTGAAGCATTTAGGGCTACAAGATCATCAAAACATGCGCCTTTTAAGTTGCGGATTATACCGTTAAAGCAATTGCCGTTAAGATGTATTCCATCCATATTGATGGTCATAGGATTACCAACGGTGTAATCAAAAGTTATATCTTCTACCAAAAAATCAGAGATAATATCTAACGTTACGCCAAACGTAACGGGGTTTTTAAGCGTTAATGAAGAAATGCTTAAGTTTTTAACATTAAAAAACTGAAACCCAAAGCCATTATACAAATCGTTTTCTAAAAAATCAAGGCTTCTTAACGGATTCGGCTTTTGTTCAAGATTGTTAAAATCCCAGATACCACCGCATAGAGAAATATTTTCGCATTTATCTTCTTCTTCATCACTAATGCAATTTACATAATTCCAAATCTTATCTCTGCCATTATATAAATATTTGCCTGTATTGTTAATTTTTCGCCACTTGTTTCTTATCATGGGGCAATTTGAATTTTCTTTTAATCGTATTATTGCGTTTTGGGGCAATACGAATTTAAAATTAGAAGGTAAAACGATGGTTTCAGATATTAAATAATAATTTTCAGGCATTGGCAATTCAAGAAAATTACCGCTATTATCAATCAGTTCCTGAATAGCGGGAAAATCATCGTGAATACCATCACCATATAACGCATACTGCATACGAACTCCTTACAGTGTTTTAATAAATTCACCAAGGCGTTCAGCTATTTTCTTTGCGCCAAGGTCGTTTGGATGAACACCATCAGGTATGTAAGTTTCTTTTATAACAGGTACTTTAGGTTGGATTCCGCTTACTGTATAAAGATCAAGCACGGGAATTGCATAATATGCTGCTACCTGTTTAATTGCTTCAACGTACTTATAGTAAGGCTCCTTACCTTCCCTATCTTCAACAATACAGTGAAGGGGCGTCATAAACACGATGGTTGCAAGAGGATATTTATTTAATAAAGATTCCATTAAATAGTGGCATGCACCAAAGAACGTATCAGGTGTGCGATCTTCAAAAGTGCCAAAGGGTGCATCACCGTGGCCGTGATCGTTTACACCGCCGTATACAACTACTATATCTGCATCGCTATCCATCATTTCAACACGTGAGCAAAAATCCTGATCATAGCTTGCTTTTTCCGATGGTTTATTCTGTCTTGCAAATCGGGTGCCTGAAATCCCGTAATTACGAACTACTTTAGGTGAATATTTTTTTCTGAAAACCTCTACGTACTTATTTTCAGGTTTTGAAACACCTACACCCTCGGTAATACTATCCCCTAAAAAATTAATTTTTTTACCCTTGATTTTCATAAAAATTCTTCCTTTATCTTTTTTTATACTTATATTGTAACACAATATAAAATTTAGTCAATTATCAGAAACAGACTAATTTTTGTGTTTTTTTGCAAGCATTTTACAAAAAATTTGTAATATACTATTATATAGGCAAAATACGTATGCTAAAATTTCACTTTACATTGTTTACAATTTATAGTAAAATAATCGTGTATGCGAATACGTCTTTATTTTATTTATTATTTATTTTGCGCGTACGAGATTTTTTCAGGAGGTAAAAATTATGCCCATCAAAACAACAACACAGCTTGGTACAACTACTATTTCTGATAGTGTGCTTGCTACTATTGCAGGTATTGCTGCTTGCGATTGCGCAGGTATTGTAGGTATGTCTGCCACAAATACTGCAGAAGGCATTGCCGAGCTTCTTAAAAGAGAGAGTTTAACAAAAGGTATTAAAGTAAATACAAGCGGTGATAGCGTTAAATTTGAACTTCACGTTATCATTGAATACGGTGTTTCTATGGTTGCTGCAGCACACAACGTGATTGAAGCAGTTAAATATGCCGTTGAATTACAGACTGGCTTGAAAGTTGAGAACGTTGACGTTCTTATTCAGGGCATCAGAGTTTAAGGCGGTAAAAAATCAATGGAACATTCATCAATTAACGGCGCGCTGCTTAAAGAAATGGTGGTTGCCGCCGCTTCATTATTAGAAACAAACAAACAACAGCTTAATGACCTTAACGTTTTTCCTGTTCCCGATGGTGATACAGGTACAAACATGTCCTTAACAATGCAATCAGTTTTAAAAGAGGTTTTATCTGTTTCCGAAGACGACCTTGCTACTGTTGCAAAGGCAATGTCCCGCGGGGCATTAAAGGGCGCACGCGGTAATTCCGGTGTTATTCTTTCACAGATTCTTCGCGGTTTTGCAAAACAGTTTGAAACAACTGATGAAGCAAGCGCAAGAGATTTTATTACTGCTTTAAGATTAGGTCAGGAAACTGCTTATAAGGCAGTTATGAAGCCCAAAGAAGGTACTATTTTAACAGTTATTCGCGTAATGGCTGAAAAGGCAAAATACGAAACTGATAAAAATCTTTGTGAGCTTTTTGATTTTGCTATTAAAATCGGTGAAGAAACTTTATTACAGACGCCTGAAATGCTTCCCCAGTTAAAGAAAGCAGGGGTTGTAGACGCAGGCGGACAGGGTCTTATGACCATTATGCACGCTTTCAGTTCAGTTGTTCACGGTGAAGAAATTCCCGATGATATTGCTCCTTTTGAATTTACCGCAGTAAGCGATAATATTTCAAGAGATACTTCTGACGAAGTTGCAGAAATGGACGAAATCACCTTTGCATACTGCACAGAGTTCTTTATTCAGCAGTTAAAGCCTGAGGTAACAGAAAAAACTGTTGAAAAATTAAGGAACAAGCTTGCGCAGATCGGTGATTCTTTGGTTGTTGTTGGCGACCCTGAGCTTGTTAAAGTTCACGTTCACACCAACGATCCCGGCAAGGCTTTGCAGATGGCATTGGAGCTTGGTGAGCTTTACAAGATCAAGATTGAAAATATGGTTCAGCAACACCGTGAAATCGTTGAAGCAAACAAGAAGAACTTAAAAGAAGTTGGCGTTGTTGCCATTGCTTCTGGCGAAGGCTTTACTCAGCTTTTTAAGGACCTTGGCGTTGATTACGTTGTAACAGGCGGTCAGACAATGAACCCAAGCACAGAAGATATTTCTGCCGCTGTTAAAAAGGTTAATGCTAAATCAGTTATTATCCTGCCAAATAACTCCAACATTATTCTTGCCGCTGAACAGGCACAGGATTTTACTGATAAAAAGCTTTACGTTATTCCTACAAAGACTGTTCCCCAGGGAATTTGTGCTATGCTTGCATATAATCCTGAAGGAAACGGTGAAGAAAACCATCAGGATATGATGGACGCCTTTGGTGAGGTTTTAACAGGTAGCGTTACCTATGCAGTACGCGATACTGAGTTTGACGGACAAACAATTCACGAAGGTAACATTTTAGGTTTAAAGGAAGGTACAATTGCTTTCTGCGGTGAAGATCTTAAACAAGTTACCGTTAATCTTGCTAAAAAGCTTTTAGAAGACAGAAATGATATTTTAACCATCTACTTTGGTCAGGATACCACAGAAGATGCCGCAAATGAAATTGCTGATATTTTATCAAGTGAATACAAAAATACAGATATTGAAGTTGTAAATGGCGGTCAGCCGGTATATTACTATTTGCTTTCTGCTGAATAAAAAATTAAGGGCGTTTATCGCCCTTTTTTTAAAGGAAAAATTAAGATGAATGAAAAACAGTATTTAATTAAATGCTTACTTGATTTAGGTGAGGCCTTGCTTTTATCCGGGGCAGAAATCAACCGCGTTGAAGATTCACTTTCCCGCGTTGCAAAAAACTACGGCGCATTAAAGGTTGACGTTTTTGTTTTAACTTCCGTTATCAATATTACCGTTACTTTTGATGATAACAGCCTTGAAACACAAACAAGACGCCTTAACGCTAATGCCGTTACGGATTTTAAGAAGATTGAAGAATTAAATGCTTTATGCCGTAATTGTGTTAATATGAGCATACGTCAATTTGACGAGAATTTACACAAAACCACTGAAAAAGCACCTAAGAAAATAAAGCAATACTTAGGTTCGTTTCTTACAGCAGGCGGTTTTGCGATGTTTTTTGGCGGAAGTATTTATGATGGAATATTGGCAGGTGCTTTTGCACTTTTAATTTGCTTTTTGCAGTTACATTATTCAAAGATATGCCCTAACAAAGTGTTCTTTTATTTAACTTCATCACTTGTTATCGGTTTGGGTATTTTTGCCTGTGCTCTTTTATTCCCTGATTGTAACAGCGATATGATAATTATCGGTGATATTATGCTTTTAATTCCGGGGCTTGCAATTACCAATGCGGTAAGGGATATTATTATCGGTGATACGGTTTCGGGCTTAATTAAATTTTCCGAAAGCATATTATGGGCAATTTCACTTGCAGGCGGATTTATGCTTGCTATGAGCCTTTGGGGAGGTGTTTTTGCTTGATAAACGTCATTCTTCAGCTTACCTATGCTTTTATTGGCTCACTTGGTTTTGCCCTTTTATTTAATATGAAATTAAACAGGCTTTTACCTGCTTCCTTAGGCGGTATGCTTGCCTGGGGTATGTATTTAGCTATAAATCATTTTATGCACAGCTTATTTTTTGCAGTATTTTTGGCTTCTGCCTTTGCAGCGTTTTATAGCGAAATATCTGCACGTATTTTAAAAGCACCTACAACGGTTTTCACTATTCCTGCGCTTATCCCCCTTATTCCAGGAAGCTCGCTTTTTTACACAATGCAAAATGCAGTATTAAGCGAATGGGACAGGGTTTCATATTATGCCCTTGAAACCGTTATTTTTATCGGTGCAATAACGTTAGGATTAAGCATTGTTTCGGCATTATTTAAAATGTTTACAAAAAAGAAAACGGTTGAATAATCAACCGTTTTTATTTATATCGTTTTGAGTACATATATTCAGTTACTGATTTATTGGATAACAGAATACACATTGTAACATAATAAACAAAAGCTATTAAGCATAAAATACAAAATATAATTGCTTTTTCTGAAGCACGGGAACTACCAAGTATTTCAAATGCATACGGCGTATAAAGCCCTAAACGAAAACAAAACAGACCATAGCAAACAACCAATATATTTCTGCCCCATTCAAAGCCCTTAAACGATAAAATACTAAACACAAGTGCAATTATCGGCAACAGAAGGCTTAACGCCATTAACAAATACATAATAAGCTTTCCTTCGCCTACAAACGTAAAGACGCCTTGTTTATACGCCCATACAAACCAGGCTTCTGAGCTATTTATTTTAAAAACACAAGTTGCGATTTCAAAAATCATTGCTATTAAAAGGATGATCATACCTTTTTTTATCTGACTTTTTTGAAATTCATCAAATGTTTTTTCTTTCATACCTACACCTGCCTTTAATTTAATTATACACTATAAAACACAATAAATCAATAAAAAAAGAGCTTTTAAAAAGCTCTTTTTCTTAATTTAATCTTCTAATTTTTTACCAACGCAGTATTTACTGTAATCTGCATCGCCCCAGTTTTTATGATATGGGCCAAGGCCTAAAACTTCAGGGGTACGGTAGTCAGGAAGGTTATCACGTTTTGTAAATACTTCCCTTACTGCCTGAAGATATTTAAATCCGCCTTCATAGTGGGGTGAAAGATAATGGCCCTCATCCCATTCATTCCAGTTATCCAAGATTAAAACCTTTGATGCCTGTGCGCTTTTTGGAAGTTTATCCATCAACTCTTTAATTCTTTCAAGAAGAACTCGCCATGATTCAGGGGTAAGATTCCATATTGAACTTGTTTCGGGCGTGCCGTAAAGTTCAGGCATAATATCCATTCTTGGACGGGGATCCCACTGTTTAGATGCAAGGGGAATAAAGTAATCAGGATCTTTCTTTGCCCTTGCTTCCATGATGCTTATCTGCCTGTCAATAATTTCTTCCTGAGTTGGTCTTAAAGATTTCATTTCCCAGCAATAACTGAAAGTACGGTCATATCCGCCTTTTTTATATTCATCATATCTTGTAAGGTCAGTATATCTGTATTCTACCTGAAATTCTATACCATCAAAGCCAAACTGTTTAGCATATTCCTGTGCTTTTTTGAAAGCTTCTGCCTGAATTTCAGATCCGCCGAAGCCATCGCGAACACAGTTCTGATAATCGTAAACGTAAACGATGGGCTTGTTATCAATAACAAGATAGTTTTCCTTTGTAAAATACTGTTCAAACCAGAATGGCAAAAGGTTTTCTTCAAAATCCAATAAATCAGTATTTGACCATCTTGATTGAGCTTCAAACATAATGGCAAACTTTATCATATTTTTATATTTTGCATTAAAAAGACCTTCGTGAATACCGTGACCAAGGCGAAGATCGTCTATTGTAATCTTTTTGCCCTGATTTTCTTTTTTACGGTACCAGCAATAGATAAAGCAATTTATACCGTGTTCAACTGCCCATTTGATTTCCCAATCAATAACTTCGGGATTTTCTTCATCATATCTGCCTAAAAGCGGAAGTCTTTCAGGATAATCAAGAAACTGATCAAAACCCTTATGAAGCCCTGCGGCACCCATTTTCCATGCAGGATAATAGTGCACGCCGATTATATAATCGCTTTTAACAGGCTGTGGCTTTGGAACATAATCATAAAGTTTTACGTTATACATAAAAAACCCTCACTTATTTGTTTGTACCAACTACAACTGTTGTAACGCCTAAAACCTTGCCTAATTTTTCCAAAGTTGATGCATAGTTACCTGTACCAAGAGCAAAGTGGTGTGTAGGACCTGCTAAACACCAATTTTTAATAAAGGTAGGTGTATCAGGTGCAAATGATGCACGGGTGTTGGTGTTGCCTGTTGGAGGAATAGGACCTTCGTTTGAAATACCTTCACCGATAACAAAACGGAAAGAACCATCTGCATTCTGATTGATGCCAAGCATTGTGAAAGGACCTTCTTTAAGTTTAAATTCAACAGAAGCACCGCTGCCTTCTTTACCGTGATACTTTTTAAGTGAACGTACAACAGGTTTTCCTTGTGCAAGCTGAATGTGGTGAGGACCATCATGGCCAACAAGGATACAGTCGTTTTCAAAATCAAAAGGATGAATTTCAGCAAAGCTGCCGCCGATACCGATAGTATCCATAATCATCATAGCGATACAGGTTTTAATATCGTATTCGCCGCACATAGGAATACCGCGGGCAATAAGCATTGAGTTTCCTAAAATAAGTGAACCTGCAAGCTTACGGTTTTCACTGCCTTCTGCGCCGTTGTAGAAGTATGCAAGGCCATCAAGCTTATATTTAATTCTGAAACGTTCCAATGCCGCAGAAGCCTTTGCTGCGTGGAAAAGGTCTTCATCAGTAAGCTTCATTGTAACGGGATCACTCTTAGGTTCGGGCATATCAAATTCTTCTTTGATAATGGCGATCTGTTCATCAATTTCTTCCTGAGTAACGTTTTTATATTCAGTTAAAAGGTCATCAATCTCCAATAATGGAACGTGGATACCAAATGCGTTAAATACCAACGTAGGATCGGTATGCATATCGTACATAGCCTCTAAAACGTGGCCCATTAAAGCAATTCGTGCGCCTTTAAGCTTACGAAGAGTTTTAGCAATAAGGCACCATTCTTTGATTTCTTTTTCAGCCTTTTTATCGTTATAAAGTGTACCGATGATAACGTCATAAATAGTTTTGTTCATTTTTAAAGCAACACCGCAGAATTCAGGAACAGAACAGATGTTATCGTTTTCAAGCTGCATAAAGGTGTTGGCGCGTGTGTAATCCATAGCTGTTCTTGGCTGAAGTGCAAGTAAAATCATAGGTGCGGAACAATTACGTAAAACAGGTGCAAACACGCTTGAAGTAGCATAGGTGATCATGTTGCAGAAAATAACGTCAACATCAGAAGCATTAAACTTAACTGCAACTTCGTTTGCAACGATAGGATCATCAACAATACCTAAGTCAACGATCTCAACGTCATTCTTCTGAATGAGTTCAACGAAATCCTGATGATACTTTTTCATATTATCCAAAAGACCCGGGAACTGATTCCAGTATGTACCGTGTGCTACTGCAAAAATACCGATTTTTGCTTTTTTTGATGGAACTCTATCTAACATTGTTAAAAATCTCCTTTAAAATTTTTTAAATTTTACTTGATTATACACTATTTTTGTGGTTTAATAAATAGAGAAAACAAACTTGTTTTTGTCAAAAATAAACTTATTTAAGGATATTATGCTATGGAATTAAATATTAACGTGATTCAGCCCTTTGTCAGATACGTTCATTATATAGAATTTGTGCCAAGATACACAACGCATATTCAGACCGCATACGACCATCGCATATTCTTTTGCAAAAGCGGTACAAGTAAAATCACTGTAAACGCAACTGATTATATTCTTAGTGAAGGCTTTTTGCTGTTTGTTCCCGCAGGAGTACCATATCACCTGCACAAATCTAAAGAAGCCAACGTTTTACTTGGTGTAAATTTTGATTTCACTTATGAAAAAAGCAATCTTGAAAACCCTGTTGCCCCTGCATTTAAGCAAGGCGTTTTAGATAAAAATTTAATTATAGAACGTTATAAATTCACTGACGTTGAACAGTTTAACGCACCTTTTTTAATTAAACTTAACAATTTTCATTCTTCAAGAATTCAGACTATGCTTGATGAATATACGGTAAAGCGTTTGTTTTTCAATCAAAAAAACTCCGCTATTTTAAAAGAAGTGCTTATACACGTTGCCCGCGTAATGATTTCAGGGGTATCCACGTCACCACAGAATTCAATGGAAAAAGTGGATAAAATAATCAATTACATACAGGCAAACTATATGCATCGTATTTCCAACCAAAAAATTGGAAAAGCACTTAATTTTCACCCTAACTATCTTAATCGCCTTATGCTTGCAAACACAGGCAAAACCTTGCATCAGTATCTATTGAGCGTACGCCTTACAAAAGCCCTTGACCTTTTGCAGACAACTACTCTTTCCGTTACTGAAATTGCGCATAAAACAGGTTTTTCTGACGTACAGCAATTCTGCAAATTCTTCTTAAATCAGACAGGTTCAACACCATCAAGTTTCAGATGAATATTTTTTATTAAAATCTGGGATAATAACAAAAAAATCTGTGTGGTGTTTTTATGCCTATTGGCGTTATTATCTTATTGATTTTAATGGTTCTTGTTATCTTTAACCTTGGCAACGGTATTACCTATACTCTTGCCCTTTCAAAGTGGAAATCAGTTTTTTTAATGCTTGCTTTCGTGCTTTTTTATATTATTCCGCCCATTTACGTTGAAGATGTAGATTTTTACATTGTACCGTTTTTTGCTTTAATCGGATATCTTGCCTATCTGCTTTTTAAACTTTCTTTCCCTGTAAAAAGCGTTTTTTTTGCATTTATTTCGGCTTTTTTACTGTATATACTTTCAAAAAAAGTGTTACCGCAGCCTATTGGGTTGATGTTTGAGCCGTTTTTTATTTACGCCCTTGCACTTTGTGCAATGAGTTTGTTTTTTTCTTATGGCAAACGTGCAATGGTTTTTAACGGTGCTTTTGCAATTATAATTTTTAATACTGCTCTTATTATCACAGGCGAATATAATCAACTTTTACCGCCAAGTGCGTTTTCGGCAATATGCATATATTCTCTTTTATCATATTTCCCTGTTAAAACTATAACCGAAGAGCGCGTTACCGGTTTTAAAAAGCAACGCTTGTTTCAAACCGAAGCAAGCGAGAGTTTTCTTATACCTAAAAAAATAAAACGAAAAAAGAAATAAGGACGTGATTTTTTGCATCTTGTTACAGCAAATATGCTGTCTTTAAACGCTTTTTTAGATATGATTGACGATTATCTGGTTTCAGGCAAGCCTTTTTTAGGCATGACTGACGGAAGCGCTTTCCCCTATTTTGTCAGAACCTGTATAAAACATTCCCAAGGTATCGGCTTAGGAATAAGCGTTTCACCTTACACAAGATACTTTTTAGTTGATGATAGTGGCGTTATTTATGCCCAAGGGGACGTTCGCCACAAAAAAACAAGAGAAACCGTTACTTTACAAGGGCAGATTGGCTACGGTGTTCTGCCTTCAAAAAGAAAGTGCGGTTACGGCACCTTAATGTGTTCCTTATTGTTAGAAGAAGCTAAAAAATTAGGATTTAAAGACTTAATAATTACCTGCCGTGACGATAATATCGGCAGCCAGAAGATAATAGAAAAAAACGGTGGAAAGCTTATAGAAACTGTTTTTTCAAAAAAAGATAATACATATATGCGCCGATATAACGTGATTTTATCTTAAATATGCACTTTACCCTTAAAATTTGTGCATATTTTTTTAAATTACTACTGTTCAAAATACGAAAAATGTATTATAATACATTGTAAGATATTATAACTGTTAGGAGTGTCCAACAATATGCCAGGATTTTTTACACATTACATAGCCGGTCAAAAAGTTTTTGAACAGCTTCCTCAAAATATTCAGGATGCTATTTCAAAGCGTAAAAGCGTTTTTGATTTAGGTCTTCAGGGTCCCGACTTTTTTAATTACTACGGTGCGCCCTTAAAATCTGACGTAAGCATTCACCGTATGGCAATGATGCTTCACGAACGTTCAGTTGATGAATGGATGAACCTTATTTACAGATACATCGCAAAACAGGAAGATGCTGATAAGGAAATTATCGTTCCCTATTTTTACGGTTATCTTATTCACTACGCTGTTGACTGTGCAGTTAACCCTTATATTCTTTACCGCGCAGGTTTTGTAACACCTAACGCACCTATGCCGGAGCGTTTTGGTATTTACCGTAAGCGTATCAATAATTCAATTGACCATTATATGCTTAAAAAGTATATGAATAAAGAACCTAAGGATATCAATGTTGACGATATGTTCTGGGTTACTTATGCAGAATTGCTTGAAATCTGCCGTATGTATCCTGTAAACATTAAAACTGTTTACGGTAAAGATATTTCCCGTGAAGACGTTATTAAGTCATATCAGGATATGAACGAAAAGATGAAAACCCGTATTAAGCCCGGTATTATGAAGCCCATAACCAGCATTTATGAAAAATTCTCAAAGGAATTTACCACAGGCTTCTTTACAAAGACCGTTTATGAAGGTGCCGAAGAAAACGTTGACTATATGAACGAAAAGCACACACCCTGGCTTGCACCTTGGGATACACGTTATTCATACACTGATAGCGTTGAAGATCTTTTTAATAAGGGTATTGAAAACGCAGTTAAGCTTATTAAGCTTGTATTTGACAGTTATAATGATGGTGAAACCACAAGCGTTCAGGCTGTTCAGGCAATCGGCGGAAATTCATTTATGACCGGTATTGCATGGAACGCACCTTTATTGCTTAAATTCTACGATATTATCTTTAAGGATGAAGAAGAAGCCCTTAAACCTAAGATTGAAGAATTACTTAAAAATATTGACGGTTAAAACTTAATGCACCGCTTTCTTGCGGTGCATTTTTTTATTGTATTTTACTTTTACTTGTGTTATACTATCTATATAACCAAGCTATTAAGAGGTTTGTATGGATTTATTGGAATTAAAAAATTCACTTGATTTTATTCAAGATGATAACGGTTTGCTTTATAAGAATATTGACGGTTTTTTATACACAGTAAACGCAAAAAAGGACTGCTTGCAGATTTTAGTTAATCTGCCCGAAGTAACCCGCAACGAGAAGCATCTGATTACCTCTTATCTTAAAGAGGGCGTTTTACATTACGTAAAATCCCGTTTCGTAAAAAACGGAATTCAGATTTTCTTTAACCCTGCAATTCTTGATGATCCTGAATACGTAATGCAGTTTGCAAAAACGTTTTCATTGTTTTTATCCAGCGTTTCAATAGAGTTTTCCAATACGGATATTGATATCGTTTTTGATAAAACTATGTTTGCTTTTATTCCCCTTGAAAAGCCTATCATAAAACCCGCAGAAGAAGATGAAGAAGCGCAAAACGAGCCTGTAAAAAGGAAGTTTTCAACCCAGTTGTTATTGATTATCACCTACGGTGTAATAACCCTTATTTACTGCCTTATTTCCATTTTTGCCATAAAGATTGCAGGTGCCGTTGGCTATATTATGGGTTGGATACCTGCTATGATACTTGTTAAAAGAAAATACAAGGCAAAAACTATTTACAGTTGCACTTTGATAGTTTCATTCATTGCACTATTGGTTGCAACCATTTATATATTCCTTTATTATTTTTTAAGCCAACAGAATGTTTACACCGCAGGCGATTTTATTTTGCAATCCCTTACCCCATCCCACTGTTTATTCAATATGATTCTTGCCTATGCCCTTGGATTTTTTGGAACGTACTCAACAGTTCCTGCAAAAAAGAAAGAACCTGTTGTTGAAGACGATTTTGTTTAATATTCAATAAAAAGTAATACCCCCTTTTTTACTACATATAATAGTAGTAAAAGGGGGTTTTATTTTTGAATTGTTCTAATGGCATAAACGATTGCCAAAGCGGTATAAATATACTTGCCACAAGAATTTTTGATAACGTACGAATGGATTACGATAGGCAAAGTTTTAATATTGAAGCCTCAGCTTTACCAACGGGTATAACTGCACTTTATCTGACGGGAACAGGTGTTTTAACGCCTGACAGCAATATTACGGTTGTACCAAACTTAAACGATTCTTACGCAACCGTTAGCGGAACGTTATATCTGCCCGGTACGTTAACGTACATTTATCAGGGCGCAAAAGCTACCCAGCAAGCAAATTTATCAGTACCTATCAATCTTTTAATGGCATTGCCCGAAGATTCAATATGGCCTTTTGATATTACGGTGCATTATTCTTATTTTGCGGATAACCTTGAAGAAACAGGTTCCAACACGTTTTCTTCACTGGTTGACGGCGTTATTATTACTTACGTTACCGCCTGTATGCCTGTAAGTTTAAAGGATAACTGCTCTATTTACTATAATTCGGTTTCACAAAGGACCGTTTTAAACCAAAGCTCATTTTTAAACACCAATTTTTATCCTAATACAAAAACACCTTCTTTATGAAAAGAAGGTGTTTTATATTTTACATTCCTAAATCTAATCTATCGTATTTTTTCTCTAATGCTTCAACCTGTTCCCTTGGAAGCATACCGTCAATTGAGTTTTCACTAAAAAGTGTGCAAGCAGCAGCTGCAGAAGCATATTCAAGCATGTGCTTATCTTCATAGCCGTTATAAATACCATAAAGACAGCCTGCACAGTATGCATCGCCTGCGCCTACGCTACCTTTAATAAGCTCCTTTGGAAGTTTAAGTGAAGGCACGCAAGTAAAGGTATTTGTTTTAACATCTAAGCAAAAGCCTGCTTTTTTGCAGTGAATAATGATTTTTTCCTTTACGCCGCAGGAAGCCATATATTCCATTGTTTTTCTGATGTTTTCAATATTGGGATTGCCGTCTTCCTTAACTGGATTAAGATCAGTAAGCATACTGCTTTCAATCTCGTTCATAATAGCGTAATCGGTATATTTTAAAGCAGGGATAATGGTTGCCTTATAGTCTGCGGTATTTGAACTTACAACGTCAATAGACGTTTTAATTCCCGCAGCCTGAACTTCGCTTAAAAATCTTGCCATTACCGTGCCGTATTCTGCATCAGGCTTATCAAATTCATCAAGTAACAGAATGTAGCCTATATGAAGCATTACTGCGTTTAAAGATTTAATATCAATATCCTTTGGTGAAAATTCCATATTAGCGCCTTTGGCGTGGAACACGGTTCTATCACCTGTTGGCTGACTCATAACGTCTGAAAAGCTTGTAGGAAGTGTCTGGGAATACGTAATCTTATCGCAGTTAATACCGTAACGGCTGAACTGAGTTGTTAAAAATCTGCCGTATTCATCATCGCCAATCTTACCTAAAACAGTTAAAGGTAAGGTTTTATCCATTTTTGCAAGGTCAATAGCTGTGTTCGGTACGCATCCGCCAACTGCCCTTGTTACGTCAACTATATGAGCAAGCATACCAACTTCGGGAAACTGTTCAATAGTTTTAACAATATCCGTTGTAAAGTGGCCTGCAACAACGATGCCTTTACGTTCGCCTGTTAAAAGATAATCTGCCGTTACACCTAAAATACTTGCGATCTTTGGAATCTGTGTGATTTCAGGGTATCCTATACCGTTTTCCCAACGGCTTACAGTTTTATCACTTATATTAAGTTTTTGGGCAAGTCCTGCCTGTGTAAGCCCCGCTTTTTTGCGAAGACGTGCGATATTTTCGCCTGTAATTTTTGCATCCATTATTTTCACCTCTATAAATATTATACATATTTTCAGGTCAAAAGTAAACCTATTTACGCAAGATATTATTCGTAGAATTTTATATATATTTTTATAAATTCTCTATTGTTCATAGAATTTAATATATTGTATTATTTTAAAGTTAGTGGTATAATATTTTTGTAGAATTTTGTAAAAAAGGTTTAATGATGAAAAATAAGGAAAAACGGTTAAGATACGATAATTATTACGTTTGCAAAGCAGATTTTAATTCCTTAAATGAAATTGATAATAAGCTGGGTTCATTAAGGGAAAGAATGGAAGCAAGCGTTAGTATGTTAAACAACGAGCTATTAGAAGAAAATCACAAAAGACAACTGAACAGATTTATAAACACAACATATCCAAACAGCAAAGAAGCTTTAATGGAAAAACGCAAAAACATACTTTCAAAATACAGAACCATAAAAAGCATCAATAATACAAAGCGTTGTTTGATATATGCATTTATTATAATCTTTATTTTCGTTGCTCTTTTTGTTGGAAACTTCATTGACAGAAAAATCAGCAAGGAACGAATGGCACAAAAACTTGTATACGTTAGCACAAGTGCCAAAACCTATCATTTTGATGATTACTGCACTAAACTTTCAAGTTTAGACAAAAATGAAAAGATAACGTTGCAAACTGCAAAAAACAGAGATTATAGGGCGTGTGGGGTGTGTGCTCAATGATGTTTACCTAACGGTCAAATGTAGTTTTCGCTAAGCAAAAAACGATATTGTGTCCTTATGGACACAAATACAAAAAAGATATTTTTTCCGTTTTTGCGTATAAATTTGAACTTTCACCTTGTTTAGTGAAATCGTTCGCTTGCGCTCACGGTGAAATCAAAGACTTACGCCTTTGATGAAATATTTTGCTAAAGCAAAATGTGAAATTAAATCCACCCGCTCGCCGACGAGGCGAATTTCACACGCCACATGCGTATTTCACATTGCGAAGCAATATTTCACCCCCCCGCAAGGGTGGATTTAGTTGAAAAAAGCACTTGCTTATGCAAGTGCTTTTTTCTGGTGGGAACAACAGGGCTCGAACCTGTAACCCTCTGCTTGTAAGGCAGATGCTCTCCCAGCTGAGCTATGCTCCCGTATGCCAAATGGCATTTGGTGATCCATCCGGGATTTGAACCCGGGACACCCTGATTAAAAGTCAGGTGCTCTGCCGACTGAGCTAATGAATCATAATATTTAATTTTTATGGCTGGGGTGGCTGGGCTCGAACCAGCGCATGACGGAATCAAAATCCGTTGCCTTACCGCTTGGCTACACCCCAGTATAAAAAGTGGGGTGAGTAGAGGGAGTCGAACCCTCGGCCTACAGAGCCACAATCTGTCGCGCTAACCAACTGCGCCATACCCACCATTTTAAAAGGGTTGTGGTGCGCCAGAAGGGAGTCGAACCCCCGACACACGGCTTAGAAGGCCGTTGCTCTATCCAACTGAGCTACTGGCGCGCATAACACCATTGCCTATATTTTAGGCTGGAGCGGGTGATGGGAATCGAACCCACGCAATCAGCTTGGAAGGCTGAGATTCTACCATTGAACTACACCCGCAAATCGGTCCTTCTTTATCAAAGGCAGACTAATTATATTATTAAAGCGAAAATTTGTCAACGACTTTTTTCATTTTTGCAGACACTTTTCAAGATTTAAGTGCAGTATTTTTTTAATTAGGCCTGTTTCATAGTTTCGTTTAAGGAATTCTTCAATAATTTCATCAAAAACAGGCACGCCTGCTTTATTAAAAACAAGGTCTTCACAGCCATCAATATCACTGCCGAAGCCTAAAATATTTTCCCCGCCCAAATCTAAAACATACTCAATATGTTCAAAAAGCTTATGTATTGAATTTCCGCCAACAAAACCTGAATACAGGGTAAGCCCCATAAACGAATTATTTTTTATCAGCTTTTTTATCTGATTCTTTTTAATATTACGGGGATGTGTTTGCACCTGAAACACGTTTCCGTGGCTAAAAAGCACGTGTTTAAAGGAAGAAAGACAGGAAGCAAACATTTCTTCGCCTGAATGGGCAAGATCAATAAAAACGCCGTTATTATCCAATTCTTCTAAAAAGCATTTGCCAAAGATGGTAAGGGGCGCATCATTATAGCAACTGCCACCAAATTCGTTTTTATTGTTCCAAACAGGACCAACGTATACAGGGGAATATTTTAAAATTTTTTCAATATCCCAAAGGCTTTTTACCCAGCTTAATCCTTCAAAAGCCATATAAGTGTTTTTTACGGGATTATTTTCTTTAAACAGGTCAATCTGTTTATTTAACAAGTTCTCATCAGGCAGACCGCCTTCAAAAACCGCAAACACGCTTTTTTTAATTGCCTGTTGCCCTTGTTTAAGGGCACTTTCTTCGTTTAATGCCTTTTTCCAAAGATAATCACAATGCGCATCAAAAACATACATATTATTCACCCATACCATTATATGAGATAAATAAAAAAGTGTGCTTAAAAAAAGCACACTAAATATATTCAACTTTTATATCCATACCCATTTTGCCAACGCTTGAGCCTGCTAAAAAAAGCTGATAATCAATTTTGGCTGAAATTCCGTTTTCTTCTTTTAAAATATCAAGATTGGTGGTAAATATCTTCATATCTAAACTTAATCCGCCCATAGCGTTATAGTGGGTTTCATAAGTGGTAGTTTTTTTAAAAAACATATTTCCGCCTATATCCCCTTGCCTTTGCACCATAACGGAATCTTCGCCTATTAAAAGCTGTGTGTTTACAACGTCTTCCTCGGTTAAATTTTCTTCGTAATTCAGAGTTATGCCTTCACTTGTTTCAACACATTCTGAGTGTGTTGTAAAGGTAAGGTCTTCATTTAATTCAACCTGTTTTGTTGTAATTGTTAATTTTGCCTGTTTCATTGTTACTCCTTAATGATTTTGAGTGTATCGCTTCCATCAGTTTTTACCGAATAAATCTTTCCGCCTGTTGCATCATCCATTATATATAAGGTATCTTCAATAACTTCCATAGCAATCGTATCCCTTACCGAAGGCACTTTTCCTAAAACAGTTTTATCCTTGCCTTCAAAGGTCATACGGTAAACGTCACCGGTTGTTTCTTCTACAAAGAAGATATAATCTTTTGTTGTAGTAATTGCCCATGCGCTTTTTAAGTGAACTTGTAATCTTGGCTTATTACCATTTTCACCTACAGGCTGACCTGCAACGTTATCAATTGGTTGAAGGAAAAGTCCCTGATCTGCTTCGTCACTTAAAACGCAAACGAAATATCTTTTATCCATATCAAGATACGTTTTGCGGTAAAATGATTCACTTATCTGAACAAGTTCCAACGTGTTGGTATTTAATCTGTACGGAAGACGGGTTGAAACAAAATACACCATTTCGTCCGTTACCTCAAGAATAAGACCGACTTTATCGGTTAAAACTTCCTTCCTGCCTGTTTTGATTTCAATACGGTTAATGCCGTTGCCGTTATCTGCGGAAAAATAAAGATAGTTTTCGCTTAACATCGCGCTATCAATATTACCTGTTGAAAAACTTAATTCAGTTAAGGTTTCATAATCATAGTAAAAAAGTTTTTCTTCATTTTCAACTATAACGGCTTTTTCGCCAAAGAACACGTATCCTGAATTCTGAAATGTTTTAATCTTTTTATTGCTTTTTCCGTTTATGTTGATTGAATATAAAACAACTTCCTTTTCACTTGGTGAGGTGTAGAATATCTTATCGCCGTAAACGTACATATCATACGCTTTTTTATCAGTTACTGCCTGCTTTTGACTACCATCGGCTTTCATACGATAAATCTTTGCCCTATCGGTATCTGCAAGAGCTTCGTCTACTGTTTCAGGCATTGCACCGTTAATATAATATATCCAATCGCCCTGTTTGGTAACTATGCCACCGTTAGAAATAACAGGTGCATCAGGTTGACCGCCTGTTAACGCTTTTTTACAGCCTGTGATACTTAAAACTGTTATCGCAACAAGTATCAGGGAAATGATTTTTTTCATAAATTATTCTCCTTTAACCAAACCGTTGTAATGATTTAGCCTACAATGGCTATATCATCAAACTCAACACATTCCTGTGTTAAATCCAATAAATTTATTCTGTAAATTCTATCGTAATCGCTATCGGAAAGAAAATACATATAATCCCCTACTATATCAAGGGAAATAAAATCGTAAATAAATTCTTCGCTGACTAATTTTTCATCAGTTCCGTCAATTTTTACGCGGTAAAGCTGATTTAACTGATCAACGTTAATATAGTAAACGTATCCGTTATGATAGGTTAAATTTTTACCGCTGTTTTTTGATATTTCAGTTTTAGGACCGCCTGTTGATTTTAATGTAAATATTCCGCCAACGGAATCAATATCGCTTTCAATGGTATATGAAATTATATTAAAATCGTTTTCGGGCGAAAAACAGTAATCGGTATATCCGCCATAAATAATTGATTGGGCAGTGCCGTTTATTGAATCATAGCAGTAAACGGTTTTATTTGAAAGCATATAATAGTAAGCGTTATCCCCTATTATATCAAGTACGTAGGCAGGTTCTTTGGTGATTTCAATAAAATCGGTTTCACCGTTTTTAAGTTTATAAATACTGCCTATATCACCATTTATATCCTTGGTAAAAAACAGATAATCATCTTCTGCCCTGAGATTATAAATGGGAAAATCCGTTAGCTTTTCACTGTTTTTACCGTCCTTATCCATACGGTAAAGTTTAAAATCCTTTGTGTAATAGATATATCCGTTTAAAAAGCCATAACAACCGCCATAAAAAATATCATCAACGGCTTTGTATTTTTTATAATCGGTACCATCAACACTTACACTGGCACTTACGCATTTATCTTCTTCATAAACAAGAAGGTAAAATCTGCCGTCATAATAATCAAAAATACAAACGTCCTTATCCACAACAACGGATTTTTCACTTGTATCTTCTTTCATTCTGCACAAAGCGCCTGCGTAACGCGAATATCTTTCGCCTTGTTGGCGGGTAAAATTATCACCGTTTAAATAATATATCCATTCGCCCTGTTGTAGCGCTAAACCGCCGTTGGAAGTAACAGGTGCTTTGGGATCCTGAACAGGTAAAGCTTCTTTTAAACCTGTATATTGCTTTGAGCATCCCGTTAATAAAAAGGCTACAAGCAAAAGAGAAAATATTTTTTTAAGTACAGATTTTGTCATATACTCCTAATTTTACGCATATTTTAAAAAAAAGCAGACAAAAGGAGAGTTTTTATGCGTAAATTCAATTTCAATAATTTTAAAAAATCAGAAGATATCCCTGCCCCATCTAAACCAACTAAACCGCGATTCAGTGCATACCGTACTATTATTTCAAGGCACGATGATGCTTTAAACCGTTTAAAAGATGAAGAAAGGGCAGAAATCAAAGATTAGTTTGTAGGCATTCTGCCTTCTAACAAAAGACCAAGTGCGGTGATTACCTGTTCTATTGAATTGGTGCGTACTGTGAATACTGCGTTTTCACTCTGGTTGCTCTTATGCACCGCAAAGCCCTGTGAAACTGCAAGGTAATCACCTGTATATTTAAGTTCCTTATTAGTTGTAACGCCTTTACTATCGGTAACGGGAATTACAACGTCAAAATCATACTTTAACAGACTTTCACCTTTTTTAGCATCCTTATCAACTACGCCTTCAATCTGCAAGAACAAAAGTGTTGAATAAAAATGCTTAAATTGAAGTTCATCCATCTTTTTGCCGTTGATATAATAGGTATTAGTAGTGTTTTCTGTGCCATCATCATTATAAAGGACTTTACCTGTATCATCGTATTTTAACTGACGGTCAATGGTGATATTATAAACCTTATCCCCTACCGTGATTATGCCTTTACGAAGCCAGTTAATATTAAGTGAAAGAAGATACGGTGTTGCAAGGTTTGCTGCGTTAGCACTTAAAAGAGTTAACTGATCGTTTTTAACCAAATAAACCTTTGCATCCTTTAATTCTTCTTTATCCTTTAAGATAACACAGTAACGCGTATCTTCAACGCTATCGCATTCGTTACCGATAATAAGATGGTCAAGCAATTTGTTTTCAATATCAAAACTTTGCAACTCAACAAAAGGTTTATTAAAACCGTATTTTTCAATATCAGCACCTACCTTTTCTGCATAAAAAGAGGTAAGAGCAAACGCATCAATATTTGAAAAAAGCGTGTCTATTGCCGTTGCATCTGTGGAGGAGCTTGTAGGCTCAATCAACTGCCAGGCATCAGTTCCGTAAATTGCATCGGGAATATATGCTAAGGTAACCTGTGTTCTATCCTTATCAATGATAGAAAGAATCTGTGCGCCTACTGAGGTTCTTGAAAGTGATGGAAGAATCATAAGCTGTGCTCTTGGCGTTGTAAATGCACCGCGGTAAAAATCGTGAACAACATAGATTTCATCCGTGCCGTGAACGCGAACGTAAGTGCCTTCGTTGGAGCCGTAAACTCCGCCAACGTCAATAGTAACTTTACTGTTATCTTTTGCAGTAATTTCAACTACTGCGTTAGGTGATTCAAGACCGTACTGCCTTAAATTATAATCGCTATAAGGCAGAATAAACTTTGTTTCAAGATATTTTGAATAAGTTACTATGCTCTTTATTGCGCTTTGGCTGACGTCATCATACTTTTGACCTTCAATATTCCATTCTTCCTTTGTGCCGTTCATAAAGGAAGTTAAAACAAGGCTTTCGTTTGCCTTATTGTTTTGTATTGAAATCTTTGTAACTCCGATATTTTGAAAATCATAAAGCACTTTTTTGGCTTCTTCTTGGGGTTTATCTTCGTTACCCCACCAAAATACATAGCCTAAAATCAAAGAAACAATAAGTAAAAGTGCAACGGAAACAACAAGTATTGACTTTTTCATTCCCATGCTTTTTACTTTTTTAACGTTTTTTTCAACGGTTAAAAGTTCGTCCTTTAAAGCATCTTCTTCATTAGTAAGTTCTTCTAAAAGGGGAGCTTTTTTGTTTTCTTTATCCATTAAAGATTTTTCCTCCTGATCCATACCACTACGCCTGCTACAAAAATTATTGCGGGAACTGCAATAACAAGAACGCCAAACCAAACCTGCATTTCTAACTGTGAAAGCTGAACGTAGCTTGTGGTTAAATCAATACCGATATTTACAAGACCATCAGAAGCTTCTCTGCCTGCAAGCCAGTTCATACCGTTACGTAAAATATTGGCATTACCTAAATAATCGCCTGTTGCAAGGGTAGAAGAACCAAAGAGAAGTATTCTTGTGGTTGTTGTATTAACATCGCCTGAAACAACGGTGTTATGTCTTTCATAAGCGCAAGCAACGTTGCTTGTGCCTTTTTTATACTGATTTGCATCAAAATCAACTGATTCTGCCCAAGGAACAAGCACGCTTGTTGCATAGCTTCTTAAAACGGGTGTAAGGTTTTCGGTATGGGTACCGGTAACAAGTTCCTTATCGTAAAGGAATGAATAGCTTGCGCTTTCATTTACCCAAACGGGCTCACCTGCAGAACGGACAAGCATTGAAATATCATGGCTTTGATCTGCAATAAGTTCTATCATCTTGGGGCTTTGTGCGCTACGGTGGCTAATATCGGTTTCAGCAACAACGCCATCGTTTAACACAATATGGAAATATTCTAAAACTGCTGAATAATTCTTTAAACTATTGCCGCTATCATCTTTAAGACGTGAGCATAAGAATAACATTCTGCCGTAATCTGCATCCAAGAACTTAATAATCTGATCGTATTCATCCTTGGATAAATCGCTTTTAGGTTCAAGTACAACTAAAATATCGCCTTGTTGAAGCTTTTGTTGACCTGTTAAAAGGCTAATCTGTGAAACGTTGAAGTTTTCGCGCCTGATGCGGTTTAACATAGTTTCGGTGCTTTCATCAATAACTTCACCGTGGCCGGTAAGGATATACACGTTGGGGCAAATACCCGTTCTTAAATAAACAAGAGCACTTGTAATCCATCTTTGAAGCACGAAATAGTTTTTATAAGTTTTACTGTTATATTCAACAAGTTCGCTTTCGTTATATGCGTGATAGTTTTGTTCGTTATCTTTTTGGCAGATAACAACGGAATAAGTTTTTAATTCCTTAATATCTGATGAGAACTGTTGAAGCTTTGATGGGTTTGCAACGGGATCAACGTTAATATATTCAATCTTATCACTTGCGCCATCAAACATTGTACAGATGTTCTTTGTTAATCCCGAATAATCACTTGCAAGATTGTTGGGGATAAAAGAATAAATAACAACTTCCTTATTAAGATCCTTAATTGCGCCTTTTGCGTTATTATCAAGGGTATATGATGCGGTAGGAGTAAAATCTACCCTAAGGCCGTTATTATTTTCAATATACGTTGCAAGAACGTTTGCAGTTAAAACTACAATAATAACAAGAATAGTAATGGCTACTGAAAATCCGCCATACTGTAATTTACGTTTATCAATCTTCATATTATACCCCCGTCCATCTTCTTCTTTCAATAGCCCTAACAGTTAAGAACACAAACAAGGCTGAAAGACTGATATAGTAGAAAATCGGAGCAAAACCAACGATACCATCGGCAAAGTTCTGATAACGTGAAAGCATACTGATGCTTGAAGCGATAGCAGAAACAAAGCTACTGCCGATATTTGTAAGCACGCTGTTACCAAGCCAGATAATAAATGCTACCGCAAAACTGATAACTGCCGCAACAACCTGACTTTCCGTCATTGAAGAAATGAACACGCCAATTGCCATAAAGGTTGCACCGATAAGGAAGAAACCAACGTACTGAACAAGAAGCATTGTTAAGCTTAACGTTCCTGAAGAAGTGTAAACCGCAAGCACAATTGGGAAAATAAGGTTAAGCACCATAGCAATAACAAGAACTGTAAGGCAAGCAAAATATTTGCCAAGAACAACGCTTGTAATGCTTATTGGCGACGTTAAATAAAGCTGATCGGTTTTGTTCTTTCTTTCTTCTGCAAAAATACGCATTGTAAGAACAGGTGTGATAAAGCTTAAATAAATGGTCATATTCTGAAGTGAGGTTGCATAATCCGCCTGACCTGAATAGCCTGTGCCGTATTGGTTAGCTGAAAGGTTGATATTAAAGAATATCATTGCGGAAATAAGCATAAAGATGGCGATAAAAACATAGCCGATAGGAGAATAAAAATAATTCTGCAATTCTTTTTTACATACTGCCCACATAATTAAATCTCCCTTTCTGTACCGGTAAGCTTTAAGAAGATATCTTCCAAAGTTACGTCAACGTACTTTATCATTAAAATCGGCATATTTGCTTTTGCCATAGCGTTGAACATTGCCCTGCGCACGTCAACACCCTTTACTGTTTCAACTAAAAGATCAACTGTATCCTTTTCCCTTGAACCAAGACCTTCAACAAAGGAAACGCCCGAAAGTGATCTGATGATCTTTGTTGCGGCGGATTCACTGCCTGCAACACGAACTATCATATTTGCGCTTTCTTCAATGCCTTCCTGAAGATTTGCCAACGTATCCTGGGCAATGATTTTACCATCGTTGATAATAACTACTTGCTCGCAAACGTCCGCTACTTCAGGCAAGATATGTGAAGAAAGGATAATTGTGTGTTTTTTACCTAATGCTTTTATCATTCGGCGGATTTCAATAATCTGCTTGGGGTCAAGACCAACAGTTGGCTCATCAAGAATTAAAACTTCAGGATTGCCAACAAGGGCTTGCGCCATACCTACACGCTGTTGATAACCTTTTGAAAGGTTACCGATACGCCTGTTAAGAACTTCGGTTAATTTTACAAGGTTAGCAATTTCATCAATATGACTGTTTACTGCGCTTGCCTTAACATCCTTAATGGCGCAAACGAATTTAAGGTATTCCATAACCGTCATTTCGCTATAAATCGGTGGCTTTTCAGGCAAATAGCCAATACATTTTTTAACTTCCATAGGGTTTTTCAAAATGTCATAACCATTTATCCTTGCAGTACCGCTTGTGGCGGAAATATAGCCCGTAATAATATTCATCGTGGTACTTTTGCCTGCACCGTTTTTACCTAAAAAACCAACGATTGAGCCTTTTTTAACTTTAAAACTGATATTATCAACTGCAAGCTTATCGCCGTATTTTTTGGTAAGATTTTCAATCTCTATCATAAAATCCTCCGTTTATTCTTCTTCCCTATAACTTCTACTTAAGAACTGTGTAAGTTCAGGCTTCCAAGTAAGTTCAACCGTACCCGTTGAGCCGTTACGTTGTTTTGCAATAATAATCTGCGCTAAATTTTTATCAACTTCATCTTCATCTGCATCCTGATAATATCCGGGGCGGTGAACAAGCATAACAAGGTCGGCATCTTGTTCGATAGCGCCTGATTCACGAAGGTCAGAAAGCATTGGCGTATGATTTTTTCTTCCACTTGTAACTGCACGGTTCAACTGTGAAAGCACAATAACGGGAACGTTTAACGTTCTTGCCAATCCTTTTAACTGACGTGATAAAAGTGAAACTTCTTGTTGACGGCTTTCCTTTGATTCAGTTGCCATCAATGAAATATAGTCAATTACAACCATTGCAAGATCTTTAATTCTACGGCACTTACTTCTGATTTCAGTAACACCTATCTGTGTGGTATCATCAACGTAAAGTTTTGAATTGTTTAATAATTCAGTAGCATCGTAAATGCGTTCCCAATCTTCAGGTTCAAGATCACCTGAACGGATTTTATTACCGTCAACTGCGGCGGCAGTACCGATTAAACGCATTAAAAGATCATTCCTGCTCATTTCCAAGCTGAAAAACGCAACGCTTTTCTTTTCAACCATTGCAGCGTGGGAAGCAATATTCATAGCCAAACTTGTTTTACCCATACTTGGTCGTCCTGCAATGATAATAAGGTTTGCAGGTTGAAGTCCGCCGGTCATCTGGTCAATCTCATAGAAGCCCGTTGGTACGCCCCTTGTTTTGCCGTGATTTAAGTAAATCTGACGGATTTCTTCATACACGTCGTTAACGCTTTCGCTTACGTGGGATAATTTTGAGGCCTCGTTGTTCATTGAAATATTGAAAAGTGCGCTTTCTGCGCCTTCAATAATTTCCTTTGCTTCCCTTTCAGATCCGTAACATTCTGAAACAGATTTGCCTAAATCGTTTATCAAACGACGCAATTTATACTTTTCAACAACGATATCAACGTAATGTTCAACGTTGGCAACCGAAGGAACTGTACCCGTAAGTTCTGTTAAATACGTAATACCGCCTACGTTTTCAAGCATACCCCTTTTAATAAGTTCACTTGAAAGGGTTACCATATCAATGGGTGTATCCGATTTTAAAAGGGTACACATAGCATCGTAGATTTCCCTGTTGTTTGTGCGATAAAAATACTCGCTGTTTTTTATTTTTTCGTAAACAATGTTAATACATTCATTGTTCAACAGTATTGCACCAAGAACTGAACGTTCACTTTCAATATCATTGGGCATCATACGGTCTAATTGTTGATTTTCGTTTCTTTCCACTTTTTTTCACATCCTGAATTTTATTTATCCAAAGTTTTCGCCAAACTGTTTTTTACCTAAAATATGAAAATGTAAATGCTTAACTGTTTGTCCCCCATCAGTTCCTACGTTACTTACAAGCCTGAATCCGTTTTCAAGATTCTGTTCTTCTGCAATTAAACGGATAACTTTAAAAATATGGGCAATTAAAGCGCCATCGGCATCAGTTAAAGCAACTGCGCTTTCAATATGCTTTTTAGGAATCACAAGAATATGCACAGGTGCGCAAGGATTTATATCCTTAAATGCCAATACTGATTCATCTTCGTAAACCTTTTGTGATGGAATTTCACCATTGACTATTTTACAAAAAATACAATCCATTTTAATTTATCCTTTCACCCCAAAGCCCGTTTTCAGTAGCCTTGGTTATTTTTATATTTATAATTTCATTTTCTACGGGATCACTTTCAAACTGCACAAGGATATGTTCCTTGGTAAGCCCTGATTGAATACCGTTTTCGTTTGTTTCGCAAAGAACGGATTTAGTTGCGCCGATAAACTGTTTACGGTATTCTTCGCCCCTTTGGTTTGCAAGTTTTTGTAAAACGTGGGCCCGTTGGGTTTTTATTTCCTTTGAAAGTTGATCAGGCATATTAAATGCCACAGTGCCTTCCCTTTTTGAATAGGGAAAAACGTGAATCCATGCAAAGCCAACCTTATTTACAAAATTTAAAGTTTCATTAAATTCTTCGTCCGTTTCACCGGGGAAGCCTGTAATTATATCAGTTGAAATTGATGCTTGGGGAAACACCTTGCGGATACGCTGAACTGCATTAAAATACTCATCCGTTGAATATTTGCGGTTCATTCTTTTTAAAACAGTATCTGAGCCTGACTGCAAGGAAAGATGAAAATTTGGGCAAAATTCTTTATTTTCAGAAAGCACCTTTAAAAATTCATCTGTTATAACCCTTGGTTCAAGTGAGCCAAGGCGTACCCGTTCAATACCATCAATATTGCAAATAGTACTTACAACGTCTTTAAGCGAAGGCTTAAAATCCCATTCCTTACCGTAGGAAGAAAGATGGATACCGTTTATTACGATTTCCTTAAAGCCCATATCCCTTAGTTTAGTTGATTCTTTTATGATATTTTCTATTTTTCTTGAACGCTCCCTGCCGCGAAGGTACGGGATAATACAATACGAGCAAAAATTATTGCAACCATCCTGCACTTTTATAAAGGCGCGGGTTTTTTCAACAGCGCTATCGGGCATTTCATCATAGCATTCATACTTTGCCATATCTTCAACGAAGATGCCGTTTAAGCCTTCTTTAATCATTTTAGGAAGCAAATGTTTTTTTGAATTACCGCAAACAATTTTTACGCCGTCAATATTTTTAAAGGTTTCAGGCTCTTTCTGGCAAGCACAACCTGTAACGCAAATTATTGCATTTTCGTTTAAGCCTTGCGCCCTGCGAACTATCTGCCTTGATTTACGTTCGCCTTCTTGTGTAACCGAGCAGGTGTTTATAATATAAACGTCAGCCTTTTTATTAAAATCGCAAATTTCATAACCCATTTCTTTCATCTGGGTTTTTATTGCTTCGGCTTCGCATTGATTTACTTTACATCCTAAGGACGTTACTGCACACTTATACATCCATTTCACCGTTTAAGGCAAGTATTATGCCACCTGTTATAATTGCGGCGGTTTCAGCACGCAAAATTCTTTTGCCCAAAGAAACGCTTATGGCGCCTTTTTCTTTAAGCATTTTATGTTCTTCTTCTGTGATTCCGCCTTCGGCACCGATAAAATATCCGATGCTTTTTGATTTTTTTATGGCGTTAACGATACCTACCGTTTTTTCTTCTTCATAAGCAACTATTTTCTGCTCACATTCTTCAAAAAGGTTTAAAGCATTTTTAAAGCTTTGCGCAGGCAAAACCTCAGGCACTCTGCTTCTGCCACATTGCTTACAGGCTTCCAAGGCAATTTTTTGCCAGCGTTCCTGCTTTTTTATTTCTTTTTTGCTATCTTCAATTTTTACAACCGTGCGCTCTGTTATAACAGGCACGATTTTTGTTATGCCAAGTTCTGTTACCTTTTGAATTAAAAGGTCCATTTTTTCGTTTTTAATAACGGACTGGAATAATACGATTTCGCACTCAGGCTCATTTTCATTTTTAAGGGTTTCATAAATCTTAGCAACGGCTTCTTCACCTGTTTTAGTTAAGGTGCAGTATCTATCCATACCGTCACCTGTGGAAACGATTATTTTTTCACCTTCCTGTAATCTTAAAACACGGGAAATATGTTTAGATTCTTCCCTATCAAAATACACGTTACCGTCTATTATATTTTCGTTTAAACAGTAAAACCTGCGCATATAATACCCCTATTATTCCATTATGATATAAATTATACTATATAATAGGCAAAATGTAAACAAAAATTACTGTGAAAGAAATGAGTAAAAAATATTTTATTTTTGTCCGTTTTTTTGTCATAACAAGAAATTTTTGTTCATAAATATTAGTGTGTTTAAAAGGTTAAGGAGGATAAAAAGTGGAACAGTTTGATTTATACAAAGATATTTCCATGCGTACAAACGGTGATATTTATATAGGCGTTGTTGGCCCTGTAAGAAGTGGCAAGTCAACCTTTATAAAAAAGTTTATGGATCTTCAGGTTTTACCAAATATTTTAGATGAAAACGAAAGGACACGGGCGCTTGACGAACTACCCCAATCCGCAAACGGCAAAACTATTATGACCACCCAGCCAAAGTTTGTTCCAAACGAGGCGGTAAACATTTCATTAAACGAGCACACGAACTTTAACGTTCGTTTAGTTGATTGCGTTGGATATTTAATTGACGGCATTTTAGGTCACGAAGAAAACAATATGCCCCGTATGGTTAAAACGCCCTGGCAGGAAGACGAAATGCCCTTTGAAAAGGCGGCGGAAATCGGAACAAAAAAGGTTATCTGCGACCATTCTACCATCGGCATTGTTGTTACCACAGACGGATCTTTTACAGGGCTTTCACGCAGTAATTATATTGACGCCGAAGAACGTGTTATTAAAGAATTAAAAGATTTAGGCAAGCCTTTTATTGTGATTCTTAACACTAATGAGCCTTATTCAGTTGAAACCCAGAAATTACAGATGGCGTTAGAAGAAAAATACGGTATCCCTGTGTTACCTATTGACGTTTCACAGATGGAATTAGCTGACATTCAATCCATTTTGGAAAAGGTTTTGTTTGAGTTTCCGTTAAGAGAATTACAGATAAAATTGCCACGTTGGATTCAGGCATTAGATAGCGAGCATCCTTTAATTAAAGAGATACTTTCTGCCATAAATTTTGAAGGCAATATAAAGAAAATGCGCGATTACAGCGCACTTTTAAACGATTTTGAGCCAAGTGAAAACGTAAATGCAATCTCCTTAGACAAGGTGCTTTTAGGTCAGGGCGCAGTTACTTACGAATTGCAGATTAAGCCTGATCTGTTTTACAGTATCTTAGGGCAGGAATGTGGGCAGGAAATTAAAGGCGATTATCATTTAATTACTTTAATGCGCGATTTAATTTCTGCTAAAAAGGAATATGACAGAATTGCACAAGCGCTTCAACAGGTTAAAGAAACAGGCTACGGTATTGTTTCACCTTCAATGGAAGAAATGACCTTGGAAGAGCCTAAAATCGTAAAACAAGGCGGACATTTTGGCGTTAAATTAAAGGCAAGTGCCCCAAGCTTACACTTAATGCAGGTTAATATTTCAACTGAGGTAAACCCCATTGTTGGAAGCGAAAAACAAAGTGAAGAGCTTGTTACGTATTTAATGAGCGAATTTGAAAACGATCCGCAAAAAATCTGGGAAAGCAATATGTTTGGCAAAAGTCTGCATTCACTTGTTATGGAAGGGCTTGACACCAAGCTTACTAATATGCCTTTTGCAGCACGAACAAAGATGCAAAAAACTATGGAACGCATTGTAAACGACGGCAGTGGCGGGCTTATCTGTATTTTACTTTAAAAAATTAACGCTATTAAAAAATAGCGTTAAAACACAATAAATATGGCACTTATGCTTATATGCGCATAAGTGCCTTTTTGTTAAATATATTTCATATTGTTGTATTTTGTAGGTAAGCCTTCTTTATAAAGGTGAGAATCATTTGAATGGGTAAGCACTTTAGGCGTACACACCTTTCCACTGAACTGAATCACCGTCATATCCGAATGGCCTAAACCGAAATTTGCCCAAAGTATTGGTTGTGGAAGATCAAGAATGGTTGCGATCCAACTTAAACCAAAGCCTTCGTGGCAGAAAACCGCGATACGATCTTCGGTAGGGTTTTCGGTAATATATTGGCAGTTTTCCCGATCGTGCTTATATCCTAAACTTTCAAAAAATCTATCTGAATTTTCTAAAAAGAAATCTACGCCTTCTTTTACGGGAACGCCATCAAAACGTGGATCGTTGTACCATTGTTCCCCATACTTTTTAACGGTTGAACGAAGTTCGTTACGCATAGAACTCATAAGCCACGTTTGTTTTTCCTGCCTTCTGTCCCAGAAATATTTTACTGCAATATTTTCGGAGAAAAAAGGTTCAATTACAACTTCTTTTTTAGTAAGAATCGCCGTTGGTTCCGCAGTTTGTTGGGCGCGAATCAATGGCGAAGAATATATTTTATCTATGCCGTGCATTGCAAGGCGCTTGCCTATTGCCTGCGCTTGAAGTTTGCCTAATTCAGTTAAACTATCAGGGTTGTATATGGGATCACCGTGGCGAATAATATAAAGTAACATTTTTATACGTTCCTTTCTATTTTAACTAAAAACATATACTCATCGTTCTGAACACCTTTAACTAAAACTGTATTTTCGTTTTCTTCCACAAAAATATCCGTTTCAGTATTATTAAGTATTTCCTTATGAAAATCAATCTGAAATTCTTTAATATTTAATGGCTGGCTACTGTTAATTGCATCTAACACGTAATCACCGTACTTAGCGTTATTAACGTGAAAATTTGGGTCAATATGGGTAAATTCGCTTGTAACTTTATGCTTAAATTCCCCTTGAAAATCCCCTATCCGCAATAGTTTTTCGCTAAAATTTACATCTGAGCAGTAGCCGTCTATATTTTTATAAACGTTATCTGCTTTTGTTAGTTTGCGAGTATTTTTATCAATCACTGCCCATTGGCTTGTACCTTTTACTAAGGTTTCACCTGTTTTTGAATCCTTAATAAGATATTCCCTTTGAAAATCAAGGCGTTTTTGTTCAAGGGGCCAGGTTAAAACCCTTACCCCCTGATACAGTTCAGGTACTTTTACTACCTGATATTTTACCTTTAAAACTACCCAAAGAAGCCCTTTTTCAAGCATATCGGAAAAACCAACGCCAAGAGAACAGGCATGTTGCCCTGCAACTTCCTGAAACAAATCAAGTACCGCACTTGGTTTTATCTGTTTAAAACGGTCAAAATCCGAGCCTCTTAAAGTATATTCTTTTATAAAAACACTATCAGCCAATTTTATAATCGCCTACAATCTCTACTTTTCTTGCGCCATCTTCAACGGTTACTTTAATGCTTCCGTTAATAAGCGGAATTACTGCTTTTGCGTTATTTGGAGCAGTATAATCGTTATTTAAATATATCTTTTTATTGATTTCATCAATTTCATTAATACCAAGGCAATCACGGAAAATAAAACGTACAACGTGGGATGCAAAGGCATGGTTACAGCTTGATCTTGTTGTATCAGATTCCCAGAGAGTGCCTGTTCTTATAGCCATATAATCAAAGTAATCTTTGATTTCGTTTATAACTTGCTTGCGGTATCCGTTAAATGAAAGCACTTCCATTCTTAAATAGTTACCGATAAAGGCGTTGGCAGGATATACCTCCGGATGTGTTTTAGTGCATTTATGACCTGCACCGAAATCATTGGCAATAATTTCTAAAAGCTCAGGATATTCTTCCTTTGTGGCAACGCCTGAGAAGAATGCGTAATACTGACAAACTTCCGTTATATCTTCAGGAATTACCTTGTTGCTGTTTTCATCATAAATCTGATGGTCGCGGAAGAATTTGCCGTTAAAGGAAAGCTTTTTAACGGTTTCTTTAATACCATCTGCTTTTATTGATAAGGCTTCATCATTATACATTCTTGACATTGCTTTAAGCATAGCGTAGTACATCATATTTGATGGGAAGTTAACGTCCTGCACCCATACGTTTGCCTGTGAATGTTCAAGGAATACCCATGATTTAAGTTTTTCTAAAAGACCGTCTTCATTGATAAACTGTTTAAAATATTCTTCCAATTCATAAAAACGGGGACGTGCAAGTTCAATAATATCAGTATCGCCTGTGCGCTTAACGTATTCTTCCAATTCAACAACCAAAAACATTGCCCAGTTAGGAATAAAAGCATACTTATCAATATCCTGATCTGCAAAAAGAATATCTGATGGGTAGCACATGGGGAACATACCTTTAGGATGCTTACCAAAATCAGTTGCATAAAAGAAGTTTTCTAAAAATCCTTTTTCAACCAAAGAAGCACCTGTTAAATCTTTTTCTGTTCTGCCTGTAAAGAAACTATCGCAAAGCCAGCCTGCACGTTCACGGCTTGGACAATCCATAAATATATCAGATGCGCCCTGTTCAAAGGTGTGTACCGCCGCATCGTAAATACGGTTTAATGCTTCATCATCACTTGTAAACGATGCAATTCTGCCATTAGGATTGATATATTCCATTAAACCGATATTTTCTGTTTTTACGCTTCCTTTAACGCAAAGCACCTTTAAATAGTGCATACTTTTAGGATCAATACAGGTAAAATCATAACTGCCTTTCTTCATAAAGAAAGGTATTACGTTTGTTGTGCCTGCGTAGTGCTTAGTTGGAACAACGTCGTCATCACAAAGAATTTCATCAAAGATAAAAAAGATTGCGCTGTCTTCTTCACATTCAGCCTTAAATGTTAAAAAGCCTGTGTTTTCATAAGGAAGTTTAAGGTTTACAAACTCACCTTGTTTAAGGTTAAAGCACATATTGGTAGCATCTTCATTAACGTGGTTGATTTCAATTGTTTCCATCTGCGCAACCTGATCGCGATAAGTTAAGCCAATTTCACTGCCATCAAACATAAAATCAGGAATATTTGCTTTGCGATGCTGATCGCTGTTATCTTCGGTTTGCTGTGGTATATTCATTTTACCCCTTGCAATAAATTTATCAAAGGGTTTAATATTAAGTTGTGGGTACGGCGCAGTTCTTGGTTTAACTGTTTTTTCATTTAATTCAAAAAGTTCAAGGTTTTGGCTATATTCCAAAGGAAGATTCCAAACCTCAATACAGGGGCGCTGGAATGAATAGCGTTCCGTTGCCTGAACCTTTGATAAAATACGCTTTGCGGTAAATTCGCCTGATTTTCCTGTTGCAAGAACGGTTTTACCGTCCATTTCCATTTCTGCCATTAAAAATGCTTCTTGAAGCACATATTCAAAGGAAACAAGACCGTATGTAAGCACCTGTATTTTAATTTCGTTTTTCTCACCACGGTTAAGCTTATGGGTAAGATCAATTTCATCTATGCGGTAAAAGCCCTTACCTGCCCTTTGGGGTCCGTGGGCAACAATCTTACCGTTTACAATCAATCTGTAAAGCGCGTCAGCGCATATTTTAATGCTTGCAAATTTGCCTGAAAAATCCATTTCACCTGTAAATTCAAGCATAATATTCTTTTCGTCTTTATACTCTTTTGCCCAAACGGGTTTTGCCATTTTAAACATAATATCTTCTCCTATCATTCTTTTATTGCGGGAACCACGATTAAATCGTCCCCATCAGGTAATTCAAAAAAATCAGCATTGGTGGTAACTGCGATTTTGCGTTTTGATTTAACTAAAAAATCAGAAAGATTTTCTAAAACGGAAAAGCCGTATTTACCGTTTTTATAGTGCATGGGAATAACAATCTGCGGGTTTACCTTTTCAATAATCTGCCAGGCTTTTTCAATACCAACGGTATAAGTTCCGCCAATAGGAATCATTAAGCAATAGCAGTTTTTAATATATGATACTTGCCTATCGTCAAGCACGTGACCTAAATCCCCTAAATGCACGTATTTTTTATCTTTTACATTTATTATATGAACAATATTTTTGCCCCTGTCCTTACCTAAACTTTCATCGTGAAAAGTTTGCATCATTGTAATTGAAAAGGGATTTTCCTGTCCTGAAACCTTTCTTTTAACCCCTGATACTGCATTATGGTCAAAGTGATCGTGACTGCAAAGCACCATATCTGCGCTTGTTGAAACGTTTTTATAACCGTCAACGTCTTTGAAGGGGTCAATAACCATTGCGTAGCCGTCTTCTTCAAGGCGGAAACAGGAATGACCAAAGTACGTAATTTTCATTTTTTACCTTTCTTAATAAAAAAGTGTCGGGTTTAAGCCGACACTTTATATTTTTTATTCAAGCACAGCTTTAATACGGCGTACACCTGCAGATGAACTTTCTTCTTTTTTAATTTTGAACTTTCCAAGTTCACCGGTTCTATTAGCGTGAGGACCGCCACAGATTTCCTTGGAATATTCACCCATTGTATAAACCTTAACTACTGTATCATATTTACTTTCAAATAAGCCGATAGCGCCTGATGCTTTTGCATCTTCTAAGGGCATCTGCTCACAAATAATCTCAACGTCAGCCTGAATTGCTTCGTTAACTATCTTTTCAACCTCGTCAAGTTCTTCCCTTGTTACCTTTCTGCCAAAGGTAAAGTCAAAACGAAGACGTTCTGAGGTAATGTTACTGCCCTTTTGATGAACGTCAGGATCGTTTAACACCTTGCGAAGTGCAGAATGCATTAAGTGGGTTGCAGTATGTAATCTTGCAGTTTCTTCCGTCTGTTCTGCCAAGCCACCCTTAAAGCGTTGTTCTGAACCCTGTGAAGACTTTTTCTGATGTTCCTTAAAACATTCTTCAAAGCCTGCCATATCAACGGTATAGCCCTTTTCCTGAGCCATTTCGTTGGTGATTTCAGGCGGGAAGCCAAATGTATCGTAAAGGTGGAAAGTGGTTTGACCATCAATAACAGTTTTACCTGATGCACTCATCTGTGCTGAAACCTTTTCAAATTCCTTTAAGCCCTGTTTAAGAGTACGTGTAAAGCGGTCTTCTTCAAGGCGAAGCTGTTCAATAATAAATGCGCTGTTATCAGAAAGTTCGGGATAAACGTCCTTATACTGCTCAATATAAACCTTTGAAATTTCAATAATTGAATTAACAGGCATTTCAAGAGAGTTTGCAAAACGGATTGCACGGCGGATAAGCCTTCTTAAAACGTAGCCCTGGTCAACGTTTGAAGGTGTAACTGCCTTGGGGTCGCCTAAAATAAAAGTTGCAGTACGGATATGGTCGGCAATAACGCGGAAAGCCTTGGTGATTTCATCGCTTTCGCCATACTTTTTGCCTGAAATTTCTGCAATTTTATTTAAAGAAGCGGTGAAAAGGTCAGTTTCATAAACGCTTTTAACGCCTTGAAGCACGCCGATAGTTCTTTCTAATCCCATACCTGTATCAACGTTTTTCTTTTGTAACGCAGAAAGTGTGCCGTCAGCATTACGGTTGTACTGCATAAAAACGTCATTCCAGATTTCAAGATATTTACCGCAATCGCAGGCAGGAGAACATTCTTCACAGCACTTTGGCTTGCCTGTATCAATAAACATTTCGGTATCAGGACCGCAAGGACCCTGAGCGCCTGCCCACCACCAGTTGTTTTCTTTGGGAAGATAGAAGATATGATCTTCCTTAACGCCGTTTGCCATCCAATAAGATGCGGCTTCTGTATCCCTTGGGCTATCTTCATCACCTGCAAAAACGGTGAAATAAAGCTTATCAGGATCTAAACCAAGCCACTTAGGTGAGGTTAAAAATTCCCAGGAAAATGCGATGGCTTCTTTTTTGAAATAATCGCCTAATGACCAGTTACCAAGCATTTCAAAGAAGGTAAGGTGTGATGCATCGCCAACCTCGTCAATATCGCCAGTACGAACGCATTTCTGAACGTCAGTAAGTCTTGTGCCTTGTGGGTGAGGCTGACCTAAAAGGTAAGGTACAAGTGGGTGCATACCTGCGGTTGTAAAGAGTACACTTGGGTCATTTTCAGGAATCAATGATGCGCCCTGAATGATTGTGTGCTCCTTGGATTCAAAAAAGCTTAAAAATTTGCTTCTTAATTCATCTGATTTTATCATTCAAAAAAATCTCCGTTTCTATGTAAATTATAATCATAATATATAATTATATATAATACTTTTCGTTATGTCAACCTATATAAGCCTTTTAAAAGCTCAATTTCTTTCTTATATCCCTCAATTTCGTTAGGTGTTTCAAGATAAAGGGGAATATTTTTTAATTTGGGGTGGTTAATTAAGTTTTCAAAAGCCTTTAAACCAAGATAGCCTTCCCCTATTTTTTGGTGCCTGTCCTTGTGGCTTGAAAAGGGATTCATCGTATCGTTTATATGTATGGCTTTAAGGCGTGATAAGCCTATGATATTATCAAATTCGTTTAAAACGCCATCTAAATCGTTTAAAATATCGTAGCCTGCATCAAAAACGTGGCAGGTATCTAAGCATACGCCTAATTTTTCATTTAATTCAGTATTATCAATTATTTGTTTAAGTTCCTGAAATTTTGAGCCAACCTCACTGCCCTTACCTGACATTGTTTCTAATAAAACGGTGGTTGTCTGCTCCTTAAACAAAACGCGGTTTAAAATATCGCAAATTAAATCAATGCCTGTATCTATGCCCTGACCAACGTGCGAACCCGGATGAAAATTATACATCTGCCCCGGTGTGTATTCCATTCTTTGAAGATCATCTTTAAACACCATAAAAGCAAAATCGCGGGTTTCCTTTTTATCGGAACAGGGATTTAAGGTGTATGGTGCGTGGGCAAGAATTTTACCAAAATTATTTGCTTTTTGGAATTCCAAAAACGCCTTGGTATCACCTTCATCAATAGGTTTTGCGCTTCCGCCACGTGGATTACGGGTAAAAAACTGAAAGGTGTTTGCACCGATTGATTTTGCAGTTTCACCCATATTCAGATATCCTTTTGAGCTTGATAAGTGGCATCCGATATAAAGCATAAAATCTTCTCCTATAAAACCAAATATTTACTTATTCAGTATACCATATTTCCCTGCTTGTTTGCAATAATTTTTCGCTTAATTTTACCAGCAACAAACACGATAAAAGGTATAATAAACAAGAAAACTAAATTAAGGGGAATAAACAGTTTTTCCGATAGAACCTCTAATTCGTGATTCGTTCTGCCCATTACGGAAACAAGAAGTGCGCAAAGTGTAAAAAATGGCAGATAAAACTCTTTTATTTCCTTTGACCTTGTTAAATTGCCGTAAAGTTTTACCGTTGCCGCACCGATAAAGGATATTAAAACAAAATCAGAAAGTATCCATAAAGTTATAACAAATGCTTCAATGTGTTGCAGGAATTCACCTAACGAAATCTGCTTTACAACTGCAAAAAAAGGATACGGTAATTTTTCAATAATATGCGGCCCCAACGTACCGATTACGGTTATAAAAAGCCATATTGAAAAAAGGGTTAAAGCAGTAATTCCTATAAGTCCGTGCTTTTTAAATGTTTCCCTGTCGTTTATTTCATCAACGAAGAACAGAATAAAACTTAAATAACCAAAGCTTGCAACGTTAAAAACTGAAACGTGCACAAGGGTTGTCCAATCGTTTACAGGCACAAGCACTTTTAATTTTATGTCAGGTGTTAAAAGAGCTAACATAAAAATTGCAACAACTGCGATTACAGGAAGCAAAAGTTCATTCATTCTTGCTAAAACGCTGATTCCGTTTCTTAATGTGTAAACGCATATTCCCACAAGAATTATTACAAAAACATCCATCGCAATTTCAGTATAAATGGTGCTTGCTACTCTTTGAGAATAGTATCGCATCTGTATGCTTGTTAAAAGCACACCCCAGATAATATATATAACCGCTACTATTTTACCTATAACAGAACCAAATGAATATTCTAAATGCTGATAAAAATTTCTGTTATCCTTTATTAACGACCACAGAACAAGCATAAAAAGAAGCATAAACAGCCCTGAAAATATAGGCGCAATCCAGCTTGCCTGGTCCCCTCTGCCTGAAACAAAGGAAGAAAATAATCTTACCGCAGGGGAGAAAATCATACCCGCAACAATCATTATCCCTTGGCGCATTGATATTTTTTTCATTTAACTCCCCCCTAAAAATATATCTGCAAGTGAAAACTTAAACATCAGGTTTAATACGCCTGTTATCAGAATAACTGCACAAATGAATATATATGCATTTATATTTTTTACGTCCTTTTTTACGAATATTTTTACTATTGCCCATATTAAAACGGGAATAAAAAGAAATTTTATTTTAATCTCCCCCTTGTTTTACAGGCTTGCCCGAAGTTTTTGAAGGATCAATTTTAGATTCAACGGTTATCTTATAAGTTATACGTTTAAACGCATCTGACCAATTATCAATATATTGTTCTGCTTCCTTGGGGGACTTATTATGAAAGGTATCGCCAAAGGTTGCAACGTCGCACCCCTGTTTTTTTAAAAAAGCCATTGTTTTTTCAGTAATTTCCGTTGCCCATTTATCCTGCGCCTCAATAACTTTTTTGTTAAGGCTTTTATCAAACATACGAATATCTGAATCTGCCTGAATTACCTCAGACTTAAATTTAAGCTTAATTTCAAAAACACCGTCTTTATATTTTATTTTTGACCTGAACCCTGATATTTTTAAGGTTACGTGTTTTTGTTCAACACTTGTGATAAAAACGCAGTTATTTACCGTTGAATTAAGAAAGTTAATACCTAATGATTGTTCTCTATCGGCATACCCCATAAGTTTATCCTTATTAAAAAAGCAATATCCTTCAACGGTTAGGCTGTCTTTTTCCTTAGATTCAATAAACGGCAGGTACGCACTGCGAAAAGGATCTTCCAGCATTTCAACTAACGTTGAAAGTTCTATTGCACCCGAAGTTGAGGTACTATAATTGGATTCAAGAAGTTTTTCAATACGTTCTGCGATGTGAGTTTCTCCTTCTTTACTGTTTTCAACCACCGTTTTAGCTTTTTCACTTTTAACCACAACAACGGGAATATCAAACCTTAATTCATCACTTCTTACAAGGTAATCAATGGTATCAATTATTCCGCCTTTTGCCATTTCTTCCCCTAATAAAACGCAACTTACCTGCCCGTAAAATATCTTTTTTTCTGTTGCTGATTCTATTAAATTCAAGCCCTGGGAAAGTGTTGAACATTCTACGGAAATTATCTCTGACCCCGGTTTATCTTCTTTTTTTGAAGTTGGCACCTGTATGCCCGCAGTTACTATCAGACCTTCTTCTGTCTTATCTATGGCAAGAAGCTTAACGAAGCTTAATTCATCAATCTGCTCACTTTCACGGCAAGAGCAAAACAGAATCGGTATTAAAAGAATAATGGCTAAAGCTTTTTTCATTGTGTTCTCCGTTTATTTTTTACGTTTAATTCATCAGGGCGCATTTTGTTCATCATATCAGGTACAACGATTACAGTATCTTTAATACGCACCTTTTTTACACCTGCAAAGGGCGCAAGATAAGGAATACCAAAGCTTTCTAATGAGGCCAAATGTGCAAGCAGTACCACCGCGCCCATTACTACACCGAACAAGCCGAAGCCTGCGCCTAAAAGCGTTATTATTATCCGCCAAAGTCTTAATCCGTTTGAAAACTCCTGATTAGGCATAGCAAAGGAAGAAATTGCAGAAATTGCAACGATAATTAACGCCGCCGGCGAAACAAGGTCGGCTGAAATTGCCGCTTCGCCAACTACCAAAGCGCCAACAATAGAAACCGCCTGACCTGAGCTTTGGGGCATGTGCAACCCTGCTTCAACAAGCACTTCAAATAAGGCAAGCATTGCAAGAACTTCAAACACCACAGGAAAGGGCACACCCATTTTTGCCTGTGCAATTGAAAGGGCAAGTTTAGATGGCAACATTTCATAATGAAAAGTAGTTAAAGCAACGTATCCGCCGGGCAAAAGCACTTCAACGGATAAAAGAAAATATCTTAAAAGCCTTACTATTGACGCAAACACAAAATTACCTGAATAATCTTCAGGCGTTGACATAAGCTGAGCAACGGAAGCAGGCAGAATATATCCAATAGGAAGCCCGTCAACTAAAATTGCGCATCTGCCGTTTAAAAGATTTTTTGCTATTTTATCAGGGCGTTCAGTAATTACGGTTTGGGGAAAGAAAGAACGGATATTGCTTTTTAAATACTGTTCAATTACCCCCGGTGTAATAATTCCATCGTTTTTGATAGTTTTAAGTTTTTCTTTGATTTCTTTAACAAGGCGATCAGAACATATACTTTTTATATATACTACCGCAACGCCTGTATTAGTTTGTTTACCGATTACCGTTTGTTCAATTCTTAAATCCTTATTTATTATTTTTTTGCGGATTAAAGTAGTATTTGTACGCAGTTCTTCAACAAAGCAATCCTTTGATGCTTTTACCGCACTTTCTTCGCTTGGCTGGTCAACGGAACGGTCCTTTGTTTTTCTTATATCAAATAAAAAGGTTTCATCTTTATATAAAACCGCAGTTTTGCCACGCAATATTCCTTCAATCACATTATTTTTATCTGATGTTTGTTCTGCTACGCAAAAGGATATTTCACCGTTTTCAACAGATTCAGATAAAGTATCTATATATTTTAACTTTTCAATAATAAATCTTGAAAGCGCAACGGTATCCACCATACCTTCTATAAAAAATACTGTGCAGACATTATTTTTTATTTTTAATATTCTTTTTTTAAAATCCATATTGCCTGCAAAAACACTTATTATATCCTGAGGCAAAATAGGTTTTTCATTTAACATAAATTCACCTGTTTTTAATATTTTCCATATTTATTTTTCTAAAAAATTGAGAAAATATACTTATTGACTGCTAACTTTTAAATTGGTATAATATTCAAAAAGATTTTTACGGAGCAAGAAAAATGACGTTTTGGTTAAGATTATATAAGAACGGCAAATTGATTTCCGACGCAGTTTGCCCTGTTGATATAAAAAAATCTTCCAAACAAATTTTGGAAGATTCATTAAAAGAATGTTGTTATCAGCTTGATATTCCTAATCCTATGATTATGAAAAAGCATATAAACGATATAAAAACTTACAGTTTAACACGGTTTTTGCCTGATGATTTTCCTGAAAGCGTTGAGTTTGACCGTGCGGAAATAAATATTTTTGACGAATCAAAGAAAAAATGAATTATATTTACACTTTGTGCGCATAATAAAATGCGAAGGAGTGATAAATATGGCAATTGATAAAACTGCACTTGCAGTCACCATCATTGGTGCACTTAACTGGTTGCTTGTAGGTTTATTTTCATTTGACCTTGTAGCATTTATCTGTGGCGGTTCAGCAACAGTTGCAGCCAGAATAATTTACGCAGTTATCGGTATTACAGCCCTGTGGTCAATTACTTTACTTTTCCGCAGAATCAGACCTGTAACCGAAGCTTAATAAAAAAATATCCCCTTATCTATTCTGATTTTTAGAATAAATAAGGGGTTTTTTATTATTCAAAAACGTCTGCTGATTTTTTTAAGAATTTACGTATATCAATAAACTGCGGGCAATCACTTTCACACTTGCCGCATTTAATACAATCGGAGGCTTTACCGCCTTCTTTTATTGCATTAAAATATTCGTCTTTTCCATCTTCGCCTTTCTGATGCTTGTTCAACGCTTCAAAAATGGCGGGGATATTGATTTTTTTGGGGCAACCTTCGGTACAGTATGAACAGGCGGTACAAGGCACTTGCTCGGTTTTATTGATGATTTCCTTAACCTTTAAAACGGCTTCCATTTCTTTTTCTGAAAGCGGTTTAAAATCCTTCATAAAGCTTACGTTATCAATCATCTGTTCCATATTGCTCATACCTGAAAGCACCATCTTTACGTTTTCAAAACTTGCGGCGTAACGTATTGCATAGCTTGCAGGTGAATTATTACCTAAACTTTTAAAAACGGCCTTTGCTTCATCAGGAATATTAACAAGCCTGCCGCCTTTAACAGGCTCCATTACGATAACAGGCTTATTGTGTTTAACGCAAACTTCGTAACAACCAAGGCTTTCAACTGACGGATTATCGCTGTCTAAATAATTAAACTGCAACTGAACAACCTCAATCTGCGGGTACTCGGTTAAAATTTTATCCAAGAAATCAGGGGTATCGTGGAATGAAAGGCCAACCATTTTTGCAAGGCCTTTTTCTTTAAACTCAAAAGCTTTTTCATAGGCGCGACATTCTTTAAAATGCCCGTAATTTCTGCGGTGTTGGGTGTGCAAAAGAAGAATATCAAAATATTCTACACCTGTTTTTTCAAGCATTTCATAAAAATAAGGCTCAATATCCTCTTCTTTTTCAAAGAACCAGCCTGAAATCTTATCAACAAGAATATAATCTTCACGCTTATATCTTTTTGTAAGGCATTCCTTTATTGCCATTTCGCTTTTGCCTTTTATATAGCCGTGTGCGGTATCAAAATAGTTGAAGCCGCCGTCAAGAAAGGCGTCTACCATCTCACAAACACTCTCGGTGTCCACCATGTCGCCCGACATCGGAAGTCGCATAAAACCAAAGCCAAAATTGCCTTTTATCTGCGGAAATAGTGTTGTCATACAAATTACCATGTCTTTGCGAAACAAAGACTTCCTTAAACTAATGTGTATATGTTAATTATATCACATTTTTCTCGGATATGCAAGGCTTGAGAGTTTTTTTGTTTTAACGAAGCAAGAGTGTACGCAAATTTTACCGTATATCCGCCACTGTACCGATGAAAAACGGAAGATATGTTTCTGTGTCGATAAGCATAAATACGAACGGTCTGTCGAGTATTACAGATTTTACCTCATCTTCCACAGCCGCCGCACCATCGGTCATTACCACTATAGTTGCCGCGCCTGCTCTCGTGCCGCGTTCGCCGACACTTATATGCGTTTTGTGGAGCACACGGTTTATGAAAATGTTTCCGTTTTCACTTCTGCCGAGGCTTGAAAAATCGGCAAGGCCTTCGTCAAATGCCTTTTTTATACCCATATCGGAAAGTGTGCCGTTTAAAGGGCTTGAATATTCCGTTTCGAATTTAGGTGTTTTGGTCTTGACCTCTACACCCTTTTTGCGTTCAGTCAGAAGCTTTGAAATTTTCTCACCCGTAAGAGATGCAACATAATCGGAAAGTGTAATATTTTCATTCGGAAGCAAAGCGGCAAAGGCGTATTTTCGTCC
>JAZRTX010000040.1:0-64449 GCA_045652205.1 Clostridia bacterium
CCCCCTCGGTGTTCGAATCCCCTTTAACTTACTGAACAAAAAAAGACACTACAAACGTAGTGCCTTTTTCTGTTGGCGGAGAGAAGGGGATTCGAACCCCTGAATGGGTATTAGCCATTACACGATTTCCAATCGTGCGCCTTCGACCAGCTCAGCCATCTCTCCAAGCGAATATAAGTATAAATGTTCACTTTGATTTTGTCAAGTTGTTTTTAATTATAAAAGCACCTTAATTAAAGTGTTTTTTGTTCAGTAAGTTAAAGGGGATTTGAACATCTGCACTGTTCTCATTCTTTTCGCGGTCAAAAATTTTTAACACTAAAATAACAAAAATTACTACATTTTGTGCTTTAAAACAATTGACAAAAATGAATATAGTATATATAATAAGTATGCAAATGAATAATGCTTTTACATGACTGACGGGTTTTGCGATATGACGCAAGGGGAGTGTAAAAAATTAAGCCGACCGTCTGGGCAAGTCAGTTATCTGATTTGTCCATTTTTTTATTTTTGCATATATGAGAGAGGAGAAAATATATGAAGCACGAAAATTGGAACGGATTTATTTTGGGTGTATGGCAGAATGAAATTAACGTAAGGGATTTCATTCAGCAGAATTATACTGAATATAAAGGCGACGATAGCTTTTTAGCAGGCGCCACACAAAGAACAAATGAACTTATGGATAAGGTGCAGCACCTTTTTAAGTTAGAAAGGCAGTATGGTGGAGTATTGGATATTGATACTTCAACAGTTGCTTCCTTAACAAGTTTCTCACCGGGATATATTGATAAAGATAACGAAATTATCGTTGGCTTGCAAACCAACCGTCCACTTAAAAGAGCAGTTAATCCCTTTGGTGGAATACGTATGGCAAGGCAGGCTTGTGAAGCTTACGGTTATAAGCTTTCTGAAAAGGTTGAAGAAGAATTCCGCTATAAAACTACCCACAACGATGGTGTTTTCAGGGCATATACAGATGAAATGCGTGCCGCAAGAAAGTGCCACGTTATAACAGGTCTTCCTGATGCTTACGGCAGGGGCAGAATTATCGGCGATTACCGCAGGGTTGCCCTTTACGGTGTGGACAGGCTTATTGAAGAAAAGAAAAAGGATAAGGATGAACTTGCCAACAAAGCCTTTGATACTATAACTATCCGTTTAGACGAAGAACTTTATAAACAGATTTCATTCTTAGTGAAATTAAAGGAAATGGCAAATTCATACGGTTATGATATTTCTGAGCCTGCAAAAACTGCACGCGAAGCAATTCAATGGACTTATTTTGCATACCTTGGCGCTATTAAAGAACAAAACGGCGCAGCAATGAGCTTAGGCAGAGTTGCTACGTTCTTTGATATTTACATTGAAAGGGATATCAAAAACGGTGTTTTAACTGAAAGTGAAGCACAGGAACTTATGGACGATTTTGTTATCAAGCTTCGTATGGCACGCCACCTTCGTACACCTGAATATAACGAACTTTTCGGTGGTGACCCCATGTGGATTACCGAAGCCGTTGGCGGTATGGGCGAAGATGGCAGAACTTTGGTTACAAAAAGTTCTTTCCGTATTCTTAATACACTTTATACTTTAGGTTCTTCACCTGAACCAAACCTTACTGTGCTTTGGTCAAATGATTTACCCAAAAACTTTAAAAAGTTCTGCGCAAAGGTTTCCAAGGATACTGATTCAATTCAGTACGAAAACGATGATCTTATGCGCCCCATTTATGGCGATGATTACGCTATCGCCTGCTGTGTTTCTGCTATGAAAATCGGTAAGCAGATGCAGTTCTTCGGCGCAAGATGTAATTTAGCAAAGCTTCTTTTGATTGCAATTAACGGCGGTTATGACGTTTCAAGCGGAATGCACATTGGTCCTCAGATGGAAGTGTTAAAGGACGAACAGTTAAATTACGAAACCGTAATGGAACGTTATGATATTTATATTCAGTGGCTTTCAAAACTTTACGTAAATACAATGAATATAATCCACTATATGCACGATAAGTATTGCTATGAAAAATTACAGATGGCGCTTCACGATACTGACGTTGAACGTTTAATGGCGTTTGGTATTGCAGGTTTAAGTGTTGTTGCAGATTCATTAAGCGCAATTAAATACGCTTCCGTTCAGCCTGTACGTGATGAAAAAGGCTACATTGTTGAATATAATACAATAGGTGAATTCCCCAAATTCGGTAATGATGATGATAGGGTTGACTTAATTGCAAAGGAAATGACACATAAGTTTATTACTGAATTAAGAAAGACACCAACCTACCGCAAAGCAATTCATACACTTTCTGTTTTAACAATTACTTCAAACGTAATGTATGGTAAAAATACCGCCGCAACACCTGATGGCAGAAAGGCAACTGAGCCCTTTGCACCCGGTGCAAACCCAATGCACAATCGCGAAGAAAACGGCGCGCTTGCATCACTTAACTCTGTTGCAAAAATCAGTTATGACGATTGCCGTGACGGTGTTTCAAACACCTTCTCAATTACGCCTGATGCCTTAGGCAAAACTGATGAAGAGCAGATTGAAAATTTAGTTAATATTCTTGATGGCTACTTTAAGAAGAATGCCCATCATATTAACGTTAATGTTTTAAATCGCGAAACACTTATGGATGCCTATGAAAACCCTGAAAAATATCCAAACCTTACAATCCGCGTTTCAGGTTATGCAGTAAACTTTAATAAGCTTTCCCGCGAACAGCAAAGGGAAGTTATCAGCCGTACTTTCCACGAAGCATTATGATAGGTAAGATTCATTCTTTTCAAAGCCTTGGCACAGTTGATGGCCCCGGCATAAGATTCGTTGCCTTTTTAATGGGTTGCCCGTTAAGGTGTGCCTGTTGCCATAACCCTGATTTGTGGGGTGATGGCGGTAAGGAATATACCGCAGAGCAGGTTGTGGAGTCTGCACAAAAATATAGGGATTACTTTGGTGAAAAGGGCGGAATAACCCTTTCAGGCGGTGAGCCTTTAATGCAGGCGGAATTTTGCGAAAACGTTTTTCGTTTAGCCAAAGAAAAGGGAATTAACACTTGCCTTGATACCTCAGGCTGTGTACTGAACGAAAAGGTAAAAAAGCTTTTAACTGTAACTGACAGAGTGCTTTTAGATATTAAATATTTAACTGAAGAAAAATATCAAAAGTATGTTGGTTGTTCCTTTAATAGCGTTAAAGATTTTTTAGAATATCTTAATCAACAAAATATTCCAACAATCGTACGCCAGGTAATAATCCCTGGACTGAACGATTCTGAAGAAGATGCGAAAGCCTTAAAAGAATTTGTAAACAAATATTCTTGCGTTGATAAAATTGAGCTTTTGCCTCTTAAAAAAATTTGTCAGGTTAAATATGATAATTTAGGTATTCCCTTTCCATTAAAGGATACCCCAACGCCAACAAAAGAACAAATGGAAAAACTTAATAAAATATTAAGCCACTAATTTTAGTGGCTTTTATTTTTTTGTGTGCAGACAGGCAACCCTACGGTAATAAAATAAAGTTTGTAGGGGCGTTGCTGTGGCCGTCAGCTTTTCGTATATTGACAAACACATAATAAAAGTGATATCATAAAAACAGGAAAGGAGATTTAAAATGAAAAAAATATTATCAATCTTTATTGTTCTTTTAATAGGCGTTGTTGCTTTTTGTGGATGCAATGAAACAAGAGAACAAGGAAACAACAATAACAAAGGTGGAGAAAATACAAATGTTAGCGGGCAAGGCACGCCACCGCGCCAGATATTTTTTAGTACCGTTAAAGAGATAGAAGATTTTGTAGCACTTAAAGAATGTACTAAAACTGAATATCAAGAGTTTTTAGATAAGAACAAAGGTGTATTCTCTTACGAAATGAACGGGATGCGCACTCCTGAAGACGTGGCTGTTTTTGCGCAAAATATTGAAAATGGCGGATATCCGCGTTTTACTAATGAAGATCAAACTTTTGGATTTACATATTATCCTCATAATGAAAATTATACTTTGAATTATTATGTGAACGATATTCGATATTGCTTTGAATTTTGTAAAAACCATACGTTAGAAAAAGCAGCAAATAAAGTTCTTGTTGGGCAAAAGAATATTGGAGATGAAAAGGTGGATATGTATAAGGTTGGAGAGAACTATTATGGCCTTATACACCGCAATGACTATAATATTTATATTTTTGTATACAAGTGTGAGTTTGAAGATATTGATTTCAGCACAGTAATTTTTTAAAAAACCATAAAAAGCAAAGTAAAAATAGTAAAGCCAACGGTTAATCCGTTGGCTTTAAATTTTATTATTTCTTTACAAAAGGCATTTCCGTAACGCGTAATTTTGCGCAACCGTATGGATATAATATTTTTTCTTCAATTTCGCCTATAGCTTTTGTTGATTCAGGAATTTTTGCACAAACCGTATCGTATCCGTCCTCAAAGCCCCAGGCGATTTTTTGCATATTAACCTTTAATACGCTTGGGGGATTAAGGGAAGAAAATGGTGTGCTGTCAGTTTCGTTTTTAATAAACTCAACCTTTTTATTTAAAAAGGCGTAATTCCAATCTTCCTTTGGAATTAACTCATAATCGCAATAGGGGAACTTACGTTCAACGTCATTTCTAACGTATTCAAGCATATTGCTTTCGTGTTTAATAGGTAAAGCGTATATAATTGAACCGCATTTAATTGAGTTAAGCCCGTGTGGACGTTTAACAAATTCAGGCTTAGTGTCAAACTTAATATTAAGTGTAACTTCTTCACCCTTTTTAAAGTTAAGTTCAATATTTTTAATAGGCATTTTTTTATTATTAAGGGTAAGGTTTTTACTAAATGAATTTACCCTTATAATAAATTTAAAATCTTCTTTTGCCTTAACAATATATTTAAAGGTGTTTTCAAAGGGATAATCTGTTTCAATTTTAATATTGCATTTTGCTTCATCAAGCACACAAGGAATAGGTAACACGTTTATAACCGTGTCATCTTTATGCATAAAAGCGGAAATTGTAAACTTTGGCCAACCTTGACCGTGGTTTGCGGTGCAACAACCAAAATGTGGCTCTAAACCAAATACGTGTGCTTCAAAACCGTTTGTTCTGAAAATTGGCTTTCCTGTATCCTTTGCTTCAGGAAAACGCTCACAGGAGATCTGGTTTGCCATCTGATTGTATTGATGAGTCCACATATCGTCGCTTATTGTGGCAGGAAGGGCGTTAAATGCCATCAGTTCAAGTAATTCTGCCCATTTGTTATCACCTGTATGATTGAACAGATGTTCATAAGAATACATTTGCTCAACAATTGCACAAAGCTCGGTGCCTTGAATTGCACTTAAACCTGAAAGACATTCGTCCCCTGTAAATCCGCCCCAAACTGTACCGTTATATTTATAAAGGTAATCGTAAAGCTCGGTTGCAATATCCTTATATTCATCACCTAAAATATCACAGGAAACCGCTTCGTATTTAAGCATCATTGCAATATTAACGATATGGGTTTGTAGATCCCAACGGTTAATGGGGCGCACCCATTTTTCTTTAAGGGCGGGATAATCTTCGCCACCTGATTTTAAGATTTTTGCCAATTCGTAAAGCCAAGGCTCGTTAAATCTGTTTAAAGTAAACTTAATAGGAATAAAACATTCAAACCAACGTGCTTTGTTCCAACGAAACATCTGGATTTTGTTATCTTTTAAAAGTTCGTAATAGTTTTTAAGTGCTTTATAGATAACTTCGGGTATGCGCTCATCCAAAGTACATTCATAATAAACCGCTAAAACCTTTGTAATTAAAATTACTGCCCAGGTATCGTATGTTGCGCGATTTTCCTCAGAACAGGGGCATATCCAACCGTCAGGCTGTTGTTGCTGAATAATAGCATCAATATATTTTTTAGCGCGATTAAGCATATTTTCATCTTCAAGTAATGTGGCAAGGGAAACAAAACCGTCTAACCAATAGGGCGCTCTTTCCCAACCTTCAATCTTACCGCCAATCCACATACTGTCCTTTACATCAGGCCATACTTTATCTAAGTTGCCTGCTAACCCGTTTGCTTGAAGTAAAAGTTGCCTTTTAACCCAACCCTCAGGCTTAATATCCCTTGCAGTATAAAAATTCCATTTAGCCATAAACAATACCCCTTTAAGTTTTATACATTTATTATATCATATTAAAAAACCCATAAAACATTGAAAAAATCAATAAAAACATTGACAATATCACACAAAAATGCTATATTCAAATCGGTGATTATATGTTAGGTATCAATTTAAATGCCCCTATAAAATATATTTCGGCTTCATTTCGGTATTTTAAAGAAAATGAACATCATACAAAACGCGTTTGTGCGGATAACGTGCTTTTATTGGTGTTTGAAGGTGTTTTGAAATTTCAGGAAGATGGTAAGGAATATGCAATAAAACCGGGGCAGTATCATATACAAAAGCAAAATTCATATCAAGTGGGAACAGTTAAAAGTGAAACGCCAAAGTACCTTTACGTTCATTTTTTAGGTGAGGAAAATGAAATAACTAACGGCGTTTTAAGTTTTGACGGAGAGTTTGACGTTCAAAAGTTTATGCCTAAATTAGAAAAACTTGATGAACTTGCACATAATAGTGCTACTTATATTGAACAGGCTTCGGTTTTTTATCAGATACTCTCTGATTTATCTATGCCTGAAATAAAAGTAAACTCCGCAGTAAAAATTAAAGAGTTCATTGAAAAAAATTATAATCACCAGATAAATCTTGAAGATATTAAAACTGAATTCAGTTTCAGTAAAAATCATATAATTAACGTTTTTAAAAAGGAATTCGGGTTAACGCCTGTTGAATATTTAAAAAAGGTTCGGATAAAGAATGCATTAAGAAAGATGGAAGCAACAAGCGATTCGTTAGAAGAAATTGCATATTCATGTGGTTTTAACGATTACCCGTATTTTTATAAGGTGTTTAAAAAAGAATTTAATATCTCACCTGAAAAATGGCGAAAACAAAAACGTGAAAATATATAAAAAAGCGATAGCAAAAGGCTATCGCTTTTTTTGCGTTTTAAGGCAACTGTTTTTTATAATACAGCCAGAAAGCTTTTTTTATAAGTTCTTCCGGTACCGAAAAATGTTCCGATAATTCAAAAACCGTAGAATGTTCATCTAAAACAGCGTCAAGTTTGTTTTTAGGTACAAGCATTTCAACGGTCTTTTTATTGGCGCGGTTTTCCATTCGTGCAACAAAAACGGGATTATCTGATTTTGTGTAATAGGCATCAGTTAACGCGTGGCCGATTTCGTGGGCAAGCACAAGGCGTTCATCATACTCACTTTTTAAAACAGACGGGTCAATACCAATAAATTTTGCGCCGTTAAAGTTAAGCGAAATCGCTTTTGATAAAGGGCAGGCAACAGCGTGGGTTTTAATGCCTTTTTGTTCAGTAAGCGAATATAGTTCCTTTAAGTTCATAACCCATCACATCCTTTCCTTTATATGTTAGCAGTTCCTATGTCCAAAAATAAGGACTTAGGAATTTTTTTTCAAAATGTAATCGGCGTAAGCCTTAACTTCTTCAAGCATCTGGTCGGTAACGCCTTCCTTAGCATTAAAAAGGGCAAACTTTAACTGATCGGTGGTGATGTTCATATCAATCATATTATCGTCTTCCCCTGCAAGCCAACGGGGTGAAACGTCCAAAGCGTTTGCAAGCTTTACGATACTTTCGTACTTTGGAAAATAAGTTCCTTTTAAATAAGTGCTGATAGAGGATTTGTTAATTTCGCAAATTTTAGCAAGTTGGGATTGCTTCATGTTGCGCTCTGTCATCGCCTCTTTAAGTCTTTGGGCAAAAACTGCCATAAAAATCATCTCCTTCGTTTAATATGCTAACACAAAAGTTCAGAAAATGCAACAAAAAATTATAAAAATTCGCAAAAAATAAGGAAATTTGACAAAAAAGGTCAAAAAATGTAGGAAAAAGTAAATAAAAAAGTTCAGAAAACTGTACTAAATTTGTTGACAAATACAAAAACCCAACCTATAATTAGTTCAAGTTACCAAACAAAAACGGACAAAAAGTTTGATAAACTGAACAAAAAATGCCTTCTCCACTAAAAAAGGTCAATTTAATTCAATTTAGGAGGAAACTAAATGTCATTAAAAAAAGAAGATCAACTTTGTTGGGATTGCCAAAGGGCAATCGGTTTATGCCCCTGGTCCCAAAGGGGAGAAGAAGTTAAAGGGTGGACAGCCACTAAAACGCTGATACCCAATGGGTGCGAAAGCGAATACACTGAATCTTATAAAATCACAAAATGCCCATTGTTTATTAAAGATAAAGAAAGAATGCCTGTGGTTTTTGCAGGGGATAGAATAAGCATAAAAACTCTTGCACTTTTACTTAATATGAAGCAACGCACCTTAAAAAGCTGGCAGGATAATAAGATCGTAAAGGAAGCTGAAAAAAAGGGTATTAAGGTTGAAATTTTAAGGCAAAACGTTCGCACCATTAAGGTTAAACAGATTATAAGGAAACAGGAAAATGCTTTGTTGTGATGATTGTAATCATATTTTTCAAGAACCTAAACTTATTCTGTATGAGGATAGCGATGCCTATATTTCACAGCATATTTTAGTTTGCCCAAGGTGTTTTAGTACAAACTTTTTTGACGTTAACAATGGCTAAAAGGAAGTGATTAAAGGTGGCAAAAGGAAAAAAGGAAATACAGGCGGTTAAGGATTTTTGGCACAGCGTAATGGAAGATGAAGAAATCAATATTCAGCATCGGCTTAAAGCATCTGAGCTTTGCGCTAAACTCAGCCAGGAAACAGACGCTGATACAAATCAGGTAGTGGTGTTTACAGGTGAAAAGGAAATCAAAGATTAAAATATATCTTCCCGATATTATTGGCGCAGGCTACGGGCACTTTTGGAAAAGTAAAAAGCGTTATCGCGCTCTGAAGGGTGGCAAGGGCAGTAAAAAATCAACAACCACCGCTTTAAATTACATATACCGCTTAATGAAATATCCTGAAAGCAATCTCTTGGTTGTTCGCGCGGTGTTTAATACCCATAAGGATTCTACCTTTGCCCAGTTAAAATGGGCGCAGGAAAGATTAGGGGTAAGTCATCTTTGGCAAAACAACGTTGCGCCAATGGAAATGACCTTTAAACCAACGGGGCAAAAAATACTTTTCCGCGGTTTTGATGACGTTTTAAAGCTTGCATCTACCACCGTTTCAAAAGGCTATCTTTGTTGGGTTTGGATAGAAGAAGCCTTTGAAATTAAATCCGAAGCCGATTTTGATAAATTAGATCTTTCTGTGCCACGTGGCAACGTTCCTAAAAATTTATTTAAACAAACCACGCTTACCTTTAACCCTTGGAGTCAGGACCATTGGCTGAAAAAACGGTTCTTTGATAAAAAAAGCGAAAACGTTGATGCTTATACCACCAACTACAAGGTAAACGAGTTTCTTGATGAAACCGATAGAGCCATATTTGAACGGATGAAAAATGAAAACCCAAGAAAATATGACGTTGCCGGTTTAGGTAATTGGGGAATAACTGACGGGCTGATTTATGAAAACTGGGTAATAAAAGATTTTAATATTGAAGAATTAAAAGCTTCGCCAAACTTTAAGGCGTTCTTTGGGCTTGACTATGGCTACACCAACGATCCCACTGCTTTTATTGCGTTTTTTGCTAACCCTATAAAAAAGGAAATCTATATTTTTGACGAGCATTACGGCTATAAAATGTTAAATTCACATATTGCCCAGATGATTAAAGATAAAGGCTTTCAAAAAGAAAGAATAAGGGCAGATGCGGCAGAGCCGAAATCTAACGAAGATTTAAGAAGAATGGGGATTGGGCGTCTGCAAGCTTCTGTTAAGGGAAGGGATAGCGTAATAAACGGTATTATGGCGTTGCAGGAATATAAGATTTTCGTTTTAGAAAAATGCAAAAACACCATTAACGAGCTTTCTTCCTACTGCTATAAAAAAGATGCTTATGGCAAGGGGATTAACGAGCCGGAAGACAGCAACAATCACTTAATGGATGCTTTTAGGTATGCTTTTTATGACGTTCGCTTTTTTAAACCCCAAACAAAAACAGAAAGACCTAACCCTCAAGAATACTACGATATGAAATTCAGGCTGACCCCTGAAGATATGAAAGGAGAATGGAATTGACGGAGATTTTAATTTTATTAACTTTATGGATAGTTTTAATGCTATGTTCGTTTGTTTCAGGTTTTTTATTTGGCAAAAAACATAAAAAACAAACAGAAAAAACTATTCTTACGGAATTTGAAAAACGCGCCCTTGAAAAAGAAAAGCGTGAGCTTAAAAACTTCTGGACCTATAACGGCGAATCACAAAAATAAGGAGATAAAAAATTATGGAAAATGATATTACCGCGTTAAATGATACCATACAGGAAACGCAGAATATAGAAACGTCTGAGCCTTCACCAAAGGCAACAGACAGCGCAGAAAACAATATTACCGTACGCTTTAACCACGAAGATAAGGTGCTGACCCGCGATGAAGCAATTCAGTTTGCACAAAAAGGGCTTAAATACGAAAGTGTTCAGCCACTTTTAGACGAGCTTGCTTATTTGGCTTCTTTAAGGGGAAAATCGCCTATTGATACGGTAAAGGAATTTGTTGCCCTTGATGAAGCAGTTTATAAAAATCAGTTAAAAAGCCAATACGGTGAAGACCAAAAAACTATTGATGCTTTAATGGAAAAGTATAAACAGGATAACGTTTCAAAAAGAGCACAGTTTGTGTCAAAGGAAAAGGAGGAGGCGGAAAAAAAGGAGTTTAGTGAGAAATTAGCGGATGAATTTGCCGAACTTAAAGGGGAGTGCCCTGAAATTGACAGCTTTGATAAAATTCCGCCTTCTGTTTTGAAAAACGCAAAAAACGAAAACCTTTTAAATGCTTATCTGCGCTACAAGAACCGTCAGCAAGTAAAGATTGACCAAAATAATCAGACCCGCAAAAAGAATAAAGAAGCAACAGCAGGCAATCTTTTGCAAGGCGGAGAACATATTGATACGCTTTTAACGGCGTTTATAAAGGGTCTGAAAAACTAAAAAAGGAGAAAAAATATTATGGCACTTAATTCTATTGAATATGCACAGAAGTATGCAAGCGAGCTTGATAAACTTGTTGTGCAGAAATCAGCAACAGGCTTTTTAGCCGATAACGTAATGTGCGCACAGTTCGTTGGCGCAAAAACAGTTCTTTTACCTGAACTTGATTTCGTTGGTCTTGGTGATTATGACAGGGACAACGGCTTCCCCACAGGTAAAATTACCATCACAAACTCATCTTTTATGCTTTCAAAGGACAGAGGCAGAGAGTTACAGCTTGACAGAATGGATATGGATGAAACGGGTGTTGCAAACCTTGCAGGTCAAACCTTAAAGGAATACGTTCGCACACAGGTTATTCCTGAAATGGATGCTTACTGCATTTCAAAACTTTCTGGCGTAGCGTTAGAAAGAAACAACAAGATTACTTATGATGCAAATAAGGTTTATCAGCAGTTTACTTCCCTTGCAAACGCAATTCAGGCAAAGGCAGGCTTTGATGAAGAGCTTGTTTGCTTTATGGATCCAACCGCTTACGCTGCTTTAATGAATTCACCTGAACTTCAAAGGCAGATTGTAGTTTCAGACTTTAAGCAGGGTGAAATTGACCTTAAAGTTAAAAAGATTAACGACGTTGTAATTATCCCTGTTTCAAGCGAAAGAATGAAAACTGCTTACACCTTTGATGCAGGCCAAAGCGCATTAACAGGCGGTTTTGCAGTTAGCGAAGATGCCCAGACCGTTAATATGCTTATGATGGCAAAAAGCGGTGCATCTTTAGTTAAGAAAACTGAAAATCTTCGTATTTTTGCCCCTGAAAAGAATCAGGATGCAGATGCATACCTTTTCCAGTACAGGCTTTATTACGATGTTTTTGTTAAAAAGAGCCGCCTTGACCATATCGGTGTTGCGGTTTCCTAAAAAACACTTTTACAAGGGGCATAAATATGCCCCTTAATTTTTAAAGGAGGTAACAATGGAAAATATTAAGCTTAAACCACAGGAGATATTTTTAGAATATCAAAGCGCCAACGAATACAAAAATTCTATTGGCGACCGCGGGATTTATGAGCAAAGTAAAATGAACGAGCGCTTTTTTGTTGGGGATCAGTGGCACGGAGTGAACGCAGGGAACACCCGCCCCCTTGTCCGCCGTAACATTATTAAAAGAATAGGTGAATATAAAATTTCAACCCTTTGCGCAAATCCCATAGCGGTAAATTATTCTTCTGAAGGTACACCAAGTGAAAGCGGACAAATGGATATTTTGGAAAATATTCCTGAAGGCAAGGTAACAGATGAAGAAATTACCGCAGTTATGCGCGCTCTTTCCTTATATGAAGCAAGTACTGCTGAAAGAATAAAATTTAACGAAAAACTTGTGGATCTTGTTCGTGAAGCCTATATTTCAGGTACGGCTTTCTTTTATACCTATTGGGATGAAAAGGTTGAAACGGGGCTTTTTGCCGATGAAAATAAAACCTCAAAAATAATGGGTGATATTTCTTGTCAGGTGCAAAACGTGGTAAACGTGATTTTAGGCGATCCAAATTTAGATGATATTCAAAGCCAGCCTTATATTATTGTTTCACAAAGAAAACCCCTTTGGCAAGTTAAACAGGAATGTAAGGAAAACGGCGTAAACAATAAGGATATTAAAAGTGATGACGGAGCTTCTGTTTATGCAGGGGACAGGGGCGAAAATCAGCCAAAGGATAACGAAAACGTTACCGTTTTAACAAAGTTCTTTAAGGTTTTTGAAGACGGTGAAACACGCGTTAAAGCCATCAGGGTAACTGAAAATGCAGTTGTTAAAAAGGAATGGGATTTATCTTTAAGGCTTTATCCCTTTGCAAAATTCACCTGGCAACCAAGATTTTCAAGCGCTTACGGTGATAGCGAAATCACTTATCTTATTCCTAATCAGATTGCCATTAACCGCGCGCTTTCTGCTGAAGTCTGGTCTTTAATGATTACAGGAATGCCTAAAATCGTTGTAAACAGGGATATAGTTTCGCAAAACGTAACTAATGACCCCGGTCAGATAATCAATATTAACGCAGGGGAAGATTATGACGTTCACCGCGCGCTTTCCTACGTTTATCCGCCGCAGTTTGCAAATCAGATGCAAAACGTTATAAACGATATTGCCCTTAATACCCTTTATGATTCAGGGGCAAACGATGCGGCATTAGGTGATATTCGCCCTGATAACGCTTCGGCAGTAATTGCTATAAGGGAAGCAGCACTTCAGCCTATGCAGGTTTACCAAATGCGTTTTTATTCCTGTATTGAAGAAATTGCCCGTATCTTTGCAGATTTCTGGGTGAATATGTACGGTGAACGCCCTCTTAAAATTCAGGATAAGAACGGCGTAAGGTATATGCCTTTTAATGCAGAAAGATATAAAAATCTTATTATAAACGCCAAGGTTGACGTAGGCGCTTCAACTATTTGGGGCGAATCTGTGGTAGTTTCTTCCTTAGATAATCTTTTAAATGCAGGCATTATTACGCCCGTTCAGTACTTAAAACGCTTACCCAAAGGAACTATTCCTGATGTTACAGGGCTTATTGATGAGATTTCTGCCCCACAGGAAGAAGACGTTTTAACAGGCTTAAAGGAACAGTATCCTGAAGAATATAATATGTTTTCTTCTTTAACAAAAGAAGAACAACAGGAATTTTTAAAAAAGGTAGGGGGATAAAAAATGACTGCTTCAAAAATTATTGAAAAAGCAATGAAGCTTCTTGGCTATGATATTTTGCAAAAAACAGGAAGCGTTACGGATATTGATGAAAACGTTATAACGGCAATAAACACCGTGTATGCAGACCTTTATTTTTTAATCAACAAAGACGGCTTTACTGAAATTTCAAATGCCAATGAAACAGTTAATCTTCCTGAAAAAGCCGTTAGCGATATTATGCCTTACGGCGTTGCTTCTTTTATGGCATCGTTTCAAGGTGATAACGATAATCAGCAGTTTTTTTCAAAAATATATAACTTAAAAAGAAAAGGTTTTATAAAAGAAGAAACTGTAGATGACGTGCTTCCCACAGTTTAAGGGGGGATAAAAATGATACCCGTTAAAAAGAGAACGAATTTATATCAGTTTAAAGTGCCTGCGCTTTCAGGGGGCGTAGATTTAAATGAAGATATAGCCTATATAAAAGAGAACCAACTTGCTGACTGCACTAATATGTGGTTTAAAGATGGTGCGTTAAAAACACGTCCGGGCATAATGCAAACGGAAAACGTAAGTTTAACTAACGTTGGCACAAAAATTCAGGCTGAAAGTTTTAACAGCGTAGTTATTGACGGCAAAAACTACGTTCTTGAATGCGAGAAATATATAAGCGGAAAAGCAGAAAATTTCTTTGGCTATTATTTCAATTTAAGGCTTTGCGCAAAGGATAGTACTATAAACGTAGGCAGAATTGAAATAAACGTGCCTGAATTAAATGATTTTAATGCGCTTCCTATCGTTTATAGAAACGATATATACGTTTACGTAAGGCATTATAATTGCAATGATGAAAGATACGAAAATTTTATCTGCTTATTTAAAAAAACAGGAGCTGAAACTTATTCTGAGCCCCAATATATTCTTTCCAAAGATATGTATGCGCCGTTAATTTTAACAAACTGCACCGGCTGTTATAAGGATAGCGGTTCGGCAAATACGTTAATAAGTAAAGGTGCTTCGCAGGTTGAAGGCTTTAATCTTCTTGGAAACTATTACAAAATGGAATTTTCAACTTATGATAATTCCGAAACAGGATATAAGTATTTTACAACAGGTGAAAACGGTGAAATCCTTGATTGCTTTACTTTTATGGAATATTCCTTGCCTTACACTACAAAAAACACGTTGGGGCAAATTACCGTTAAATATATTGATAAACAAGGCAAAACACATAACCACAGCGTTTACGTTCCTTATAATATACCTACCGTAGAACAAGAGGTAGGGGACGATGGCTTTTATCTTCACGCCTATATAAAGGGAAATATAGTACATTTTGCTTTTAATCAAGATGCTGACGCTTTAAACGTAACACCCGATAAAATCAGTGTTGATGATTACGTTCATAATAATATGACCGTTACTGCACCTTGTGAAAACAGTGATGAAAACGTTAAAAAAGTTATGGGAATGACTGAGGCTATATGGTATGGTAATGCTTCGTTAGGCGTGTATGGCGGAAGCAGACTTTTCCTTTGCGGAAATATTGATGAAAAGGAAAAATCGCTGGTTGTGTGGAGTGATTTTGAAAATCCCTTGTATTTTAGCGAAAATAACTACGCTTATGTTGGGGATAAAGGGCAAAAAGCCACTTGCTTTGGCAGGCAGGGGGCTAGCTTAATCGTTTTTAAGGAACATCAGATTTATTCTTGCGATTACAGTTTGAACAGCGTTTCTGCTGATGAAATTATTGAACAGTCTGCCATTGACCTTACGAACTTGATTGCGGGCTTTACCTTTAAGCTTATTCATTCAAAAATCGGATGTGATTGCCCTAAAACCATTCAGCTTTGTTTTAATAAACTTTTGTGGGCAACAAGCCAGGGCAAAGTATATAACTTAACTGACCGCAATCAATATTCTGAACGCAACGTTGTGGAGGTTTCAACTGCCGTCAGCCAAAAATTAAAAAAAGAAGATATGCTTTCAGCATATTCTGCTGATTGGAACGGATACTACCTTTTGTTTGTAAATAACAACGTATATGCTATGGATTACAATAGTTATGAATATATGGGCATATCTTCATATAGTTTAAAACGAAGCAATGATTCTCTTCCGTCGTGGTATTTGTGGCAGTTGCCTTATAAGGCGTGTGCGGTTTACGGCGATGATGATTTTATGCTTATGGTGTTTATCAAAGAAACCGATAATGATAACGCAAAAATAATAAGGGGATATTTTGATTTTAATCAAACGGTAGATTTTCTTCAAGAGTATTTCAGGATAACTTCAAAAATTAAAACGGCACTGTTTTCATTAAACAGTTTTGATTTTTTAAAACGCATTATAAAAGTAAACCTTAATATGCAAAGCAAGCAAAACGCCAACGTAATGGTAAAGTGCTTTAACGAACAAGGAGTTTCGGTTATTCATCCGTTAAACTTAAACAGCAAAATTTTTGATGGTGCGTTAAGGGTAAACAGGCAGATCATTCCCGCCCTTAAACTTTCAAGGTACTTTGGCATGGAATTAACAAGCTATGATTATTTTGAATTAAAAGAAATTACCGTTAACTTCAAACTTTTAAATAATGCAAAATAAAAGGAGGAAAATAAATGGCAAAAACTTATACTGATTTTCTTCAGGAAATATTAAATGCACAAAAGGAAGAAAAAGATAAGCAACACGCAAACGTTGATGCAAAATACGATATTCTTACAAAGGAAATTACAGATAAATATTCCGCTGAAATTGAAAACGTAAAAGGAATTTACGATGATTATATTGATAAATCCTACGTTCAAAAGCTTATAGATAAAAAACAGGTTGAAGAAACCCTTGCAAATATGGGCTTGACGGATTCAGGGTTAAACAGAACACAGCAAACTGCGGTTCAGTTAAGCCACGCCAACCGTGTGGGAAAGTATAGTTTATCAAAACAACAACAGATTGATTCTTTGGCAAAGGAGATGCAAAGCAAATTAACTGATGCTGCAATAAATGCCGAACAAGAAAAAACTTCAATAAATCAAAGTTTTCAAAAAAGTGCCGAATCAAAGGCAACGGATCTTTACGAAACTTATGAAAAAGGTGAAAACAAGCAAGAAAAGGCTTGGACGAAGGTGGTTAATTCACTTTTTGATGATGATGTAAGTTCTAAGGAACGCACATTTATTTTAGAAGAGTATTTTCTTAAATACGGGCTTAATTCCAATGAAAAATTATTGCTTGATAAAATGCAGATAGACTACAAGAACTTAGGTAAAAAGGTTGAACCGCAAAAGCAGGAGCCTGTTGATTATGCTTTAACTGACCAAAGAAAAACTCAGCTTCAAAAAATGTGTAAGGATACCCTTATAACAAAGCAACAGTTCAATAACGAACGCAAATTAGGTAACTTTAAAGGCAGTTATAACGAATACGTTAAAGGTGTAATTACAAACTGGCGTTTTTCGTTACGAATCAATCAGGCGGAATTTGAATATTTGCTTGATTACTACGGATTAAATAAGTAAAGGAGGAGATTTTTATGGCTTTAAGAAAAGTGATTTTTAACGTTTCAAAAAACGGTGTTGAACCGTTAGATTACGCTTGGGGCGGAATTCAGAATGAGGATAACGCCACGGAAGTGAATTTTGTTCTTGATAACGAATATTTTTTAACTTTAAATGAAGATTGCGAAACCCTGTTTTTCAGAATTGATTTTGAATCCGGTTTTGCGGGATATAATCCATCAGAAAATCTTGAAATGGTTGATAACGCTATAAAACGTGAAATTCCTAAGGCAATCACCCGATTTGGCGGTGAATTTACAAGTACGCTTGTTGTTACAAGGCTCTTAAATAACGGAGAATATCAGCAGATTTTAACTGTTCCTGTAACGCTGTTTTTAACGCAGAATAACGTAAAGGACAAGCCTTTAATCAGTAATCTTTCTGCTTTTGAAGAACACATTTTAAAAAACGTTAAGGAATGTTCTTCCATTAAACAACAGATGGAAAATAAGCTTAACAGCGATATAAACGAAATTGCTGAACTTGTAAAACAGGAATTTATTGACGTTTCGGAGGTGGCAAAATGAGCAAAAACGCAATAATGCCGCTAACGGATTACGAAAACGTTTGTAATACAATCCGCGAAAAAACAGGTTCATCAGATTTAATTAAATCAGGTGAATTAACAGAAAAAATCAACGAGGTTTTTGAAAAAGGTAAGCAAGCAGAACACAGTGATTTCTGGGATAAATACCAAAATAACGGTAAGCGTACAAACTATGACGGCGTATTTTTCGGCAAAGGATGGACGGAAGATACTTTTAAACCTAAATACGATATTGTGCCAACTTCAATCGGACACATGTTCAGGGGAAGTAACTTAAATTGCGATCTGGTAGAACATTTAGAAAACCTTGGTGTAACACTTGATTTTTCAAAAAGCAATTTGTTTTATTATACGTTTTATGATGCCAACGTTAAACGCATTGGTGTTATTGATGGTTCTAACATTACAACGTATCAATCGGCGTTTGTAAAATGCACGGCGGAAATAATTGATAAAATTATAGTGCATCCCGAAGCAACGTTTACAGATACGTCTTTTCAAATGCCAAACCTTGAAGAAATACGCTTTGAAGGTGTTATCGGAAAGGGTGGGTTGAACTTTTCATATTCACCGTTATTAAGCCGCGATAGTTTAAATAATATCATTGGCACGTTAAAAGATATTTCCCAAACGGGTGAAAACTACACTTTAATCTTAGGCAACGTAAACCTTAATAAATTAACCGATGAAGAAAAGGCAATTGCTACAAATAAAGGATGGAATCTTCAATGAGTTATTTTCTTATAGTAGTTGAAATAATAAGTGGATTAACGGTGATAACAGGCGTTTTAAGTGCGTTCTTTATTTGGATAAAAAGGCTTGTTGAAGGGCAAAAATGTCAGTTAAGATCCGATATGCTTCACATTTACTACAAGCATAAGAATAAAAAGAAAATCCGCCAATATGAGTACGAAAATTTTATGCTTATGTTTAAAGCATATAAGGCGTTAAAAGGCAATTCTTTCATTGATGAAATTTATAACGTTGTCACCCATTGGGAAATCATTTCGTAAAGGAGAAAAATATGCGAACAAAAATTATAAAACAGGCAAAATTATGGCTTAATAAAAACGAAAAAGACGGAAGTTTTAAAGAAATTATTGATATTTATAATTCACATAAACCGCTTGCAAGGGGTTATAAAGTAAAATATACAGATGAATGGTGCGCGGCATTTGTTTCGGCAGTTGCGATTAAGTGCGGATTAACAAATATTATTCCAACAGAATGTTCTTGCGGTAAAATGATTGAAAAAGCGCAAAAAATGGGTATATGGGTTGAAAATGATGCATATACACCCAATATAGCCGATATCATTTTATACCATTGGAAAGATTCAGGCGTTGGGGATAATAAATCTTGGCCAAACCACGTTGGAATCGTTGAAAGTGTAACGAATAATACTATAAAGGTTATTGAAGGCAATCTCAATAGTGCAGTTGGTTATCGCAATATTAAGGTAAACGGCAAAACTATCCGCGGTTATATCTGCCCCCAATATGCTGATGAACAAAAGACGGAAGAAAAAGAATATTATCCCAAATATACAGGCAAAACCAACAGTATTGTTGATGCATTAAAAAGCCTTAAAATTGATTCTTCCTTTAATCATCGCAAGCAAATTGCAAAGGCTAACGGTATTACGCTTTACGTTGGTTTAGCCAATCAGAACATAAAATTATTAACCTTGTTAAAGCAAGGAATTTTAATTAAGGAGAAATAAAAAAATGAAAATGTCAAACAAAACTTATGATATTTTAAAATGGATAGCCCTGTATTTTCTTCCTGCCCTTGCAACACTTTATTTTGCACTTGCAGGTATATGGAATTTACCTTACGGCGAACAGGTGCTTGGTACAATTTCAGCTATTGACACCTTTTTAGGCGTGCTTCTTGGATTAAGTAGTGCAAAGTATAAAAGCGAATAAAAAAGCACCCGATAGGGTGCTTTTTTTATTTAATTAGTTCTTTATACAACTTAAAGGTATTAGGCATTACTTCCTCATTAAAACGATAAAGTGATGAATATGCGTTTTTGCCGTAAAGCACGTAAGCGTTTATGGTAACGTAATCGTTACTCATTTTTGCAGGTGTTTTTGATGTAAATGCATAATCATAAAAAGTAACGTATTCCTTTTCTTCCTGCGTAAGTGTGTTAAATTCCTTGTAAAAGGTTTCATATAACGTTTTGCGGTCTTCAACTGTAAATTTGTAACTGTTTGAAAAAACGTAAACGTCAGTACGCATAGTGTATTTGGGTACGGTAAGGAACGCTTCTTTATACTTTTGATTCTGGGATATTATCTTAACTAATTTGTTGCGGTTGCTTGTGGATAAAGTAATCGTTTTTGTACTTATTCTGCCAAGCCTGTCTTTAAAAGTTAAGGATATATGATTTGTGGAAGTGTTTGCAGGATATTTACCGTTTTCATCAAGTATATCAAGCACTTGGGGATCACTGATAAATATTTTTTCGGCATTTTGCGCTTGGTAAGTGTAAAAATCATAATAAAGGTTTGTTTTTGCGCTTGGCGGCGTATATTGGTCTTTTATGTTAGAAGCAAGCGTAACCGCAACGGGTTTGGTTAACGTTTCGCTTGTGGAAATATAAGAATATACTTGGTAGGGTATCACACTTGCGGTTAAAAACAGAACAAACGAAAGCGTTACGCTTGCAAAGCAAAGATAGCATTTTTTCAGCGTTTTTAATGAAATTACGTTTATTAAGAACGTGAAGAACGAAAAAATGAAAAATGTAAGTCCGTAAAACAAATTAAGCACGTCAGTTTCTGAAACAAGCAAATCTAAAATTAAATATATAGGTAAGGTTTCAAGATACATTTGCCTAAATATAGTAAATTTAGGCTCAAAGCCTTGGCGCTTAAAGGTTAAAAATCCAAGCAATAAGAATACCACGCCCATAATAACGTAGATATGCAAATATTTTAAAAGTGAAAACGCTTCATACTTGCTATTAAATATAAACAATTTCAAAAACGAAATTAACAAAAACATTAACGAAGCAAAGGTAGCTCTACCTGATTTTTGCAAGAAAAACACGTTAAATATGGTAAACCCTGCAAGCATAAAGCAGATGCCGAACACGTTTAAAAAGATATTTAACATTTCGCCTAAAAGCATTACTTGCCAATATTCGCATATCAGGGCTACAACGGATAATATTATACCGACAGTTATTAGGTGAAATAAAATCTGGCAAAAAACTGCAACAGTTATGGTAACGTATCTTTCTAACGGTGAATAGGGCAAAGCCCCGTGAAAATCGCAAGCCTTTCTTTTAAAAATAAAATTAAAGGCACATAACGGTAAAACTATTGCAATCAAACAAGAAAATAACAGTAAATATTCATCAACGTATTCAATGGTGTAGCGCCGTGTTAATGAAGAACGTTCTAAAATATTACCAACACCCATAAAGCAAATTAACAGAGTAAGCAATGCATTTGGTAATATTAAACGGCGCATGGTTTCTTTAAATAACCCTTTGTTAAAAATACTCAATTTGCGTCATCTCCTTTCAATTGCGCTAAAAGCCACGTGTAATCTTCAGGTGAAAGGTAAGCCGTAAAATCATAGGAGCCTTGGGCGTAAACGTAAACCTTGCAGGTTAATCCATTGATTGAAGGCTGAAGCCTGTTTGCAAAATCGGTAAAAAACGTTTTGTGCCTTTGCTCAATCCCAAGCACGTTAGAATAAATTGTTTCGGTGTATTTTCTTACGTAAACCGTTGCATCAATGGAATATTGTGGCGAATTTGTTGAAACGTTGGTTAAAAACGATTTTTTGTATAAAAGTTCCATTGTGGCGCTTTCCTTTTGTGCATTTAACGTTTCATCTACAAAAATCCTTTTAAATTCTTCAAAGTTATTTTTGTTTTTTTCTTCTAATGCACTAAATACAACCTTGTACGTTTTTGGTGTAAGTTCAGGGTCAATGAAGTACTTAGATGAAAAGGATTTGGAATTATAAACACCGTCAATGGAAAAAATTATTCTGCCAACGTTTTTCTCTTTTAACGATACTACGGTAGGATAGCAAAAATTGTTAGGTACGTTAGCTAAAATTGAAAGTTTTTGCGTTTCGTCTAACGCCGAAAATTCTTCGGTAAACGTCTTGTAAACGGATTCGTCAAAAGTGGTTGAAAGATTTAAACCGTTTTCAATCTTAGCCGAAAGTGTATGCACGTTTTTGGCTTCGGGTAAAGTAATTAAGCAAGAAATCCAATATGGGTTAGAACGTATGTAATCTGCGATTTGGTTATATGCGCTTGTAGGAAGAGATACGTTTCTGTAATGGATAATGCCATACCTATCTTTAAAGGTAACAAGCACCCCATTGGTCGGCTGTTTTTTGGCAGGGTTGCCCGATGAAGTATTATAAATATGTTCCGCCATTTTTATGCAAAGATCAGGATCGTTAACGTAATAATCTTCTAATAAAATATTAGCATAAGATTTTGTTGAGTAGTTTTCAAGGCTACCCCAACATGTAATGTATCTGCCGTTAGGCGTTTGGTAACCGCTTTGCTTTGCAAAATCTATCATTTGAAAGCCCGTAACGGTAAACTTGTGATTTTTGCAAAACGAAGCCGTTGCAAAAAACGAGCCTACAAGTAAAACGTTAAGCAGAATAAGTGCGGAAGTGGTGATTAAACCGCGCTTTAAGCCTGCGATGCCTTTTGTAGCAATAAATTCATAAAAGAAACAACAAACAAGACTGATGCCGTAAACTGTTATTGCCCAAGCTGAATCTTCAAAAACAACGTAAAAAGCAACTATTGAAAAGAAGAAGCCTAATAAAATAGCGTAAACTGCTTGTAAAAATTTGTTGGGCGCAACCTTTTTTGCGGATTCACTTTTTCTGTTTTTAACGGCAAAAAATCCTAATAAAAACAGTATAAAACTTGAAACAACGTAAAAGGGTGAATCTGAAAGATAAAAGAAATCCACGTTATCAAGTATAACATTGTAGGAATCATATACCAAAGAATCAACTGTAAGAGTTAAATTATATACGTAGATTAATTGCGTTAATGCAGGCAAAATAAAGATAATACATATATTGATTATTGCCGTAAAAAGCGTACCCGTTATATTGATTGCAAAAACTGATATGCTATAAAAATAAAAGCAGGTTAAAAACGTGTTTAATGCGTCGCTAAAAGGATAACTGCTATATACGTCAAATACTAAATCGTGGATAAGCGAATTTGTAAGCGGAGCAATAAATAAAAGTGTTAACCAACTAAACCACGCCAAAGAGTTTGCAAAAAACGTTTGCTTGCGGGTTATTGGTAATGAATGATAAAAATCACTTGCGCTACGTTTAAAAACAAAGCCGTACGATTTAAAGGCAAAAATAACGGAAGTTACGGGTAAAACATAGCAATAAAGCAAAAATACCGACGTAGCCGTCTCTAATCCACCCAACAGAACTAACATTGAAAAAAGGAACACGTAAACGGCAAGGGTAATGATGGCAGGTTTTTTTAGTGAATTAAAACTTTGCCAGAATACCCAAGGAAACATATTTTTATTTTTCATTTTTCACCTCGTCCGCCATATAGCCAAGGTCAGCAGTTTTATGAACAAACACTTCTTCTAAGGTAAGGGGAAGTGCTTCAAGCATGATAGGTTTAAGGGTGTTAAGTTTTTCAAGTAAAGGATCTTTATCACCCTTTAAAATAAAGGATGCAATATGTCCATGCTGAACGTATTCAAGCATTTCAAAACCGTCAAACAATTCCTTTGTAAAATCGTAATTAAAACCGATCTGTACTTTAAACATATCACTTTTAAGGTCTTGAATATCGCTTTCAAAAACAATACCGCCCTTATGTAAAAGCGAAAGCTGATCACAAGTGTCTTCAAGCTCTCTTAATGAATGTGAAGTAAGAATAATAGTGGTTTTTCTCTCTAACACGTCCTGAATAAAAAGGTTTTTTACTTTGTTGCGGATAACGGGGTCAAGGCCGTCAAAGGTTTCGTCAAAAAATATGTACTTTGGCATACAACTCATATTAAGCACGATTGCAGCCTGCCTTTTCATGCCCTTTGAAAAAGTGCTTACAGGTGTTGTCAATTTAAGATCAAAGGATTTTACCAATTCGTTAAAACGGTCAAAATTAAAGTTTTTAAATAATGAATCATACATTTTTGCCATTCTTAAAAGGTTTGCGCCGGGCAAGAAGTAAAGCTCGTCAGAAACGTAATTTATCTTTTCCTTTGCTTTGGGGTTTTCGTAAACTGATTCGCCGTCAATTAAAATTTCACCCTCGTTCGCTTTGTAAACGCCTGCAATCAATCTTAAAAGTGTAGATTTACCTGCGCCGTTTGCACCGATTAAACCGTAGATACAACCTTCGTTTATTGTGGCAGAAACCTGCTTTAACGCTACGTTTTCTTCAAAAATTTTAGTTATATTTTTAATTTCAATCATTTTAATTTTCCTCCAAAGAATAAATACTGTTGATTATTTCTATCAAACTATCTTTTCCTACGCCTGATGCCCGGTATTTAATCAGCAATTCTTTAAAATTCTTAAAATCTGCATTGTATTTTTTTCTGATAATTTCAAAAGCTTCAGGGGCGATAAAACTGCCTTTGCCTACAATTGAATATATTAACCCTCTTTTTTCAAGATCACCGTATGCTTTTGAAATGGTGTTGGGGTTAAGGGTTAATTCCATTGATAATCCGCGAACACTTGGCAACTGTTCGTTTGGCTTTAAAATACCCTTAAGAATGCCATCTTCAATCTGATCAATTATCTGTTCATAAATGGCAGTTCTTGATCGTAAGTTTATTGAAAACATCTGTTTCTTTCCTTCCTGAATTAAGTGTACTATTACGGTTAGTACACTTAAAGTATATCACCGCACTTTTTCAATGTCAATACTAAAAAAAGCAGATATTTTATATCTGCCTTAAAAAATATTTAAAATATGCAAGGAATTCATTGTTTTAATATGTTCAATCATATTAGCAACCACTTCCCTGGATTCTAAAAATTCGTCGTAATCAGCGTCTTTTTCGGCTTTCATTGCCCATAGATACTGGCTTACTTCTTCAAGATCGTTATGGTTTATTAAAACGCCTGCTTTATCGGAAACTTTTTCCCATTTTTCAGTTACAGCGTCAATCTGCTCAATAGTTTGTATGTTTTCAATATCGTCAATAATTTCAATAAATTCATTATTAAGATAATTTTCCCACAAAGCAGAACCGGCAATAAACATCACCAAAAACAGCAGGATAACTATAAGATTTCTCATAAAGGTATCTCCTTGATTTTTTTGTTTCTGTAATGAACGTACAGGCGGCTTCCATCGTAAAGGGCTAATAAAATATCATTAAAATCACTTTGTCCTGTTTTGGATTTCAGCCAGAACATATCCTTATTTATATAGTTAAGGTTTTTCTTTTGCGCCTTGCCATCTAAAATTACGGCAATATTCATTTCTTCTTGCTTAGGGCTGAAATCTAAATCCTGTGGCTGAACGGTGCGAACGTCACTTTTTAATATTACGCTTATTTCACCGTTAGTTTCCAAAATGGCGCAATGCACTTGTGAAACGTCAAAAATATCATTTGAACGCAGCTGCTCCATCAAATCGTTTAGCGTATAGCGTACTTGTTTTAGTGCATCTTCCAAAATAACGCCTTTATCAATTAAAACCTTGGGCGTTCCGCATATAACCTTTCTTAAAAACGTGGATTTTAAAGAAATCTCGGAAAAAATAAGACCTAAAACAAGCAAAACGTAAATGGGAATAATACCCCAAAGCAACGGCGTTGCTAAATCGGACATCGGTACGGTAACAAGGTTTGATGAAATCAGCATAACTGCGAATTCATAGGGCTGAAGCTGACCGATCTGCCTTTTACCCATAATACGAAGCATAAATAATAATGAAACAAACAGTACAACCGTTCTTAAAATAATATTAGCCAAATAAAACACCTCAATATAAAATTATCCCCAAATTATATTAAAAAATAAATAAATTTTAAACAATATAATATAACTATATACAACAATAAAAAAATGTGATATAATTGTTGTGAATATATAGAAGGGGGAATAGGCTTATGGATAAAGTAAAACTTGCGGTTAAGTATATTTATACAAGGCTTTTAGTGTTGCTTTTTGTAATTTTGCTTATTTTAAGTGCATTTTTTTCAAGTATGAAAACCTCTAATATATATTTCGTTTTAAACGATGCGTTAAAAGCAAGGCTTGATATTATTATTTTAGGTACTGAGGTTGAAGAAAAATCAGGCTTCTTTTCCTATGATTATCTGAATAGTCAGGAATATTCACAATTACGTTCAAAGTACAGCCTGTATATTATTTCAAATTACGGCCATAAATTTGAATACAGCAATTTGTTTGTTTGGCCCTGGCAAAAGCAGAAGACGGTTACTGTTAAAGAAGCCGTATATGCTATAAACGGTGAATTTGATACTACACAGATGACCAAAGCCGAAGCTATGGCAATGGGCGTTTACAATATTCCACAGTGGCAACATTCCATTTACCGTGTGCGCCTTAAATACGAAAACGGTACCTGGGTAATTGATAGGGTAGTGCGCAGGGGCGATTACGATTACGAAGCACCTGAAACACCAAGCTTAAATGAAGATGAGATTGCAGCATTAAGAACACCCACCCCGCCACCAACGCCAACGCCTGATGCATCAAACATAACAGGTGAAAGGCCTGCAACCATTTCAAGTGCTATCAGAAACGATAAGATAAATTTAAGGGAAGGCCCTGCAACAGAATATAAGATTTTAGAAGTGCTTGATAACGGCGCAAAGGTTACTGTGCTTGAAGAAAGTGATGGTTGGTATCTTGTTAAAACCCAAAGCGGTAAAACGGGATACGTAAGCGGATACTACATACAATTTGATTGATAGGAAGTAAGAAATATGGAAAGGGATAAGCTTATAGACAACGATAAAGGTTTTTATCACATTATAACTGTTATAATCTGCCTTGGTATTGTTCTTTTAACAAGCCTTGCGTTGCTTATAAGTTATCTTGTGAGCTTTTACAGTGATAAAACAAGGTCAAAAACATATCAAAGCGATTATCAGTATAATCAGGTGTATTTTTCAGATAAGATCTTTGATGGCGTTACTGTTTCAGGTTTAGACGTTGGCGGTATGACCGTTCAGGAAGCTAAGGAATATCTTTCAGGCAGAGTTGATTATGATATAAAAACCCAAAAGCTTGTACTTACCTTTGAAGATAAAGAATGGTCTTTTGACCGTGAAACTCTTAAACTGACTGTTGACGTTGAAAAGGCTGCTAAAATGGCATACGAAACAGGAAGAACAGGCGGAAACGACGAGCAACAAGCCGTACGCCAAAAACTTCAGAACGGCGAAAAGATAGATATTTCCGCTATTATTATTGAAGATTCAGACGCTCTTTATCAAGGGCTTATGCAGATAAAAGAAGAAATTGACATCAAGCGTGTTAATGCAACAGTAACTTTTAAATATGAAAACAATCAGCCTGTTTTCACTTATACTGATGAAAAAGCAGGCAGAAGCCTTGATCTTACAGGCGCTTATTACGATATTTCTCAGCTTGTAAAAAGCGAAAAAGAAGTGCTTAATTATTCAATTACTCCCAAAACCGTTGAACCTGAAATTAAACGTGCGGATATTGAAAAGCCATATCAGAAATGTTCCACTTTTACAACTGAACTTTCCGCATATTCTTCTTCGGGAAGAATACAGAATATTACCCGCGCCCTTGAAGCACTTGATAACAGGGTTTGGATGCCCGGTGAAGTATTTTCCTTTAATCAGTGGGTTGGCGCAAGAACAGTTGAAAACGGTTTTGGTTTAGGCGTTTTCATTAACGAAGATCAGCAGTATGATGAAACTATCGGCGGTGGTATCTGTCAGGTTTCAACTACCATTTACTATTCTGCTCTTTTAGCAGGCGCAAATTCAGTTGGCAGAAACGCACCTATTGAAATTATTGAAAGGCGTCCACATACATGGCCCTCTGTTTATATTGCAAGGGGTTTAGATGCAACGGTTTCTTGGCCACATACTGATTTAAAAATGTATAATAACAGTAAAACGCCTTACTTTATGAATACGGATATAGTTCGTAAAGGCAGTAAACTTTACGTTACCGTTGAATATTACGGTACACCATTGCCAAACAATGCAAAGGTAACCATTGAAACGGAAACTATTGAAGAAATTCAGCCAGGCACTCCTGAATATATTGTTGATACGAAGAATAAATATAATCTTCAATTAAATCAGGAAAAAAAGGTTTCTGATGCCCGTACAGGCTACACCGTAAACATTTATCAGGTGTGGACAGAACCTGGCAAAGAGCCTGTTAAATCACTTTTAACGGTTTCTAAGTATGAGCCTATTAAAGCAAAGATATACATTTCACCCGAAACCCATGCACAAAGAACAGCACAACAAACTCAGGCAGGATAAAAATATCCTTTACAAACAAGTTCTGATATAATATAATTTATATATATAATTTTAAAGGAGAAATATTATGAGCACACGTTATGAATCCGCAAAGGCTATTTATGCAAAATATGGCGTAGATACCGATGCAGCAATCGCAAAACTTAAAAACATTCCCGTTGCAATTCACTGCTGGCAGGGTGATGACGTTACAGGTTTTGACCACGATGGCCCTCTTACAGGCGGTATCCAGACAACCGGTAACTATCCCGGCAAGGCAAGAAATCCTGAAGAACTTATGGCAGATATGGATAAGGCTATGTCACTTTGCCCAGGCGCAAAGAAGATTAACGTTCACGCTTGCTATGCTATCTTTGAAGATGGCCAGTTTGCTGACCGCGATAAGCTTGAACCCAAACACTTTAAGAAATGGGTAGAATTTGCAAAAGAAAGAAATATGGGTATTGACTTTAACCCCACATTCTTCTCACATGAAAAGGTTAAGGATGGTCTTACACTTTCAAGCCCTGATAAAGCAACAAGAGATTTCTGGATTGAGCACGGCAAGGCTTGTATCCGTATTTCACAGTACTTTGCTGAAGAAACAGGCGTTCCCTGTGTTATGAATATCTGGACAGGTGACGGTTATAAGGATATTCCTGCTGATCGCCTTGGCCCAAGAGAAAGATATAAAGATTCTATTGAAAAGATTTTGGCTGAGCCTTTTGATAAGAACCTTGTTAAACCCTGTGTTGAATCAAAGGTTTTCGGTATCGGTGTTGAATCCTATACCGCAGGTTCTGCTGAATTTACCCTTACATTTGCAGCAACCCACGATGGATGCCTTCCTTTAATGGATAACGGCCACTATCATCCAACAGAAGTTGTTTCAGATAAGATTTCAGCACTTCTTTGCTTCTTCCCTGAAATTGCACTTCACATTACCCGTGGCGTTCGCTGGGATTCCGACCACGTTCTTCTTTTTGATGACGAAACAAAGGAAATCGCAAAGGAAATCGTTCGCAACGATGCACTTGACAGAGTATATATGGCTCTTGACTATTTTGATGCTTCCATTAACCGTATCTCTGCTTGGGCAGTTGGTATCCGTTCATGGCAGAAGTCTCTTCTTAACGCATTAGTTACACCTAATGAGCTTCTTAAAAACCTTCAGGATAACGGCAATCTTACCGAACTTATGGTAATGATGGAAGAAGCCAAAACTCTTCCCTTTGGCGATATTTGGGAAGAATACTGCGCTCAGTGCGGTGTTAAGGCTGATGCTTCTTGGTTTGAAGAAATCAAAGAGTATGAAAAGGAAGTTCTTTCAAAGCGTGCATAATTGGGCGTAACGATATAAGCTTCGTAATTCTGTGTTGTGGTAACCGTGAACACTCAGTTACTTACCAAGGATGTAAGCGCCATCGTGTTCAGAACACCACGCCTTGAATTACTTGCTTCTTTCGTTCCGCGAACGTAATGCTTCTTTCATTCTGCAAAAGCATAATCAAACATAGCTTGCACATTAACAACATATATAATAAAAGAGTTAAGGCTAAAAACTTAACTCTTTTTTTCAAAAGCGAGGTAAAAATTATGAAGAAAAATGGCGCACTTGATATTATTTTTAAGATTTTTTCAATATTACTTTGTATAATCCTTGTACCAACGTTAATTATAACCGTAATTGTTGGTACAGTTTCGGATATGATAAAGCCTGAAACACTTGTAAAAGTAGTAAAAACTGTTGACGTTCAGCAGATTATTAACGAAACCCCTGATATTTCAGAGGCGCTTGCGGAAGCAAATATTGAACCTGAGGTTATTGAACAGGTCATTGAAAGTAAGGTTGTTGAAGAAGTTATTTCTTCTTATGCCGAAGATATAAGCAACTACCTTTTAACAGGCGAAAGCAATTTTAATGCAGAAGCAATTAAAAATATTCTTAATGAGAATAAGGAAGAAGTAAAAGAAATTCTTGCTGCGGTTGCGCCTGAAGACGTTCCACAGGAAGAAATTGAAGCAGAAATTGATAACTTTATAAACGAAGGTATCACGCCTATGTTTAATGAGGTTTTACCTGCACCACAGGAAATTACTCAGGATATCCCTGCTGAGTTTATTGAAATTATTAAGATTTTCAATAGCGGTCTTGTTACAAAAATCTGCATTGGCGTTTGCGCAGTGCTTGCGTTAATTATCTTGTTGCTTCGTTTAAGGGAATGTTCTTTCTTCATTTGGTACTCTGTTATCTGTACTGTTACTGCTGTTTTCCTTGCAAGCATTTATTCAGGTATTTCTATGGTGCCTGCAATGCTTCCAAGCGATTTACCTGTACCTGCAAAAACAATTCAGGATATAATCGGCGTGCTTACACAAAACATTTTAATTACGTTTATCGTTATGTTTGTGCTTGCGGCAGTATTTATGACAAGCTTCTTCTTAATAAGAATGTTCCGCAACAAAAAGAAACAAGCAAAAGAAGAAATTTTAGAAGCATAATAAATAAAGGCTCAAAAAGTAATATTTTTGAGCCTTTTATTATTGCCAAAAGAAAAAGTTGGTGCTACAATATTTAAAGTGAATATTAGGGGGGGATAAGCTTGGCAAAGCAGGAGTTTGACGTTACACAGGGTCCTTTATTAAAAAAGGTTTTGTTATACACCATTCCTATTATATTAACAAGTATTCTGCAACTCTTATTTAATGCTGCCGACTTAATCGTTGTTGGTAGCGCATCAGAAGTTTATGTTGCCGCAGTTGGTGCAACAAGTGCGGTTGTGCATCTTTGCGTTAATTTGTTTATCGGTTTAAGTAGCGGTATAACGGTTGTAACTGCTACAAAGTTAGGCGCCAAGGATAATAAAGGTGTTTTTAATGCAGTACATACGGCAATTCCTTTAGCGTTAATAGGAGGCGCGATTTTAACAGTAACAGGCTTATTGATATCAACCCCGATTCTTACGCTGATGGGTACGCCAAAGGATGTTTTGGATTATTCTACTTTATATATGAAAATATATTTCTGCGGTGCAATTCCAAACCTTGTTTATAACTTTGGCGCTTCAATATTAAGGGCGGCAGGTGAAACCAAGGGACCCCTTTATTATTTAACTATCGCAGGCATAATTAACGTTATACTTAACTTTGTATTCGTTAAATTTTTAGATATGAACGTGGATGGTGTTGCTATTGCTACTGTAATTTCGCAAAGTGTTTCGGCAATCTTGGTATTAAATGCGTTAATTAAAAGAACAGATCTGTGCAGGCTTGATTTAAAAGCTATGCGAATTGAAAAAGAATCGTTTTTAGGTATTGTAAAAATTGGATTACCAACAGGGCTGCAAAGTATGCTGTTTTCAATAGCAAACGTTATGGTGCAATCTTCAATCAATACCTTTGGTCCCGAAGCTTTGGCAGGAAACTCTGCGTGCAGTAACTTTGAAGGCTTTGGTTATGCAACGTTACATTCCTTTTATCAAACGACCATTACGTTCATCGGGCAAAATATGGGTGCTAAAAAATATGAGCGTATTAAAAAAGTGTACGGCTTAAACGTTATGTGTGTTATCTGTGCAGGCGTTGCGTTGGCTGTTATTTATGCTTTTTCAAGCAGATTTTTATTATCACTGTATAACGTTACCGATGAAGTTGGCGTTGCCTTTGGCTTAACAAGAGTTAAATACGTTGTTTTGCCATATTTGTTATGCGGTCTTTCAGATATAACCGCAGGTGCAATAAGGGCAATGGGCTCACCAATCTTACCAACCTTAAACAGTGTAGGCGGTATCTGCGGGTTAAGGCTTTTAATGATCTTTACAATATTTAACGCGTTCCGCACCCCTGAATCCTTGTTTATTACTTATCCTGTTTCCTGGTCAGTAACCTTTATTTCAGGATTTATCATTTTCTTATTTGTTTATAAAAAAATTAAAAAGAAAGCAGTATTAGAACAATAAAAAAAGCACCCGAAAGGGTGCTTTTAGTTTTTTATCCACCAATCTGTGCTTTAATTCCTGTTTGTAATGCTGTTTGTAAAAGCGTTTCCATCTGTTCAGGAGTTGGTGTTTTAATATGATGCATTGAATATTCTCTGTTTAAGCCTTTATACTTATCAACGCCAAATGGGTGATAGGGTAAAAGGTGCATTTCCTTAACACCGATAGAAAGCGCATATCTTGCAATAGCCTCAATTTCCTGGGGTGTATCGTTAAATGTAGGAATTACAGGCACGCGCACAATTAATCTTACACCGCTGTGTGCAATCTTTTGTGCGTTTTCTAAAATTAATTCGTTAGGCTGAGTAGTAAATTCATTGTGTTTAGCGCTATCAATATGCTTGATATCCATTAAAACGGTATCAAGGTGTGGTAAAAACCTTGCAACTGTTTCCCAAGGAACGCAGGCGGTAGTTTCAATAGCAGTATTGATTCCGCGGGCGTGGGCTTCTTCTAAAAGAGCCACCGCAAAATCAGGCTGACACATTGATTCACCACCTGAAAGAGTGATTCCGCCACCTGAACGCCTAAAATAAATACGGTCCTTTTCAACCTCGTTAAGAACTTCTTCAACAGTAACGTCTTTACCAACTATTTTAGTTTTGCCGTCCTGTACCATTTCCTGAATCTTATATTCCTGCGATTCAGGGTTGCAACACCATCTGCATCTTAAAACGCAACCTTTTAAGAACACAATGGTGCGGATACCGGGACCGTCATGAACGGAGAACTTTTGAATATCAAAAATTCTTCCCTTAGTATCTAATGCCATTAAAAGCCTCCCTGTTCGGTACGGTTAATAATATCATCTTGAAGTGAACGTGAAAGGGTTGTAAACAATGCGCTGTAACCTGCAACACGAACAACAAGGGATTTGTAGTTTTCAGGGTGCTTCTGCGCGTCAATAAGGGTTTCTCTGCTTACAACGTTAAACTGCATATGGCTACCCTTTTGGTCAAAGTAACCGCGTACAAGTGAAACAAAGCTTTCAAGACCTGCTCTGCCTTTAAGGGCGCTTGGATGGAACTTCATATTATAAAGTGTACCGTTTGAAGCAATAAAGTGGTCAAGGCGTGAAACAGAGTTTGCTGCTGCGGTAGGACCTGAAACGTCTCTGCCTGCTGCAGGTGAAACACCGTCAGCAATAGGAGTATAGGCAAGTCTTCCGTCAGGTGTAGCGCCTGTCTGTGCGCCTAAAGGAACGTTAGCGGAAACAGGGTATAAGCCTGCGTGGAACTTACCGCCGCGTGGGTTATCAAATTTTTCAAGCTCACGGGTATAAACGTATGCAACGTCACGTGCAAAAGCATCAATTTCGTGTAAGTCGTTACCAAACTTATCCTGTGCGTTAATATCGTCAAGAAGTTTTCCGTAAAAAGCCTTCTTTTCTTCTGTACAGGGGTTAGCGGCAACCTTCTTATAAATGTTTAAAATGTTTTCGTTATCGGGTGTTACGCCGTTTTTGTGTAATTCAAGAACAACCTTTGTGGTAAGCTTTTGTGCCATCGCAGGATCCATATCCTTACCAAAGTTGTTTTCAACTGCTTCCTTAAAATCAGCTAAGGTATATTTCTTCTGTTCAAAAACAAGCTTTTTGATTGCCCAAAGCGCGTCAGCCATATTAGCAACACCAAAGCCCTGTGGACCTGTAAAGTTGTATACTGCACCACCTTCCTGAACACTCTTACCACGCTTGATACAATCATCAACCATTGATGAAAGGAAAGGTAAGGGTGCGCGTTCTGCGTGGGCAACGTCAATAGCGTTGTCAGCGTTAACCATCAGGCTAACCATATAATCGCTTTGCTTTTTGTAAGCATCAAAGATTTCTTCAAAGGTGGTCATGCTTGTTACGGCAGGGGTCTTAGGACCAACCTGAACGCCTTTATCAACACCTTGTGAAAATACCATTTCCAAAGGTCTTAACATATTAAAGAATGCGGCATCGTGCCAACCGTCAGTTTTACCTGATTTCTGAGGCTCAACGCAACCGATGATGTTGTAATCGCGGGCATCCTGAATAGTAAGGCCACGGCTTGCAAGTGAAGGAATAATAACTTCATCATTGTAGTATGCGGGCAAACCAATACCTGTTCTTGTAACTTCACCGGCCTTAATCATAAATTCGTGGGGTGTAAGGTTCCAAACACGAACTGAAAGTGATGGGGCAGGAAGCAAGGTGTGTAATGATGCTTCCAAACACATATAACTCATATCGTTTGTAGCGTCAACACCGTCAGAATTTTGTCCGCCTGCGATAAGGTTCTGGAACATTGAATAGCCTGCAAAACCTTCTGCAGAAGCAAGGTCGCGTACTTTTGAAAGATCGTTAAGCTTTATCCAAACACAGTCAACAAGCTCCTGAGCCTGTTCTAAGGTAATTTTACCTGCATCAATATCCTTTTTATAGAAAGGATACATATACTGGTCAAAACGTCCGGGTGAGATGGAGTGTCCTGAAGATTCCATCTGAATAAGAAGCTGAATAAACCAGAAGGACTGGCAAGCTTCATGGAAACTTTTTGCAGGGTTCATAGGAACGTTTTTGCAGTTTAAAGCAATCTGTAAGAGTTCAGCCTTACGAGTGGGATCAGTTTCCTTATTGGCTAATTCTTCAGCTAAAACGCTATAACGCATAGCGTATTCAATAACAGCGTCAATACTGATAATAACTGATTCAAGGAAGTGGCTTTTCTTAACGTAATTACCATCGGTGATCTTAATTGATTTAAGCTCGTTTTCTGCTTCTTCACGAATACCTTTAAGACCCTTATTTAAAACCTTACCGTAATCAACGGTAACGTGACCAACGCCGTTATAGAAATAGTTACCGGGGGTAAAGAAATTGTGCTCAATAGCCAATAAGGTTTCAGGTGCCATATACTCGGTTGCAAGCTCACTTGTGGTTTTGCCTGCCCAATAAGCATTTGCTTTCTTTAATCTTGCCTTTGTGTCTTCTGAAATTACAAACGGATCGGCTGAACGTGTTTCAAGCGTATCAAATTCATCTTCAAGCCAAGAATAAGAAAATTCAGGGAAGGTCTGGCAGCTTCTTGGTGCCTTTGTTGCAGCACCAACAACCAATTCCAAAGGTCTGATTGTAATAGGAATATTCCTTAAAATATTCTGGAATGCCTTTGCCTTACGGATAACCATAGGTTCGGCTTCCGTTTTCATAAAGGATTCAGTCATTAATTCTGCACGGTCAGCCTCAATCTGTGGCTTTGTTGCATAAAGATGGTCAATTAATTTCTGAATTCTTGGTGATTTTTCAATTCCTGTTAAAAGTCTTTGATCCATATATATTACTCCTTATTTAAGGTGATATCTCTCCGTATCATATTTTACACCTAAAACAAGCAAATGTCAACACAAAACAAACAAAAAAAGGTAGAAAAAACGCAAATTCAAAAACAAAAATGGCAAAAACAAACAAAAAACAGGGAAAAACACAACAAAAAGTCTGTAAAACAAAAAAATAAAGGAGAGCCATCTCTCCTTTTAATAAAAAATGTTTTTTTAGCACGTTCCGCAGTTGCCAAAATTGTTGCAAGAACAGTTGTTATTTGAGCAGTTGCAACCGCAATTGCATCCGTTATTTGTATTGCTTAAAATTCCGTTTGAGTTATTATTAAACAAAAGAACCAAAAGCACAAGCCACCAGTTATTATTACAAGTATTGTTGTTTAAAAATAAAATAATCAAAAAGAAAATAAGTAAAGATGAATTATCAAAAGTATTTCCAGAAGAACAGTCGTTTGTAAAACAGTTATTACATTCCATAAAAAGAACCTCCTTTTAACGTTTAATAAAATGTATGACGGTTTTTGCAAGATTATGTGCTTTTCTTTGTAACACAAAAAAATGAAAAAACATATTATACAAATGTAAGCACGTTCTTACAAATAAAATTCTTTTATAAAGGAGTATTAAATATGGGTAAATTCTTCTCATCAGGTTCTGACTGCGGATGCAACGATTGTACATGGATCATCATCTTATTGATTATCCTTTTCTGCTGCGGCTCAAATAATGGTTCTTGCGGTGGCTTTGGTGGTGGCGATAACTGCTGCTGGATCATCATCTTAATTCTTATTATTTGCTGCTGCTGCGGTGGCTCATCAAACGATAATTGCAACAATCAGGTAGGCTGCGGTTGCTAAATAGAATAAGGCGGAGTAAACACTCCGCCTTTTTTATTCAAAATCTTCATTTGTAACACACTCATTTTTTATAGTGCTTAAAAGCCTGATGTATTGCTTTTTCTTTGCTTCTAAATTAAAAATAGCATAATCAATATCTTCTTTTGTTATGGCATTATTAAAAACCGCTATGGCGTGGTGCCATTGTTTTTTTGCTTGCTCAAGCTCGTACTCGTTATTGTTTTCCATAAAAAAATCCCTCCGCTAAAAACTATTCAGCGAAGGGTAATTTTATTCAAAAAAACTAATTATGTAAATATGAATATATGTGCATTAGTCCTCTGTTTTCTTATAAAGACGCCTATTATCCAAAAGCCATTGTTTTTCAGAGAAGCCACCTTCATTAACGGAAGAAAGTGCCTTTTTAAAGTCAAACATTCTTGCATCAATCATATCAAGATAGTGTAACATTTCGGCTTCAGGGAACATAGGTCTTCTTACTGCGCCAAACTCAGGCTCATAGTGGTGTGAGATAAGCATGTGTTGCAACAAGATGGTAGTTTCATCACTTGCACCAACTGCCTTTGATGCTTCCTGAATAACAAGGGGGCCCTGAACAATATGCCCAAGTAAAAGACCTTTTTTAGTGTAGTCAGAAACTAAACCAAGCTCGGAAGATTCCATTTCTTCGGTTTTTTCCAAATCGTGCAAAATAACACCTGCAAAGAGCCAATCGGTGTTTAAATCGGTGTAAATCTTGCTTAATGCATCAGCAGAAGCCAGCATAGTAGTTGTGTGATATAAAAGACCTGAACGGATTGAATGATGGTTAGCCTGTGCGGCGGGGTAGTATAAAAGCTTTTCTTTTCTGAGATTAACGGCGTAGGTAACAATATCCCTTATGTCGTCTTTTTTAATTCTGTTAATATATTCCTGAACAGTTTTAAACATTTCTTCGCTTGTTTTAGGTGCAGAAGGTGTAAAATCGGTAATAGAAACAGGATCGTCTTCAGTTGCAATACGGATTCTTTCAATCTTCATTTGTAAAGCATTCATCCAGGAAACCACGTTTCCTCGCACTTTAACTAAAATATGAGGCTTGTAATCCTTAAACTGTTCTTCGGTATAATTCCATATTTTGCCGTTGATTTCGCCTTTTTGGTCAGCAAGCACCATATCAACGTAGCTTTTGCCTGTCTGTCCTGTTTTTACGTTAAAGGATTTAATCAGCACAAAGCCTTCAAAGGAATCCCCTGCCTGAAGCTCATTTAATAATTTTTGTTCCATAAAAATCACCTTAAAAATATTCTTTTAATAATTATATCATAAACGGGGTAAAATATAAAGAAAAATAAAGGAGAATTTTTATGAAAAAGCAAAAAAAGATTAAATCAGACGTTTTAGGCAGTTACACAGGTCTTGCAGAAGACGGTTCAAGACCAACACAGGATGTTGACGATTTATGAAAAACTCTAAAAAAACCTAATATTTCTTTTTATTCTTAACCCCAAAGCGACAAAAAAGGGACAGGCAGTTATATACAATATATGTATAGAATGTTTAAATAACTTGATTTAAGAAACATTAAAGTGGGGGATTAAGGTGAAAAAGCTGATAAAACCCATAGGCTGCTTGCTTATGGGTATTTTTTGCGCAAGGTGCGATTTTTTACAGGGAATATATCCCTTAGGCATAGCGGTGCTTACAATTTCATATTTATCAAAGGACTTTTTTTACATATTTTCAGGGGCATTATTAGGTGCATTAACAATAAGCTTTACGCCAAATGAAATGCTAATAAACTCGTTAAGCTATTTTTTGCTTTTACCCATTTTGATCTATTTAAGAAAAAAGAAAACCGAAAGGCTTGCATTTTCAATGATACTGGGATTTTTAGTATTTTTAATACCTGCTTCCGCGTTAAGAATAGATACCTATGCCCGTGTAGTGCTTGTTTTCAGCGGACTTTTTGCTATGTTTTTAACGCCCATTCTTAAAAGAATATATTTATCTGTTAAAGAAATCAACAGTCGCCTTTCATTAGAACAGGCTGACGTTGTTGCCATTTGCTTTATTGGCGCAATTATTATTTCGTCCCTGCCAAAAACAAATATTTTAGGCTTTGATTTAAGGCTTTTTATGATGCTTTTTTCGTCTTCCCTTGCGATACTTTCCTTTAATGCCAAAGGGGGAATATGGACCTGCGTTTTAGGCATAATGTGGGTGATTAAAGGGGGAGACGTAACAAATGCATTAAGTATTATTACAGGCGGTATCCTTGCAGGAATGCTTCAAAAAAGAAAAGGCGGAATAATGCTTGGCTTCGTTTTAGGCAACGCCTTAATAAGCCTTTTTATGTTAAACACACTTTCTTTAAGCCTTGGAATAGTAAATCTGATTTCAGGCTGTGCATATACGATATTTTTAAATGAAGATTTTGTGCATCGCGTTAGACGCCTTGCAGGGCAGGAATCAGGCGTAAACGATCTTGAAATGCACTATATTGAAAGTTTGCGTCAAACACAAAAAAACAAGATTGAGCGCGCAGGCAGAATGTATCTTCAGCTTTCAAAAGCCTTTGTTTCCATTGAGCACGGCGAAAGCTTTAAGCAAAAAATAGTAAAGGATACTTTAACTGTTTGCGATACTTGTTCAAAAAAAGAATACTGCCACCAAAACAGAAAAAGCGATACTATCTTAGAACTCAACCATTCGGCAGAAAAAGTTATTGAAAAGGGTAAAATTTCAAGTATGCCTCTTTCTTTAACCGCAAGATGCGTTCAGCCTATGGAATTAGTTAAAGCCGTGCAGGAATCCTATAATTTACATAAACACTATTTTGAAGAAAATCCTAAGCCCGAAACGGAGCTTGCCCTTCAATTAAAAAGTATTGCGGATATGTTGTTTTCTCTTTCTGATGATATTTCAAAATTGCCCCAGTTTGATAAGGATATTGAAAATCAGGCGCGGGATATTCTTTCTGCAAGAGTTGGCACTGTTAAAGAAATATCCTGCCGTAAAAGCGGTGAAAGCCATATAATCAGCGTTTCTTTAAAGGAAAACGGAAAGGATATGGGGCAAAAAATAGCTGACGCTTTTTATGATGGGTTTTTAGGCTCGTATCGTTATTTAACAGGGGGAACAGATAAAAACGGAGGCTTTCACGGTGAGTTTGCCCCTAATCCAAAGTATAAGGTGGAAGCCTGCGCGTTAAGGCAAAATAAAAATGGGCAAAAGGTTTGCGGTGATTCCTTTACTTATATCGCAGGTGATACCAATAAATATATCGCGGCGCTTTCAGATGGGGCAGGTAGCGGATACAGGGCAAAAAAGGAAAGTGAAGGCGCATTAGATTTATTGGAAGCCTTTTGGGAAGCCGATATTAAAAGGGAAGAAATGTTCTTGATAATGAATAGGCTACTGTTGTTAAAAGGCGAAAAAGAAGATTATTCCACCGTTGACGTAACTGAATTAGACCTTGAAAACGGCGTGCTTTACTGGACTAAAATCGGCGCAGTTCCCGGTTATATTATAAGGGAAAACACCGTTGAAAAAATTGAATCAGGGGCGCTTCCTATGGGGATAGTTACAAAAATAAACCCTGTTACAACAAAAAAGCTTGTTAAACAGGGTGATATAATCGTGCTTGTAACAGACGGTATTTATGACGGCTTAAATAACGGCAACGAAGATAAGCTTAAAGAAATGCTTTTGCCTTTAAAAAAAGAAACGCCTCAGAATATCGCAAACAATATTTTAGCTTGTGCCAAAGAAACAAATATTAACGATGATATGACCGTGCTTGTGTTAAAGGTAAGCGTGGCGTAAAAAAGCACCCAAACGGGTGCTTTATATTCTTATGTAAGGTTAAAGATTATTTTCTTTTTCTTTATTGCATAATCTAAAGCAATTTTTGTTCCGCTTTTTCGTTTAACAGGGGAAAGTTGTTCGTTATAATAAAAAATGCAAAAATCACTTTTATCAATCATCTCATAATTACGCTGAACGTACACGTTTCTTCGGGCATTAGTTAATTTTTTTGAAAAATACGTTTCATCGCAAAATTTTAAAAGGTATTTTTTGTACTGTTCATTTATATTAGGGTACTCTGCCCGTACGTAAACACGTTTTATGTGCGGGTATTTTTCTTTTGCTTGGATAAGTAAATTAACACAAAGTTCGTTAAATTCACTTTTACTGCCTAAAAGAAACGTAGTTACGTTTTTATTTATTATTAAATTTTCAATTAAATCCCATAACCTGCTTTTTAAATCTTCCGTTTCGGTTATTTTTCTATGCCCTATAAAACAACAAACCAGATTTTCCATACAAAACTCCATTATATACTGTTTGCATTATATAATGTATTAGTCTATATGTAAAGCGAAAAAATAATATACTATCTAATTAAATAGTATATTATGGAGAAGTATGATATGTTAAAATTAAGGGTACTTGATATTTTAGAGAAACAAGGTAAAACAAAGTATTGGCTTTACAAACAATTAGGTATGAGTTATCAAAACTTTACTAAAATGGTAAATAATCAAACAAAATCCATTCGCTATGAAAACATTGAAACAATGTGTTTGTTGCTTGAATGTACGCCTAACGATCTTTTTGAAATTACAGAAGATTAAAAAAAGCACCCAAACGGGTGCTTTTTTATTTATTAAAGACTATCAATATATCTGCAAGCGTTTACCGCGCAGGTTGCGCCATCGCTTGTTGCGGTGGTTATCTGCCTTAAATTTTTGCTTCTGCAATCGCCTGCTACAAAAACGCCATCTGTTTTTGTTAAACAGGATTCGTCAGCATCAACGTAACCCCAGGCATTAAGGTCGCAAAGATCCTTAAAAGGCGTGTTATCAGGTTCTAATCCAATAGCAACAAATAAGCCTTCACAATTTATATCAATCTTTTCGTTGCCCTTATTGATAATAATGCCGTTAAATTCGTCTCCGTCCTTAACTTTATCAACGGTTGCGCCTAAAATAACTTCAATGTTATCCCTTCCGGCAATAATTTCCTGCAAACGTTTTTCGCCTGTTAAAAATTCAAGGTTCTGAACAATAATAACCTTTTTGCTTGTTTCGGATAATAAAATTGCTTCCTGTAATGCAGAGTTTCCGCCGCCGATTAAAGCAACAGTCTTGTCCTTGTAAAAAGCGCCATCGCAAACTGCGCAGAAAGAAATGCCTTCACCTAAAAACTTTTCTTCGTTTTCAACGTTTAAATGGCGGTGCTTTGCACCAACTGCAATAATTAAAGCTTTACAGGAATATTCGTTGCCGTCTTCGGTAATTACGGTTTTAATGCCGTTTTCATTTTTAACTGAAACAACGTTTTCAACCTCAACGTCAGCGCCCTGTGAAAGCGCCTGTTCAACCATTTTATCGGCAAGCTCAGCGCCTGTAATTGATTCAAAACCGGGATAGTTTTCTACCTTTGGTGAAAACGCAATCTGTCCGCCAAATGCCGCTTTATCTAAAAGTAAAACGGATTTATTTGCTCTGCGAGCGTAAACCGCAGCTGTTAGACCTGCGGGACCTGCGCCTACAATTATAATATCGTACATATATACCTCGTTAGAGCCCAATAAACGCCACAACCATAAAATTTTGATAAACAAAATTTTATTTCCTGTGTTACAGGTCATATTCAAACTCGGTTACTTACCGTTTTGTAAGCGCCCTCGTTTTCAATGCCCTGTGCCTTGGCTTGTAACGTTTCTTGAACTCTTTAAATATAGTATTATTTTATATTTTAGGGCGAACTTTTATGTCCGCCCTGAATAAATTATTTATTGATAAACTGCTTAATTTCTGCAACCATTGTGTATTTTGCAATTTCGCCGTTCTTAACGTCAACTAATGTAGGTGCTTGTTTGATACCAAGAGCCTGTGTAAGTTCAACGTTTTCGTGGGCATAAACCTTAACGTAAGGAATGTCTGCCTTTGCTAAAAGAGTTTCGGCAATCTTACAGTTGGGGCAGGTTGCTGAAGCGAAAAGGTAAACGCCGTCTTCTAAAAGAGGAGCTTCTTTTTCGCAAGCACAAGCTTCTGCTTCAGGCTTGGGGCCTTCATGAGTAAGTTTGGAATTTGCAATATCGTAAGTCTTTCTTTCCTTATATTCCTGGCTCTTACCATCGTTCCAGTTCTTAACGGGACGGTAGTAACCTGTGATACGGCTGTAAACTTCTGTTTCAGTTCCGCAGATGGGGCAGGTGTACTGTTCACCTGAAATATAACCGTGATCACGGCATACTGAATAGGTAGGTGAAAGTGTGTAATAAGGAAGCCTGTAATTTTCAGCAATCTTCTTGATAATGTTTGCAGCGGCTTTCCAATCAGGAAGCTTTTCGCCTAAGAAAGCGTGGAAAACAGTACCTGATGTGTAAAGTGTCTGTAAATCGTCCTGAATATCAAGTGCTGTAAAGATATCGTCTGTAAAGCTAACGGGAAGGTGTGATGAGTTGGTGTAGTAAGGTGTTTCAGCATCGGAAGCACAGATGATGTCGGGATAATGCTTGCGATCGTGCTTTGCAAGACGGAATGATGTGGATTCAGCAGGAGTTGCTTCAAGGTTGTAAAGGTCGCCGTACTGTTCCTGATAATCGGAAAGTCTTTCACGCATGTGGTTAAGAACTTCCTTGGTGAATTCCTGTGTTTCAGGATGTGTCATATCCTTTTTAATCCACTTTGCATTAAGACCTGCTTCGTTCATACCAACAAGACCGATGGTTGAGAAGTGGTTGTTAAATGTTCCAAGATATCTCTTTGTATAGGGATATAAGCCTTCTTCAAGAAGCCTTGTGATAACTGTACGCTTAACTTTAAGTGAACGTGCAGAAACGTCCATCATGTGATCAAGGCGCTTATAGAAATCTTCCTTATCCTTTGCAAGATAAGCAATTCTTGGCATATTGATAGTAACAACACCAACAGAACCTGTTGATTCACCGCTACCGAAGAAACCGCCTGACTTTTTACGTAATTCACGAAGGTCAAGACGAAGACGACAACACATTGAACGTACATCGGAAGGCTCCATATCGGAGTTGATGTAGTTGGAGAAGTAAGGTGTGCCGTATTTAGCGGTCATTTCAAATAAAAGCTTGTTGTTTTCTGTTTCTGACCAGTCAAAGTTTCTTGTAATTGAATATGTGGGGATGGGGTACTGGAAGCCACGTCCGTTAGCATCGCCTTCAACCATGATTTCAATAAATGCACGGTTAACCATATCCATTTCTTTCTTACAATCTTTATACTTAAAGTCCATTTCCTTGCCACCAACGATAGCGTTAAGCTCAGCTAAGTCAGCAGGAACTGTCCAGTCAAGTGTAATGTTTGTAAAGGGTGACTGTGTACCCCAACGTGAAGGAGTATTTACACCGTAAATAAAGGATTGAATGCACTGTTTAACTTCTTTATAAGTAAGGTTATCAACCTTAACAAAGGGTGCAAGGTAGGTATCAAATGATGAGAATGCCTGCGCGCCTGCCCATTCGTTCTGCATAATACCAAGGAAATTTACCATCTGGTTGCAAAGTGTTGAAAGGTGAGCAGCAGGAGCGGAAGTAATCTTTCCGGGAACACCGCCTAAGCCTTCCTGAATTAACTGCTTTAATGACCAACCTGCGCAATAGCCTGTAAGCATTGAAAGGTCATGAATATGAATGTCAGCGTTTCTGTGGGCGTTTGCGATTTCATCGTCATAGATTTCACTAAGCCAGTAGTTAGCGGTAATAGCACCTGAGTTTGAAAGGATAAGTCCGCCTACTGAATAAGTAACGGTGGAATTTTCCTTAACGCGCCAGTCAGTAACCTTAACGTAGCTGTCAACAACATCCTTGTAGTCAAGAATGGTTGATTTCATATTTCTTAACTTTTCTCTCTGCCTACGGTAAAGGATGTAAGCCTTTGCAACGTCAGCATAGCCTGCCTGAATAAGCACGGTTTCAACTGAGTCCTGAATATCCTCAACCTGAACGATCTGATCCTTGATCTTTGGCTCAAAATCAGATGTAACTTTAAGGGCAAGGAAATCAACAATATTTTCATTGTACTGTCTTTCACAAGCTTCAAAAGCCTGTGTGATAGCGTCTGATATTTTCTTAATATCAAAATCTACTATCTTGTTATCGCGTTTTAAAACTCTGAACATAACTTTTACCTCTTATCTTTCGCCCCGAAGCTCTGCTTCAGGAATATATTTTTTTATTTCGTTTAAAAATTCAAGCATTTCTTCTTTTGTAAAAGCTTCTCCACCTTTAATAAGATTGCCCGAATCTACAAAACCTTGAATAAAGTATTTTTTTACGCCCTGTAAAAGCTCACCGATTTCGGTAAAATCCTTCATTGTGTGAATGCCTTTGACACAGGTTGTACGGAACTCGTGATCAATACCGCTGTTCCTTATTATATATATGCTGTCAGAAAAAGCAGAAATATCAATATCACTGCCTGTTGCTTTTTTATAATTACTGAATCCTGCTTTAATATCCATCGCTACGTAGTCAACAAGATCAATAATTTCCTTTAATCTGTTTGGCAGCGCACCGTTTGTATCTAACTTAACCTTAAATCCAAGATCTTTTATCTTTTTTATAAAATCTTTAAGGTCAGGTTGAAGGAGTGGTTCACCACCGGTTATGCAAACGCCGTCTAAAATCCCAACACGCTTTTTTAAATAATCAAGAACGTATTCAGTCTGATTATTATTTTCCATTGGTTTTTGCACCAAGGAGGCGTTATGGCAAAAGGGGCATCGTAAATTGCATCCGCCGGTAAAGATTGTGCAAGCGGTTTTTTGAGGAAAATCAAGCAAGGTCAGCTTTTGAAACCCTTGTACGTTCATAAAAAGCGCCTTCTTCTCATTTTATCTTTTTTCATTATTGTGAACATAGTATAACATATAAAAAAACGCTTGTCAATACAAAAAACACAATATCTTGTGTTTTTTTACAAAATTTTTTACAAAATGTTGGGTTTTGCGTGAATGGTTGAATATATGCACATATGTCGCATATAACCATAATTGCATAAAAATAAGGTAAAGTATATAAAAATAACAGTAAAAAATGAAAAAACAAGGAAACTGTATATTATAAATATGCAAATTGACAAAAAAACTATAAGAATATATAATACTCATAATTACTTTTTATTGATACAGGAGAAAGACAATGGAACAAAAGCGAAGCAGTTTTACAGGTAAGATAGGTTTTGTACTTGCGGCGGCAGGCAGTGCAGTTGGTTTAGGAAACATTTGGCGCTTTCCATATCTTGCGGCACAGTACGGTGGCGGAATATTCTTACTTGTTTACGTTTTACTTGCAGTAACCTTTGGCTTTGCCTTAATGTGCGCTGAAATTGCCTTAGGCAGAAAAACAGGTAAAAGTGCAATCGGTGCATTTAAAGATTTAAACAGTAAATATTCCTTTATCGGTGTTATTGCATCAATTATTCCTGCAATTATTTTGCCATATTATTCTGTAATCGGCGGATGGGTAACAAAATATTTAACTGTGTTTGTAACAGGTGGAATGAATCAGGCGGCTCAGGATGGTTACTTTGAATCCTTTGTTGCACAGGCTGGTTCACCGCTTTTATACTTTTTTATATTTATCGGCATAACAGCACTTGTTGTTTTACTTGGTGTTGAAAAGGGTATTGAAAAGGTTTCAAAAATAATGATGCCTGTTTTGATTGTTTTAACACTTTTTATTGCCATTTATTCAATGTTTATTCCCGGCGCTATGGATGGCGTACTTTATTATATAACCCCCGATATTTCAAAATTCTCCGCTAAAACCGTGCTTGCGGCTATGGGTCAGCTTTTTTACTCAATGTCATTGGCTATGGGAATTATGATTACCTACGGCTCATATATGAAAAAGGACGTTAACCTTGAATCTTCCGTTTCGCAGATTGAAATCTTTGATACAGGCATCGCTTTCTTAGCAGGTCTTATGATTATTCCGTCGGTATTTGCTTTTTCAGGGGGCAATCAGGAAGCCTTAGGTCAGGGTCCCGGTTTAATGTTTGTAACGCTTCCTAAGGTGTTTGATTTTATGCCCGGCGGCGCAATAATCGGCGCGTTGTTCTTTTTGCTTGTGCTTTTTGCGGCGCTTACGTCTTCAATTTCTTTAATGGAAACGGTAGTATCCATCGTTAAAGATAAAACGGGATTAAACAGAAAACTTATTTGCGGTATCGTATTTTTATTTTCAGTAGTTTTAGGTATTCCGTCTTCCTTAGGTAACGGAGTTTGGGCAAACGTAAAATTACTTAATATGGATATATTATCCTTCTTTGATTTCATTTCAAATAATATAATGATGCCCATAGTGGCACTTTTAACCTGCTTCTTTATCGGTTTTGTTATAAAGCCACAGGCAATTATTGATGAGGTTGAATCAAGCGGAAAATTTAAACGCAAAAAACTGTTTACAGTGGTTATAAAGTATATCGCGCCTATCTGCATTATTCTTATTCTTTTAACTTCACTTTTACAAGCCTTTGGCAAATTTTCATTCTGATAACTATAAAAAAAGAGCCTTCAAAAAGAAGGCTCTTTAATTTTTTTATAATCCCATAGGCTCATCAGGGTCAAGATAATCAAGATTATCTAAACACTTGCCTGCACCTATTGCCACGCAGGAAACCGCGTCTTCTGCAACGTAACAGTTTACCCCAAAGGTTGAAGAAATCAATTTATCAAGACCAAGCATTAAACTTCCGCCACCTGTTAAAATTATACCGCTTTCAATAATATCTGCCGCAAGTTCAGGCGGTGCATCGTCAAGCACCTTATGAATTTCAGCTAAAATCATATCAAAGGAATCCTGTAAGGCTTCACGGATTTCTTCGCTTGTAACTTCAATGCTCTTTGGTAAGCCTGTTAAAAGGTTTCTGCCCATAACTTCACTAACCAACGGTTCGCTTCGGGGCCAGGCTGAACCGATATTCATTTTAAGCATTTCTGCGGTGCGCTCACCAATAAGCAAATTATGTTTTTTACGCATATACTTAACTATATCATCATCCATTTTGTTGCCTGCAACTTTAATGGAGGTGCTTAAAACTGTGCTTCCTAAGGAAATCAAAGCAATATCCGTTGTGCCACCGCCAATATCAACGATTAAAGTGCCGTGTGGCTTATCAATATCAATGTTTGCACCGATTGCCGCGGCACGCGGTTCTTCCATTATGTATGAGCATTTTGCGCCAAGCCTCTGTGCTGCGCCTAAAACGGAACGCTGTTCAACGTCAGTTACACCTGATGGAACGCACATTATAATTCTTGGTCTGAATATGCTTTTACGGGGAAGTGCCTTTTTCATAAAAAGCTCAAGCATATCCTGTGTAACGTCACAATCAGAAATAACACCGTCTTTAAGGGGGCGAACAACTGAAATGGTTTCAGGGGCTCTGCCAAGCATACGCTGTGCTTCAAAGCCAACACCCTGAACTTTGCCTGTTTCTATGTCAACTGCAACGATGCTGGGCTCACGCAAAACGATGCCCCTGCCCTTAACGTAAATTAATACGGTTGCAGTGCCTAAATCTATGGCAATATCCTGTCTTTTAAATAGCATAATAACCTCAAAAAAATAAAAATTGCGTAGTTCTTTACTATATTGTATCACAAAATAAATATAAGTTCAAGTTAAATATATTTGATTTTATGATGTGTTACAATACCTTAATACTAAATATCTTGACGAAATTTTGCTTTTAAGTATAATATTATCATATAAAAATATTGGAGTAGCGTATGTTTAAAGAAATCAAAGAGTTGCTTCAGGCGTACAAAGAACGTGACCCTGCGGCAACAAGTAATATAAGTATTTTTCTTTTGTATCCCGGTGTCCGCGCAGTTATTGACCATAGAATTGCCCATTGGTTTTATAAGCATAAATGCTTTTATATTGCAAGGTCAATTTCCCAAAAGTCAAGAAAACGCACAGGCATTGAAATTCACCCTGGCGCAACTATCGGCAAACGCCTTGTAATAGATCACGGTATGGGTATTGTTATTGGTGAAACCACAATTATCGGTGATGATTGCCTTTTGTATCAGGGCGTAACCTTAGGCGGTTCAGGTAAAGAAAAGGGTAAGCGCCATCCCACTTTGGGTAACAACGTGCTTGTAGGTGCAGGGGCAAAGGTGCTTGGCTCGTTTACCATTGGCGATAATGCCCGAATTGCCGCAAACGCAGTAGTTTTAAACGAAATTCCTGCAAACGCAACGGCAGTGGGCGTTCCTGCCCGTGTTGTAAGGGTTAAAGGTAAAAAGGTTGATATGCTTGACCATATCCACGTACCCGATCCTGTTCAGCAAGCGCTTAAACAGATTAACGAACGTATTGATAAGTTAGAACAATAAATAATAAAAAAGGCAACTGCTTTTGCAGTTGCCTTCTTTTATTTTATCTTAATTTTGCACCAAAGCGATATTCAAGTGAACGAACTATCTTATCAAAGGCTTTTTGTGCTTCTTCAGCCTTTAAGGTGCGTTCAGGGTTAAGCATTGTAATATTAAATGCAACGCTCATTAAATTATCACCTAAACTTTCGCTCTTATAAATATCAAAGAGCTTAACGTCCTTAACAAGCTGACCGCCTGCTGATTTAATAGCATCAAGCATAGGTCCGATTTCCTGATTCTGATCAACTAAAACAGCAAGATCGCGTTCAATAGCAGGGTATTTAGGAAGAGCCTTATAAAGCACTTTTGAAGATGCAATTGCAAAAATGTTCTGTAAATCTATCTGTGCAATCAAAGGTCTTGCATCAATACTGAACTTATTTGCAACGTCAGGATGAATTTCACCTAAAACGCCTAAAACATTGTTGCCTGCTTTAATAACTGCTTGTCTGCCGGGGTGCATAAAGGGTTCAGTGCTTCTTTCGTAAGTAGCCTTAATGTTAAAGCGGTCAAAAATAGTTTCAACGATTGCTTTTAAAGTGTAGAAATCTTCCTTTTCACCCATAACGCCAAAGCAAAGAGTCTTTCTTTCTTCGGGTTGTTCTTGAACAGGTAAGCTTTTTGGAATAAATAATTTGCTTATTTCAAACAAGCGCATATTTAAAGCACCCTTATTAAAGTTCGTACCCATAACAGTAAGCATACTTGAAAAAAGTTGAGTACGCATAATTGAGTAATCTTCGCCTAATGGGTTAATAAGCTTAACTGTATTTTCTGAAGAAATACCAAGCATATCGTAAGCCTTTTGCGAAATAAATGAATAAGTTGCAATCTCATTTAAGCCAAGGCTAACAAGAATTTCCTTAACAGTATCACTCATTAAGTGCTGTTTAGTTTTAGTACCCCTTGTAAGCACGCCTGAAAGTGGACGTGAAATAATATGGTCGTAACCGTAAACGCGGATAATTTCTTCTGAAATATCGTGTACACCTTCAATATCATCACGGCGTGAAGGAATTGTGCAGATAATTACGTCATTCTTTAATTCAGCCTTAATACCAAGATTTTTAAGGATAGTAAGAATAACGTCAGTAGGAACGGTGATACCTAAAAGCTCTTCAATACGGCTTAAAGGAGCTTCAATAATTTTTTCTTCAGGTAATTTTTCGTAAATATCGGGATTCCAGCTTGTTACGTCGCCTGCGTTTAATTCATCAATAAGATTTAATGCGCGTTTAAGTGCGAACTCACAGGTTGCCGCATCAACACCCTTTTCAAAACGTGAGCTTGATTCAGTTGCAATACCTAACGTCCTTGCAGTTTTTCTGATACTGTCACGGCGGAATTTAGCAGATTCAAAGAAAATACCTGTGGTGGTTTCTTTAATCTCACTGTTTTCACCACCCATAACGCCTGCAATACCAACTGCTCTTTCTTTATCTGCAATAACAAGCATTTCATTATTTAAAACGTGTTCTTTTGAATCTAATGTGGTAAGGTTTTCACCTTCTTTTGCTCTGCGAACGATGATTTCCTGTCCGCCAATATCGTTAATATCAAAAGCGTGCATTGGCTGACCTGTTTCAAGCATAACAAAGTTAGTAATATCAACAATGTTGTTAATGGGACGCATACCTGCAGAAAGCAAGCAATCTGCCATCCACTTTGGTGATGGTGCAATTCTTATATTTTCAACCGTTGCGCCAACGTATCTTGAACAAAGGTCAAAATCTTCAACTGTAACCTTTATAGGAGTTTCAGTATCCTTTTTAACGGTGTAGGAAATTTCAGGTAATTTGATTTCCTTGTTTAAGCAAACTGCAACCTCGCGGGCAATACCTAAAACTGAATTACAGTCAGGGCGGTTAGAGGTTATTGAAAAATCAATAACGCAGTCGTCAGCACCGATAACAGTGTTCATATCCGTGCCGGGCGCCCATTTTTCATCTAAAATCATAATGCCGTTAACGTCGCAATTGGGGAAGCCACTGCCAAGTAAGCAAAGTTCTTCACCTGAACACATCATACCAAAGGAAGCAACACCGCGTAATTTGCCCTTTTTAATATGCATACCGTTTGGTAAATGTGAATCATTTAATGCAGCGGGAACCGTAGCGCCAACAAAAACGTTCTGTGCGCCTGTTACAATCTGCATGTTTTCTTCCTGACCAACGTTAAGCTGACAAATCTGCAAATGATCTGAATCAGGATGCTTTTCAATTTCTAAAATTTTACCTACAACAACGTTAGACATAACACTTGCTTTTTCAATGCCTTCAACCTCAAAACCCTGTGAGGTCATTTTATCGCATAAAATTTCAGGTATTACGTCAATATCAACGTATCTTTTTAACCAATTAAGTGAAACTTTCATTTTTCTTTTCCCCCTTATTTAAACTGCTTAAGGAAACGAATATCGTTTTCAAAAACAAGGCGAAGATCAGGAATCTTAAAGCTTGTGGTAGTAATACGGTCAATACCGATACCAAAAGCGAAGCCTGAATAAACCTCAGGGTCAATACCGCATTCCCTTAAAACGTTGGGGTGAACGATACCTGCGCCTAAAATTTCAATCCAGCCTGTGCCTTTACATACTCTGCAACCCTTACCGCCGCATTCTGAACAGGAAAGGTCAACCTCAACGCTGGGCTCAGTAAAGGGGAAGAATGATGGGCGGAACTTAACTTTTACGTCAGGACCGTACATTTCGTGTGCAAATTCTTCTAAAACGTATTTTAAGTGGCAAAGGTTAATGCCCTTATCAACAACAAGACCTTCAAGCTGATGGAAAACAGGTGAGTGTGTTGCATCAACCTCGTCAGCGCGGTAAACACGCCCCGGGCAGATAACACGGATAGGAACATTACGTGTTTTCATTGTACGGATCTGCGCCGCAGAAGTCTGTGTTCTTAAAAGAAGATTTTTTGCAATATAGAAGGTATCCTGCATATCCCTTGCAGGATGGTCTTCGGGCAGGTTAAGTGCCTTAAAGTTGTAGTAATCTGTTTCAACTTCAGGTCCGTCAACAATATCAAAGCCCATGCTTCTAAAAATTTCACACATTCTTTCCTGTGTTAAGGAAAGGGGATGAAGTGTGCCTCTATTTTCAGGGCTTGCAGGAATAGTAACGTCAATAACCTCATTCTTTAACTGTTCCTGTCTTTTTAAAGAATTAAGCTCGTCCTTTTTATTTTGAATTGAGCCTTCAATCAAGGTTCTTAATTCATTAACCTTTTGTCCCATAACGGGTCTTTCTTCAGGGTTTAACGAACCCATCATTTTTGAAATCTCAGTTAATTCGCCTTTTTTTCCGCAGAAAGCAACTCTTAAAGCATCAAGATCGTTAAGATCCTTAATGTTTTTAAGCTGTTCTTCAAAGCGAGTCTTTGCGCCTGTTAATTTTTCAAGCATATTAAAACCTCCTAAAAAATAAAAAAAGACCTTTCGCCAAGGGACGAAAGATCGTGGTACCACCCTAATTCACACTCAAACAAGTGCCTCAACAACGTAACGGTGTTGCTCCGCCCAAGCCTACTAAGATTTCAACAAGGGAACTCCAAAGGGAACTTCACTTAATAAAACGTAAAGGCTCTTACACCAAACAAGCCTCTCTCTGTGTGCGCTTTGAAAAAGCTACTTTCCTTTTTCACAGTCTTTAATTATTTACAGAAAGTATTTTAGCATAAGGTTAAATTTTGTGCAAGCGTTTTTTTAAACTATATCGTTTACGGCGCTTTTAAAGAAAACAGTATTTTTTTGGTTTTCTAATAATTTTTCCAAATCATAAGTTTTTTGATTTTCAATAACGCAAACAATCATCTTTTTATCCGTGCCTGAAAGTGCGCCGTGTGCATCCATTATAGTGGCAGTACGTTTAATCTTATTAAAGATTTCTTTTGTTAAAGTTTCAGCATCGCTTGTGATGATTTCATATTTAACCATCTTTGTTGCGCCTGCGCGGATATTGTTAGAAATAGTTGAAGTGATAAAGGAATAAATAATACTGCAAATAACAGGGTCTGCCTTAAAATCGTAAACAAAGTAAGAAAGCAAAGCAATACACATATTTATAACAAAAATAACGTTCATTAAATTAAGGTACGGCTTATAGTGTTTTACTATTGCGGCAATTATATCAGTGCCACCGCTACAGGCGTTTATCTTAAGGGTAAAGGCGTATAAAATACCCCTGATAGCGCCTGCTGCGATGGGAGCAAGCACGGTAGAAGTGCTTGTTTCGGTGTAATAGATAAAGTCTGAAAGATCAGCATTTCTTAAAATAATGTTAAAAACTGAAAAGCTTACAACGTAAACGGCAGTTTTAATAACGAATTCCTTTTTTAATAACAAGTATCCAATAATTAAAAGGGGAATATTTACTAAAAGCGCAAAATAACCGATGGAAATATCCGTTAAATCCTGTATCATTGTGCAGATACCGTCAACACCTGCGGGTGCAAAGCTGTTGGGGAAAACAAATATAGCATAGTTAAGCGCCGATAAAAAAGAAATTACAGGTAAAAGTAAATATTCAAATGTCTTTTTAACAACGTCTTTTTTCATTTTTGCAGTTCCTTAAAACTTTAATCTTGACCATATTATAAAACTCTGTTATCATATAGGCAAATACTAATAAATTATAATATTTATAGAAAAAAACTATGGGTGAAAAATATGTTTAAAAAGTACGAATACGTTTACGCAGTATATCAAACAGGTAGTTTTACAAAGGCGGCGCAAAGCCTTTATATTTCGCAGCCATCTTTAAGCGTTGCCATACAAAATATTGAAAAAGAGGTAGGCGCACCGCTTTTTGAAAGGGCAGGAACAAAGGTAATATTAACCGAAATCGGTGAAGAATATATTAAAGCTACCAAAAAAATAATGAACGTTCAAAAGGAGTTTGAAAACCGCTTAAACGATATTTATTCTTTGGAAACAGGTGAAATAACGGTAGGGGGAACGAACTATCTTTCTTCTTACGTTTTACCAAAGGTGATAAATAAGTTTTCAAGCCTTTATCCGAAGGTAAAAGTAAATCTTGTTGAAGCCAATTCAAAAAATCTTGTTGATATGATGCTTAACGAAAACGTTGACGTTATTGTTGACAGCTTTGATGAAAATATGGATCAGTACGTTGGGCATCGCCTGAAAAATGAAGAGATATTCTTATGCGTGCCAAAGGAATTTTCAATAAACGAAAAGATGCAGGAATATAAAATTCTGCCACATCAGATATATGAAAATTCAGTAAATTTAGAAGACGTTCCGCCTGTTGATATAAAAGCCTTTAAAAAAGAGCCTTTTATTTTATTAAAAAACGGCAACGATATGTTTTACCGCGCCCAGAGTATTTTTGAAAAGGCAAAGGTTTCACCAAGGGTGCTTTTAAGCGTTGATCAGATGAATATTTCCTATTCTCTTTGCGATTCAGGAATGGGTTGTTGCTTTTTAACAGATACGCTTTTTAAATTCGGTAAATTTTCCGATAGCGTTATTCTTTATAAGGTGGAAAAAAGGCATAGTACCCGAACTCTTTACATTGCACATAAAAAGAATATTTACATAAAAAAAGCATCACAGAAATTCATTGAGCTTGCTAAACAAATGATAAAATGATTTTTGTTGAAATTTAGAATGAAATATTATATAATATAATTTTAGAAAGGATCGTAGTTATGGAAAAGCTGTTTGTTGTTTCTGATATACACGGGCATTATACTTTATTAAAAGAAGCTTTAATAAAAAGCGGTTTTGATAAAGATAATCCTGAGCATAAAATAATCTGCTTAGGCGATTATTTTGATAGGGGAAGCGAAAACAAGCTTGTTTTAAAGTTTTTTGAACGCATTCAAAACAAAGTGCTTTTAATGGGTAACCATGAAGAGCTTTTACTTAAACTGCTTGAAACAGGCAAGGTTTTACCCCATAATTACATAAACGGAACAATTCAAACCTTGCAGGAATTTTTCGGCAAATATTGTATTGACCCTAATGATGACACCGTTGATTTTTCAGGCAAAACAAGTGAAGTTAAGCGTATTTGCGATTTTATCAACGAAACGGTTAATTATTATGAAACCGATGAATACGTTTTCGTTCACGGTTTTTTACCAACGGTTGATTATAAAAAAGCAACGGATGAAGATTGGCAAAAAGCGCGATGGCTAAGATGGTCCGAAGCCTATACAGGTGAAAGACCGTTAAAAGATAAAATTCTTGTGTGCGGTCACATGCCTACGTTGATTGCAAGATTATTTGATAGTTCACGCCCAATGGGCGATACAAGTATTTATTATGGTAACGGGCTTATCGCCCTTGATGCAGGAACTGCTGATTCAAAACAAATAAACGTTTTAGTAATAGAAAATAATACAAAGGAAGTATAAATTATGGCATTATTTAATTCTGAAGATTATATTAAAAAGGTAATGGAATCTGAAAATATTGACGATTGTCCCAAAGTGCCCATACCTGAAATTGAAGAAAAACAGAATTACATATTTATCAGCTATTCCCACAGGGATTATAAACAGGTTTTTTCTGATTTAGCGTTAATGTACGAAAAAGGCGTGCGTTTTTGGTACGATTACGATCTTAAAGCAGGCAAAAACTGGAATAAGGAAGCCTTTAAAAAGATACGCGATCCCCGTTGCAGCGGTGTTATTTTCTATTTAAGCGAAAATCTGTTTTTAAGCCAATCGGTTATTGAAGAAATCCGTATAACCTTAGGATTAGATGACGATAATCAGCAAACTGACGACCCTGTAAACTATTTTAGTGTAAACTTAACTGAAAACAGACCTTCTGATATTATTTTTAAAGCAAGGGCGAGTATGACTGATGAAGAATGGAACGCAAGGGGATACGATGGTGATTGGAACTTAACCCTTTTAACTGCATTCAGGGATAAGGCAACCTACGTTAAATTTAATACCCCTGATCATAATGCACAGCTTATTACACAAATCAAAAAGAATTTTAACGTTATGGATGATTCAAGCAGTAAGCAGGGCAAATACGAAGGCGAAATGCTTAACGGTAAACGTCACGGCTTTGGTAAGGCGGTTTACGATAACGGCACTGTTTACGAAGGCTACTGGGAAAATGATCAAAGGCACGGCAAGGGAAAATATATTTATCCTGAAAGCAATAAAGCCGAGTATTTTGAAGGAACTTTTGTTAATGACGTTATTCAGGGCTATGGCGTGTATCAGTTAAGAAGCGGTACAAAGTATGAAGGTAATTTTACTGATGGTAAAACCACAGGTGATTTTACAGTAAACTATAATAACGGTGAAGTTTATATCGGTCAGCTTGTAAACGCCAAACGTCATGGCAAAGGTAAACTTACTTATAATAAGGATGATAACCGCGATTATTACGAAGGCGATTGGGATAACGAAAATCGTCATGGTGAAGGCACTCTTGTTTGGAAAAGCGGTCAAAAATATACAGGCCAGTGGGGAAGTAACGTGCTTAACGGCAAAGGAAGAATGGATTTTACCGAAAAAACCACGTGGCTTTATCACGAGGGTGAATATAAAAACGATAAGCGCAACGGCTTTGGCAAAATGGAATACCGTAATGGCGAAACTTGGGAAGGCGAATTTAAAGACGATAATAAATATAACGGCACCGGCACGGTAGATTACAGTGACGGTAAGATTTACACAGGTGAATTCAAAGATGGTAAGCGCAACGGCTTTGGTAAATGCGTTTATTCTAGCGGCAGAATCTACGAAGGTCAGTGGAAAGATAATCTGTGGCACGGAACAGGCAAAGTTACTTATGAAACAGGTAATAAATGGATTTCCTATGAAGGTGAGGTTAATGAAGACAAAATTACCGGCATAGGTAAAATTACTTATGCAGAAAGTAGTAATATGTCAACCTACGAAGGCGGTATGCTTGAAGCATTACGTCACGGTGAAGGTACTTTAATCTGGAAAAACGGCGCAACTTTTACAGGTTATTGGGAAAAGGATAAAAGGGAAGGCAACGGCCGTCTTGATTACGAAGAAACTAACGATTGGCTTTATCACGAGGGTGAGTATAAAAACGATAAGCGTGAAGGCTATGGTAAAATGGAATACCGCAACGGTGATTCCTGGGAAGGCACTTGGAAAGAAGGCAACAGATATACAGGGGTAGGTACAGTAATTTATACCAGCGGAAACAAATATACCGGTGAACTTAAAGAAAAGAATTACCATGGTCAAGGCACGCTTATCTACACTAACGGTGAAACCTATACGGGCGAATTTAAAAATGATAAGTATGATGGCAAGGGCAAACTTGTTTATTCTAAAAACGCTAACGTTATTTCTTATGAAGGCGATTTTAAGCAAGGTAAACGCCAGGGCTACGGAAAACTGATTTTTGCTAATGGTGACGTTTATGAAGGACAATGGTTGTCAGATAATCGCCACGGCTATGGCGTAACCACTTATGCTATGAACAGAGGCTTATATAAAACACACAAGGGCAGATGGTCTAACAGCAAGATGTGGTTTTACGGCGAATATGTTATGCTTGATGATTCAAAAAGAACGGGTATGTTTGAAGATAATATGCTCAACGGCCCCGGTTTAATTGTAAATAAGTTTGGCAAAGAAAAACACGTAATATGGAAAAACGGTGCGATAGACCCTAAAACCAATAAGTTTACAGATTGGTTATGGAATTCTATGCAGGGTAACTACGGTTACACAGGTGAATTAAAGGATGGCTTTCCCGATGGCTTTGGCGTATACCGTTACGATGACGGAAGCGTTTATGAAGGCGACTTTAAACAAGGCAATTTTGAAGGTTTTGGTCGTTTAGTCTTTAAAACAGGCAAGGAATGTATCGGCGATTTTAAAAACGGTAAGCTTAACGGAAAATGTTCAATAAACAATGGTAATTGGAAATACGTTGGTCAGTGTGTTGATGATGAGATGCACGGTGAAGGCGAATTACACATAAAATTCTATTGTTATAGCGGAACATTTGAACATAATAAGCCAAAGGGTGAAGGCTACATAACAGGCATTTCGGGCAATAAATATAAGTTTATTGATGGCGTTTGTCAGGACGAAAAAGCAGCCGAGCCGATAAAAAATTTCTTTAAAACAAATATTACTTTAAGATAAAAAATCGCAACCTGAAAAGGTTGCGATTTTTTTATTTTTCAATTTTATAACCAAGGGAAATTATAACCTTTAAGGTTTCCAAGGCAGTGTTGCGGTCATAGTCTTTTTCTATTTCAGGCAATTCTTCGTAAGGCACAAGGCAAGGTGTTTCTTTTTTTATATCGTCACGTTTTTCACCGTATTTCCAGCCTTCGTTTATTCTGTTTTTTGCCCAAACGTCATGAACGTTTTCTGCAATTTTTTCAGTTAGTTCTTTTAATTCAGGGGATAAAACAATATCTTTTGTGTCAATAGGCTTTGGATTAAACATATTATTTCTCCTTGTCTAACTTGTCTGCTACGGCAAAAATGCTTGGAATTTCACGAACAATCATAATATCATATTTTTTAAATTCGGCAATTTTATAACCATTTTCTCTTGCTATAACGTTATATTCATTTTCTAAATCGTCAAGGTCGTCCCAAGGAATAATGCAGGGGTGCCCTTTTGAAACAGGGTCCTTATGATTTTTTGTTTTATAGGCGTATTTCTTAATATCGTCTATGGTGGTTGAATTATAACCTTCCGTTGCCATAAAGGCGTTCCAGCGCAAATGCTCGTTTTTGCTTAATTCTAATAAAAGGTCTTTATCCTGAATTAAATTTTTATATTCGTTAAGCTCGTTGGCGGTAGGGAAAGCACCTTTTAAAACACCGCTTGCAAAAAGCTTTGCATTTAAATGAATGGCTGCTGCCATTGAATTGCGCCTATCGTATTCCTTGGTTTTAAAATCGTGGTCAGCCATTTTATAGGTTTCAGAATTTTCATCTTCCGTAAGCGCACCCCAGTAAGCAAGATGCACCGCAAAAGCAAGGTTTTCCAAATGTGAATCAAAGATGGTGTTCTTTGAATAAATAGATTCTAACGTGCCAAACAAATGAATGTTTCTGTTTTCTAAATATGCAGAATTTTCAAAAAGAGAATGTGTCTTTTTACTTGAACGCACTCTTGTAAAAAACTGCGGTAATTTATCCTTGTCAAAATCTCTTTTTTGCCTGAAAAGTCTATAAAACTTTTCAGTGATAGTAAAGTTAAGACCGTCATCACCCATACAAACAAAAACGTGTGTGGCATCTGAACTGTTATCCTTATTAAAGAAAGCATCATCAAAGGTTTCGCTTAAAACGTCAGCATTAATAAATTGAATAGTTCCGTCATTTTTTAATAAAGGACAATCTGCTAAAAACTGCTTTTCAATTTTGTCAGCATCTTTATCATAAGCCCTTATTTTAAGGTTAAGCCCTACGATCTGACCTGCCCAATAAACAGTTTTAAGCATACGTATTCCATATTTGCCTAAGCCAACAAGGGCAACGGAAATATCTTTAAAGCCTGCGGGTAAAACGTATAATGGATGCTCAAAAATAAGGTGATTGCATAAAAGGGCAGTTTCGTCAATGCATCTTATTTCAACGTTGGAATTCTTCTCTATTAAGCTTTCTAAAAAGTCAACGCTTGCACCACTTTCACAGAAAGCGTAAATAACAGCTTTAACGTCTTTCTTTTTCTGAACCTTTGTTATTAAACCTTGTGCAAGGTCAACGTTGTTGTCTTCGTCCTTTTCAATTAAATATACGCGGTACTTCTTATTTTTAAAGTATTTTAATCCAAAAACTGAACCGTGTAAAAGCAATGCGCCTTCTTTTCTTGCACCTGTTTTTAAGCCTTCGTCGCAATCCTTGGTATTTAAAAAGATAATTTTGCCGTCTCTATCAATAGTCTTTGCAAGGCTTAATGATTTTTCGTTTAATGCAGAAAAAACGTAGCACTTTTCTTTAAAAGATAAAGTGTATCTTATTCTGTCAAAAGCATCGCCGATAAAGGAAATTATTAACCCCGAGGTTACGATAGGGCAAATAATGTAGCAAAGATAATTGATTATTAAATAAGCGCTTCTTAATAATCCCGTAAGCTGAATATCTGCTAAAAATTCGTGGTCCTGCCCGCCACCTAAGGTTTTAAGGGCAAAAATCAGGGATTGCAAAATAGCGTATAAGCCATCGGAAATACACTTAACTCCAATAAAAAATACAGGCAGAATCATAACAAAGCTTGCAAATAAGATACCCGTCATAATTAAAGAAATGCAACTTTTAATTCTGTGGCGGTTGTTATAAGCCATAAAAGCTGTAATCACTAAAATGATAACGCCTAAAATAAAAGAAATAATTTCAAACATAATTTATCTTCCTTTATATTTAATAAAACAATTATACAACAATTAACGTCAAAATGCAAACTTTATTAAAAAAAGGAATATTATCAAAAAAAATAAAAAAATCATATTATATATCAGCAGAGTTATTTCTGTTAAAAACGTTTGAAAGGATTTTTTTGTATATGCAAAAAGTTTGTATAAAAGACGAAGATTTAGCCGTTTTAAACAGCTTTCCTTTAGGCAAAGCGTACGTGCCGTGCCAAAGCTTTACAAATCCCGTTTCACCTGAAAAGGCATTAGAAATGGGTACTATCTGGCAGGAACTTTATCAGCCTTACCGTAAAGGAGGAAAAATGTAATGAACCAAAAAGAAATGATGAAAAGGCTTCAGCAGTTAGGTTTTACCTTAGTTGAATTAAACCTTTATCTTGATACCCATCCAAATTGTTCTAAGGCCCGTGAACTTTATAACCGTTATTCCGAAGAGATGGCTATGTTAAGGGAGCAGTATTTCCAAAAGTACGGTCCAACCCTTAACTTTGGCGTTTGTCCTGCAGGGGATAGCTTTTCCTGGGTAAATTCACCTTGGCCATGGGAAAATTAAGAAAGGGGTAAAAAATATGTGGATTTATGAAAAAAAGTTACAGTTTCCTGTAGATATAAAAATGAAGGATTTAAAAATGGCAAAGTTTCTCTTTGCCCAGTACGGCGGACCTGATAGCGAATTAAGTGCTTCGCAAACATATCTTGCACAGCGCTATACTATGCCAACGCCTGAAACCAAGGCTCTTTTAAATGATATCGGTATATCGGTTCGTTAATTGTGCATTGACATTCCCGTTTAAATATAATATAATCGGAAAGGAGATGAATATAACAAAAGGAGAATATTTAAATGGATGCGATTGAATTTATTGTTGGCAAAATTGTAGAAAAAAACGGTGCTGATGCGAAACGCTTTATTATAAAAAAGGACGAGTTTCTAAATACATTTATTAAAGAATATACTGTTATCATAAAGCAAAGTATTGAAAGGCCCAATATGATAACAAATCCGGAAATTTTAACTTCCAACATCGATATTTCAAATATCGCGGAGCTGCAAAAGGCAATTACTAAGCATTTGTTTACCAAACTACACACTAATAATTTAATCAGTGAAAGAGAGTTTGATGAGTTATGCAAAGGAGAATCTTTATAAATAATATGCAATTCAATGATGATATTTTTGGTTTGGATACCAAAAACGCCGTAAGTTCATATGGTGTGTATACCGAAGAAGCAAAACCCAAAATGCCTTTGATATATGAAACAGAACGAAGTATAAACGTGTGTGCATACTGTCGAGTTTCTACGGACAAGCGGGACCAGGCAAACAGCTTTGAAGCGCAACAGGACTACTTTAATGAAGCTTTTGGACGTAGAAAAAATTGGAAGCTTAAAACTATATTTGCAGATAATGGAATCAGCGGTACTTCACTTAAAAATCGAGATAGCTTTGAACAAATGATAAGGGAAGCAAGGGCAGGAAAATATCAGCTTATTATAACAAAAAGCGTTTCGCGTTTTTCAAGGAACGTTCAACATATTATGAGTTTTGTAGAAGAATTACGCGAACTTGGCGTCTACATATGGTTTATTACAGATAAAATTTGTACCGATGATGAAAACTACCGTAAAGCACTTATTGCTGCGTCTGATGCCGCAGAAGCAGAAAGTAGAGCAGCATCTGAGCGAGTTCGTTGGGGACAAAGGTACAAAATGCAACAAGGTGTTGTGTTCGGCCGCAAGGAAATGTTTGGCTATAACATCAAAAGAGACGAAGATGGAAAACAGTTTTTTGAAATAATACCCGATGAAGCAGAAATTGTTCGCCGCATATTTAGAATGTACGCAGATGGCTTGGGCACTTTTAAAATAGCACGTCGATTAGAGGAAGAGGGAATTAAAACAAAAAGGTACAAAAATGGTTGGTCTAACACCGTTATTCTTAAAATACTCCGCAATGAAAAATATGTCGGGGATTTAAAGCAAGGTAAAACCTATACAACGGACTATATTTCCCATAAAAAGAAATACAACCGTGGAGAATATGCAACGCATTTTGCACCAAACCACCACGCTGAAAGTGCTATCGTTAGCCGAGACCTCTGGGAGCTTGTGCAAAAGAAATTAGAAGAAAATACCCCTTCAGACGAAGTGAAGAAAAAGCATAGCAACCGCTATTGGTGTAGCGGAAAGGTGTTTTGTGGGGAATGTGGCTCGCGTTATGTTTCTCATATTAAACATTTAAAAAACGGTGGTATTCATAAAGCCTGGAAATGTTGGGAAAATCAACAATACGGATATAAAAAACAACGTCTAATAAATGGCGAGCCGGTTATAGATGAAGAAACAGGCGTAATAATAGAAATTGGTTGCAACAATCAAAGCGTTAATGACAAAGTGTTAAAGCAAGGCGTGCATGATATACTGGAAGTTGTTATTGGCCCCATAATGCATAAAAATTACGAAAAATTAAAAGCAATAATATTAAAACGCAAAAAAGAAGATACCACCGAAACAAAGATAAAGAAGTTGGAAAAAAGGCTAATTTCATTAGAAGATGAATGCGCAGATATAACACGACATATTTTAAAATCTCAAAGAGAAGATGAAATTGTGCCAATGGGTTTGCTTTTAGCACAAAAGCAGGTGGAAGAAGAAATAACTGCTACACAAAACGCAATAAATGAGTTGCGAAGAACAGAAAAAAATTACGATATAGAAAATGCCGAAATGCTTTTAAAACTAGACAAACTCAAGGAGATTGTAGAACTTAAAGACGATAAAATAACAGAAGATATATATAGAAGTATTGTTGACAAAATAGAAGTTTTTGATGGACATATACTGAAATATTATATTGCAGGTTGGGACAAGCCTATTGCTATGCAATATACAACAACAGGAAAACTGGATGCATTTACAGTAGAGTTTGTAATATTGGAAGAATGATTTATCATATGGAACAGATGTCCTGTTTTTGAGATTTTAGTATTATCGCTTTGCAATACGATTGAAAACAATAAGTTGTTGATTTGTTAAAAATATGTTATAATTATTTTAAAAATAAAACGATGAGGTTAAGTTATGAATATTGCGATATGCGATGATGATAAGGTGTTCCGAGAAAAAATAAGAACTCAACTTTCAGAAATTGAGTTCTTCAAAAACAGCAATTATATATTCTGTGAAACAGGGGAGGATTTGTTGAAATCTTTTGATTCAACTCAACCATTTGATTTTGTTTTCTTAGATGTAGATATGCCGAAAATGAATGGGTTGGAGGCTGGAGAAACTCTTAATAAACTTTCGCCTAAAACAATAATTATTTTTGTGTCAAGTTATCCGCAGTTTGCAATTGATGCTTTTGACTGTAATGCAATTGGTTATCTTCTTAAAGGTTGTAACGAAGAAAAATTCAACAGAACTATAGAGAAGGCAATATACAAGTATAAAGATCTTAATGCACAATTGCACTTAAAAACAGGAACTGAAATGGTTAAAGTAGACCTTAATACAATATTTTATGTTGAATACTCAAGAAAGTATTGTCAATATCATACTGCTAATTCTATATATGCAGTACGACAACAGTTACATGAAGCGTTAACAGAATTATATCCGTTTGGATTTATACAAATATATCAATGCTATATTGTTAATTTAGCTAAAATTAAAAAGATTCAAACATCTAGCGTTGTTTTGGAAGGCGATACTGAATTACCTATAAAAAGAGGAACCAGCAAGGAATTAATAAAAAAATATAACGACTATATGGCCAAGAGGTGTTAAATGGAAACTATATATAACATAATTTTTGCATGCTTAGATGCAGTGTTATCCTATGTCACAATAAGTTATCTGTTTTCGGCGTTTAGTTTAACAAAAAGAATTAATTTTAAATATCTACATATAATAGGTCTGCTTGCAAGTTTTCTTAACACGTTATTTATTAATAATGCTGTGTTAATATTATTTATCACTTTTGTATGTGCTTTAATATATTCTTATGGATATAGTATAAAGTGGTATAATAACTTGTTTATTTCTTTTATATCAGTTGCGTTAAGTGCTTTATCCGAATTAATAGTCGGTATTGTAATGATGACAGT
>JAZRTX010000041.1:0-24549 GCA_045652205.1 Clostridia bacterium
CGCCTTCTCCCTTGAAGGCTTGCTTATTATATTACCTTCCTTCTCTTTTGTCTACTACTTTTTTGTGAACTTTTTGTAAACAACGCAACGGTTTCAATATATGCTTAATTAGATTAAAAATACCACAACATATGGTTTTTCCCATTATCATATAATAGGAAACACTTTTGTTGTCCTAACAAAATTCGTACCACAAAATTATTGACCGAAAAAAACACATAAAAATTTTTTCTTATAAATTATCTGATTTTCAATTTTTTTCTACATTATATTATTATATTGTGTTCTTTCTTGTTCGACAAAATTTTAAAAATATTATTTAATTTTCTTGTTGACAGTATGGATTTTTTTTGTTATAATCCTATCGTTATCTTTAATAGACGGAGAGATGTCCGAGTGGTTTATGGAGCTGGTCTTGAAAACCAGTGATACCGAAAGGTACCGTAGGTTCGAATCCTATTCTCTCCGCCAATTTTTTATTCGGAGACATACCCAAGTTGGCCGAAGGGGCGCCCCTGCTAAGGGTGTAGGTCGGGAGTTACCGGCGCGAGAGTTCAAATCTCTCTGTCTCCGCCAAACAAAAAGACACTGCTTTTGCAGTGTTTTTTTGTTTTAAAGAGTATTGTGTGATTTGAACTTGAGCGCCGGTACCGGCGGGAGTGAAAACTCAAAGCGCACCCAGTGGGTGATGAAGCGATGAGTTTTCAGCGCAGTGGTCAACGATTGCAAGCCAAAGGCGTAGCAAGAGTTGGGTACCACAAGAGAGCGACGTAGTCGGGAAAATCTCTCTGTCTCCGCCAAACAAAAAGACACTGCTTTTGCAGTGTTTTTTGTTTTAAAGAGTATTGTGTGATTTGAACTTTCGCGACGGGTACCGGCGGGAGCGACGTAGTCGGGAAAATCTTTTTGCCTGCATCAAACAAAAAAACAAGCTTTGGGTCAATTACCAAAGCTTGTCAGATTACAACTTTTTATAAATTTAATTTGCGTTTTATATTATTTGCCAAGTTTTTCTTTTATGGCTGTTGAAGAAACGCCTTTTGTGTATGGAAAATATTCAACCGCAATACCCAGTTCAGCAAATTCTTGTTCTGTTTTATTATAACTTTCAGTACCGCGCCAATCATCGCCTTTTAAAAGCACGTCAAACTTATACTTTGCAAGTGCAAGTTTCTTATCACGAACAAAATCAGAATTAACAAGAACAACCTCATCAACGCATTTTAATGCGCCAACAATACGCATACGGTCTTCTTCAGGAATTGCAGGAGTTTTCTTTTTAACGTTAATTACATAATCATCATCACAAACAGCAACGATAAGGTAATCGCATGTTTCCTTGCAACGTTCAAGCAAATTAAGGTGCCCAACATGAAATAAATCCCAAACGCCAGGAGCATATCCTACTTTATACTTTTTCATAAAACCAAATCCCTTTACACATCATTTTATCTCTTTGTAAAATTGTATCATCTATTTATTTTTTTGTCAATACGCAAACAAAATTCCGGAAAGACGTTTTAAAACGGACAATATAATTAACACACCAAAAAACAAATGGTTTCCTTGTATTATTTAATTGACTTTTATTTTCACAACATGCTATAATCACAATAACCTAACATTTAATATGGAGAAGGAGTTACGTTATGTCCGAATTATTATTACCAATTATAATGCTTATTGTAGGATTTGTTTTTTTAATAAAAGGTGGCGACTGGTTTGTTGACGGCGCATCCGGAATTGCAAGAAGATTTCATTTGCCTGAAATTTTAATTGGTGCAACCGTTGTTTCAATCGGAACCACGTTGCCTGAGGTTATGGTTTCAGCCGGTGCGGCGTTACAGGGTAGCGGTTCAATCGCTTACGGAAATGCTATTGGTTCAATTATTTGCAACACGTCTTTGATTGCCGCAATTACTATTGCTATTAAGCCAAGCCTTGCCCCAAGAAAAAGCCTTGTTCTGCCTGTTATTTTCTTCTTTGGCGCTGCAATAATTTATTGCATTAGCGCTTACTTATTTAAACGTTTTTCGCTTTTAATCGGAATTATTTTACTTTTAACCTTTGCAGTATATATGATATCCACAATACTGCGTATGAAAAACACCGCAACCACACAAGACGTTTCAGAAGAAACCCTTGAAGCATTAAGCGGTGAAGACCACGTTGTTGAATCTGAAAAAGACGGCACAAAGGATTCCCTTTTAAAAGATATAATTTTACTTATTATCGGTGCGATCTTAATTGCATTTGGCGCAGATTTTCTTGTTGATAACGCCATTATTATTGCCCAACACTTTGGTGTTTCTGAAAAAGTTATTGGTTTAACCATTGTTGCTCTTGGAACTTCGTTGCCTGAATTTATTACCGCTATTACTTCCTTAATTAAAGGTCACGGTTCACTTTCATTAGGAAACATAATTGGCGCAAACTTATTTAATCTTGTTCTTGTAAGCGGTGCGGCAGTTACTATCAGCCCATTTGACTTACCTGCTTCTGCTATGATTAACGGAATAAATGCTTCACTTATTATTGATATTCCCGTTATGCTTTTAGTAATGCTTATCTTAACCGTACCAACTTTAATAAAACAAAAGCTTTCACGTTGGCAAGGAATTTTACTGTTAGTTATTTACGCAGGCTTTTGCGCAATACAGTTTACAATATAATTAAAAGCACCGCTTTTGCGGTGCTTTTCTTATTTTAATAAATCATCATACTGACCTTTATCTTTATTTCTTTTATAAAGAACAAAACGTGTGCCGATTACCTGTACGCTTTCGCTATCGGTATCTTCTGCTAACTGAAATGCAGCTTCCCGGGCAGTTACGGGTGAATTTTCAAGCACCCTTAATTTAATAAGTTCGCGAGCATTTAAGGCATCAAGCACCTGACGCACAAGGTTATGGTTAATGCCATCCTTACCTACCTGAAGTATTGTATCCATTTTATTTGCTGCACCACGAAGACGGGCGCGTTGTTTACTTGTAAGCATATATTTAAACTTCCTTTTTTATTTTTATTCATTTTACACTGTTTTTAAAATACGGTCAACATAAAAATTCGCATTTTTCAATTATTACAAAAATATTACATTGACATTTGTTTTTTTATCATATATAATGTATTTACAATGAATTTTTAAATTTTATGGAGGGTTTTTGTATGAAAAAGTTTTTTAATGATTTTCTTTCTGATCCGGCTACACGTTCACTTTCATCAATTATCGCAGGGTTGTTAATAGTTATTTTTCATTCAGTTGCCCTTGATATAGTTGCTTTGGTGCTTGGAAGCATTTTAGTAGCGTTAGGTGTTATAAACATAATCAAATATTTCAAAGCACCCATGGATATGAATTTTAATTTATTAACAGGCCTTGTTGCAGGCGCAATCGGTATTGGTATTATTGCAGATCCTTCTGCCTTAATGGGTATAATTGCCGTTGCCTTTGGCATAATCGTGGTATACCACGGTATTGTAAACCTTCAAAACGCCTTGTTATTAAAAAAATTAAATTACAAGTTCTGGTATATTGCGCTGATATTTGCTTGCTCTACTATTTTAGCAGGTGCATTGCTTATGATTTTAAAGGACAAGCTTATTGACACTATCGCCCTTGTTTCAGGAATCATTCTGATTATTGAAGGGGCACTTAATACCTGGACCGCAGTAAAGGTAAAAAAGACCAATGGAAAAAATTAAAAAAATTCTTGCCTGTATAGTTCTATTAACCATCTTGATTTGTGCAGGCTGTAAGCCTAATGACCCTGATATTCCAACAGGCATCAACCACAACATAAAAAAACTTGCCCTGATAACAAGCAATATTGAGCTTGAACTTGATTTCAATTACGCATCAATCTGGGAAGCCATTTTATCCTGTTGCCAGACCAACAATATAAATTACAGTTTTTATATGCCTGACGATATGACCGAGGCTTCATTAACTGCTCAGTTTGAATCAGCAGTTTTAGACGGTGCTTCTGCAATTATGTGTTTGGGTGATGCTTTTGCACCTGTTATTAAAGTTATGCAGGATAAATATCCAAGCGTAAACTTTATTGCTATTGACGTTTCGCCCAATGAAATCGGCGAAATAAAAAGCAATACCCATTGCGTAATGTTCAGGCAGGAGCAGGGCGGTTACCTTGCAGGCTATGCATCCGTTATGGATGGTTTTACAAAGTTTGCCTATATGGGCGACCACAAATCAGCAGCTTATGAAGCCTACGTAAACGGATTTATAAAAGGCATTAACGATGCCGCAGTAAAAAACAACATAAGCGTTAATATTAACGTTGCTTATATCAGCGATTTTGACAGCCGTGAAAATGCATTTTCTTACGTTGGTTCATGGTATAGCGAAGGCACCGAGCTTTTAATGCTTTGCGCTGATGATAACTTTACTTCTTCCTGCGCTGCCCTTGCAGTTAATAATATGGCTTATATGATAGGAACCGATAACGATAAATCACATTTCGGTGCAACCCTTGATTATAACCCCTTTATTACAAGCGCCCAAAAAGGTTTAAGGGAAGCCGTTGATACTACTTTGGAAATGATGCTTGCAGGAGGGTGGAACGACCTTTTAGGCGGTAAAACTCTTTATTACGGCTTACAAAACGGAAACTACATTTACCTGCCCGATAACGAAGCTACCTGGTTATTTTCAGGATTTTCTTTAGAAGATTACCAAAGTTTAAAAAGCAGTATCGCAACAGGCACAACGCTTATTGACGGAAGCCAGATGCCAACGGTAAATGAAGACCTTGTAAAAATAAAGATTAAAACCCCCGAAGATTAAAAAACAAAAAGCCTTGATTTTATCAAGGCTTTTATTTTTTTATGTAAAAATTATTTTACGATATATCCTTCTTTAACACCGAATGCAGCGTTTGCTTCATCAGTATCAATGTGCATAGCAAGTGCAAACTTTTCGCTTACGCGAACAACAACGTCACCAAAGATACAGCTTCTCTCTGCGCTTTCAGCTTTAACTGAAACGATTTCCTTATCCTTAACGCCAAGTTTTTCAGCATCAGCGGGGGTCATATGAATATGCCTTTTTGCAACGATAACGCCTTCCTGAATTTCAATTTCACCGCAAGGTCCAACAAGCTTGCAACCGGGTGTTCCCTTAATATCGCCTGATTCTTTAATAGCGATGCCAACACCGATAGAACGGGCATCTGTTGCTGAAAGTTCAACCTGAGTATCAGGACGAACAGGACCTAAAATGCTTACGCCTGCAAGTTCTTTTTTAGGACCAACAACTGTAACGCGTTCTTCACAAGCATACTGACCGGGCTGTGAAAGATCCTTTTTAGCGGTTAACTGATAACCTGCACCAAATAAGGTTTCTAAAGCTTCCTGAGAAACGTGAACGTGGCGGGCACTTGTTTCAATAATAAATTTATCCATTGTTAAAAATCTCCCTTTTTTAAATTACTGATTATATTTTACAACATATACTGTTTTTTTGCAAATATTATTTAGTTACATTTACAAACTTTATTGAAGATATCTGTTGTTCTTCAATAGGACGGTCCGAAGCATTGGTTTTTGTTGTTGCAATTTTATCTAAAACGTCAAACCCTGCGATCAGTTTACCAAAGGAAGCGTATTTACCGTCAAGAGAGCCTCTGCAATCACCGTGGCAGATAAAAAACTGCGAAGATGCTGAATCGGGATCATCTGTTCTTGCCATTGATAAAACGCCTTTTTCGTGGCTTAAATTATTGGTAAAACCGTTTATACCAAACTCACCTTTAATTTTATCCTTGCTTCCCCCTGTGCCTAATCCTGTGGGATCCCCTGTCTGAATAACAAAGTTTTCTATTACACGGTGAAAAGCAAGGCCGTTATAAAAGCTTTCAGAAACCAGCTTTTTAAAGTTTGCAACAGTTAAAGGGGCAGTTTCAGGATAAAGTTCTGCAATCATTATGCCCCCATCCATCATTTCAATTTTTACGTAATTGGTTTGTTCGCTTGTTTCCTTAAAGGATACGTTTTCCGCTTCCCCTTCTGTTGTATCAACGTGGGAATTCAACTTGCCCGAATTACAACCCACAAGCAAAAATACGATTAAGCATAAAGAAACAAATTTAATCAAGCTCTTTAACGCCTGTGTAGAGTTCATAATATCTTCCTTTCAATTTCAAAAGGTCTTCGTGGTTACCGCGCTCAATAATTTCGCCGTTTTCTAAAACCATAATGGCGTTAGCGTTACGAACAGTTGAAAGCCTGTGGGCAATAACAAAGGTAGTGCGGTTTTTCATTAAACGTTCCATACCGTGTTCAATATGCCTTTCAGTTCTTGTATCAACTGAGCTTGTTGCTTCATCTAAAACAAGAATCGGCGCTTTGGAAAGGGCGGCGCGGGCAATATTTAAAAGCTGTCTTTGACCTTGTGAAAGGTTTGCCCCGTCACCCGAAATCATTGTGTCATAACCGTCACTAAGGCGCATAATAAAAGAATGTGCGCTGGCGGTTTTTGCCGCTTCAATAATTTCTTCGTCCGTTGCGTTCAACCTGCCGTAACGGATATTTTCTTTAATCGTACCTGTGAAAAGGTGGGTATCCTGCAGAACCATAGCGATATTTTCGCGCAAAACGTCACGCTTTATATCTTTTATATCAATGCCGTCAATGGTGATTTTGCCTGCCTCTATATCATAAAAACGGTTTAATAGGTTAGTTACTGTGGTTTTACCTGCGCCTGTTGAACCAACAAAGGCTATTTTCTGACCTGCTTTTGCATAAAGAGAAATATTTTTTAATACCGTTTTTTCAGGAACATATCCAAAGGTAACGTTTTCAAGCACCACTTCACCTTTAAATTCCGGTGATAAGGCGCCTTCTTTATCAGGTGTTTCAGGATCGGTATCCATTACTGCAAAAACACGTTCAGCACCTGCTAAGGCTGCAAAAATCGTGCTCATTTGTTGTGAAATCATATTTATGGGCATTGAAAAACTACGGGAAAGACCGCAGAACAAGCCAACGCTACCAACGTCGCACACACCTGCCAAGCATAAAAGACCGCCGATACCTGCCGTTAAACCGTAACTTATCTGGCTGAAATTATGCATTATAGGACCCATTATTCCGCCAAAGAACTGAGCTTTAAATAATTTATCACGCATATCGCCGTTTAAAAGATCAAATTCTTCCTGACAAACGTCTTCGTGATTGAATACTTTAACCACTTTAACACCGTTTACGGTTTCTTCAATATAACCGTTCATCGCGCCAAGCGCCGCCTGTTGCTGTTTATAATATTTACCTGAATGTTTGGCAATCAAACCACCGCCAAAGGTAAATACAGGAATAAAAGCAACGGTGATTAAAGTAAGCCATATATTTGACGTAACCATTAAAACAAAGGTTGCCACAAGCTGAACAATGCCTGAAAAGGTGCTTGTAAGGGTTTGGGTTATCATTATATCAATATTATCAACGTCATTGGTAAAACGGCTCATAACTTCACCGGTGGTGTTTTTATCAAAGTAGCTTGTAGGAAGGGTCTGTATTTTATCAAACAGATCATTCCTTAACTTTTCAATAGAACGCTGTGAAATTTTAAGCATCATTTTTGCCTGAAGGTAGTTTGAACAAATACCCACAAGGTAAACGCCCCCTAAAAGTACAAGGGTCTGGGCAAGATAACCTATTCTCTCTAACGCAGTTTTATCTTTTTCAACAAGCTCGTTGATAATAGGGCGCAAAAGACCTGTTGCAAAAACGCTTGTAATGCTTGTAACAAGAATAAGTAAAAATACAACTAAAAGCAGATACTTATATTTTGCAATATAAGAAAACAGCCTTGTAATTACACTTTTCATATTTTTAGGCTTGCCCGTCATTCTTGGGGCACCAGGTCCGCCTCTGCGTCCGCCGGGTCCGCCGGGACCACCTGGACCACGCATTGCGCGTTCGTGCACTGCGCGTGCGTATTGTTTTTGGAGGTCAGCTAATGTTCTTTTCATTTTTATGCTTCCTCCTTATCAATCTGGGAATAATATATTTCCTGATATTCCTTATTATTTTTAATAAGGTCTTGGTGAGTGCCTACGCCTGTAATTTTGCCTTCATCCATAACTACTATGGTATCAGCATCTATTACGGAAGAAATACGCTGGGCAATAATTATTTTTGTAGTATCTTTAAGCTCATTTTTAAAGGTTTCCCTAATCTGCTTTTCAGTTGCAGTATCAACAGCGCTTGTGGAATCATCAAAAATAATAATCTTTGGTTTTTTTAAAAGAGCGCGGGCAATACAAAGCCTTTGCTTTTGTCCGCCTGAAACGTTTGTGCCACCTTGTGAAAGATCAGTTTTATAGCCATCTTTAAAGGTAGTTATAAATTTATCCGCCTGCGCGCTTTTTGATGCGGCAATTATTTCTTCTTCCGTTGCGTTTTCATTACCCCATCTTAAATTATCTTCAATACTGCCTGAAAACAGAACGTTCTTTTGCAAAACCATCGCAACGCCATCGCGGAGATTTTTAATAGAATAATCCCTTACGTCTACCCCATCAACAAGCACCTGACCTTCATCTGCATCATAAAGGCGCGGTATCATTGAAACTAACGTGGTTTTACCGCAACCTGTTGAACCGATAATACCTACCGTTGCTTTTGCAGGTATAGTAAGATCAATATTATCAAGCACTTTTTCTTCGCTGTTTTTATAATAGCGGAAAGAAAGATTTTTAAACTGAATACTTCCCTGTTCAACCGTTAATTCAGGGTGTTTTGCATTTTCATCGGTTATATCAATCTTTTCATCAAGTACTTCACCGATACGCTTGCCTGATGCAAGTGCACGGGACATATTCATAAACATCATCGTTACCATCATTAAAGATGTAAGTATCTGTGTTATGTAGGTAATAAACGCGGTAAGATCACCTGCAGTCATTGTTGAATCAATAACCATATTACCGCCAAACCAATAAACTGCAATAGTGGTTATGTTCATAAAGAAAGTAACTAACGGTGAAAGCAGAATCATAATATTCATTGCTTCATAACCTGCCTGTTTAAGTTCACCGTTGGCTTTGCGGAATTTTTCGCCTTCAAAATCCTGGCGCACAAAACTTTTAACTACGCGTACGTTTGTGATGTTTTCCTGCACGGTTGAATTGAGTCCATCAATCTTTTCCTGCATTCCTGAAAATTTAGGATAACTTTTTTTAATAATAAAGAAAATACACACAAGCATTACAGGCATTACCACCGCCAGAACTAAGGTAAGGCGCGGATTTAATACTATTGCCATAATCAAAGCGCCAATAAGCATACCGGGTGAACGAAGCGCCATTCTTAAAAGCATGTTCACAAAGTTCTGCAACTGGGTAATATCATTGGTAAGCCTTGTTACAAGGGAGCCTGTTTGAAAACGGTCAATATTCTTAAAAGAAAATTTTTGTACCTGTTTATACACGTCACGGCGAACGTCTGTTGCAAAGTTTACTGATGCCTTTGCGCCAAACCAGGCACCGCCTACACCGCCTATCATCATTAAAACAGCAGTTAAGATCATACCTGTCATCACAGCAACGATAAAACCATTACCTGTACCGAAAACAGTATATAACCACATTACGATTTTAGGGGCTTCTTCACCTGAAACGCCGTAATCAATAATGCTTGCCATAAGCTTTGGCAATACCATTTCGCCTGCAACTTCAACAAGCATACAAAGTGGCCCTAATATAAATGCGGGCAGATAAGGTTTTATATACTTAAACCATCTTTTCATCTTTTTTAACCTCTTCCTGTTCAAAATCGTTTAAATTCTTTTGCATTTTTTCAAGGCAATCGCAAAATAGCAACAGTTCTTTTTCAGAAAAATCCTTGAACATGTGGGTATCAACCTCATCTACAAGAACTTTTGTTTTTAAAAGAATATCCTTGCCTTTATCCGTTACGGTAATTTTATTAAAGCGCATATCATCTTTTAATACTTCACGCTTTATATATCCGCCTTTTTCAAGCTTTTTAACTGAAACCGCTATTGCCGCAGGGCTGACTTCAAAAAAAGCCGCCAATTCTTTTTGTGAAAGCGGTTCTTCGCTTTTAAAAATATGAAATAAAAGCCTGTGCTGTGTGCGGTGTAAACTGCCCTTTGCAACCTGCTTTTCTATTAAAGTGCGGTGTAATCTATCGGTAGAAATAAACTTATGTATAACTGTATTGATATCCACTTGTTGCACCCCTTTTAAAAAATTAGTTAACATATTAACTATTATACGTTTTTTTACTGAATTGTCAACCTGAACAATGTGAAAATAAAATGAAAAAAGCGCCTTTTATGGCGCTTTTTTTATTCACTTGGTGTTTCGGTATTTTCAGGTGTTTCCGTTACCGCAGGCGTTTCACTTGGTAAGGGCGTTTCACTTGGCAGTGGTGTTTCACTTACCGCAGGTGTTTCGCTTGGCAAGGGCGTCTGATTAGGTTCAGGCGCACCGCTTGGAACAGTTGTTGGTATTGGAGTTAGTTCAGGTGAACCGCTTCCTTGCGGTGTTTCATTTGGCAGGGGCGTCTGATTAGGTTCAGGCGCACCGCTTGGAACAGTTGTTGGCGTTGGAGTCAGTTCAGGTGAACCGCTTCCTTGCGGTGTAACGCTTGGATCAGGTATTGGTGTTGGTGTTGGGTATGCAGTTTTAGTTCTGCTTGCAAGAATAATTCCTTCAAATCCATATTCTGCATCAAATTCAACTGCCGCCCAGCCTTGTTGTCCTAAACGCTGTTTCTTCAAACTGTATACGTTTATTCTTGTTAAAACGTTACCTTCCTGAACAGGCGTATAATAGTAGAGCCAACCGCCCTGAACAGTTAAGTTCTGGCAAAGGGTATCGTTTGTAAGTTTCACAGGCTGATCTTTATCATCAAACTTAATATAAATAGAATCTGCATCATTTTCCCTTGTAAAAATCAGATATCTTGTGCCTAACTGTATCTGATTATAAGGTTGCGGAATCAAAGCGGTTGCGCTTGCTTCATCAAGAGTAGAAAGTGAAAAACGAATACAGTTTTTATTGCTATAATATCTGCGGAAGCAAATATCGCCGTTATAAACAAAAGGTCTGTCGCCACGGGATTCAACAATCTGCGTAATTTTAAGGGTTTCTAAATCAAGTTTATAAATACGTTCAGAATTTATACGTGCATTTTGGGTGTAATAAATTGCGTTATCATAATAAAAAATATGAGAAACGTCTCTATCGGCAATTTCTTTACGTTCAGTGCCATCGTGTTTTATCCTGAAAATAGAGTTTTTGTCCAAGTTATTTGCAAAATAAATCCATTCATCCTGAACAAGCACAAAGCTTCGTGTATCAACGGAAGTTATATGTTTGGTTTCACTGCCGTCAGCCTTGGTTTTTACAAGATGTCCTGCGCTTGACAAATCGCTGTAATAAAGCCAGCCATCGTAATAATTAAGGTTAGCGCAAGGTTTATTAACAAGCAAAGTAACTTCTGTACCATCGGGTCTTGCCTTATAAATCTGATTTCCTGCATTTTTATCAATATAGTAAAGCCATTGACCGTTTAATACAACAGAAGCATTGTTCTGCGCGTCAAAACCTGTGGCTTTCACCTTTGAAAAAGGAGTGAAACCGTCTTCCTTTAAAACTTCAAGATTAAACGTATCTGCAAGAATCAGCGGATCGTAATTGCTCATTCTTGTATACTGAATTTCTTTTGAAAAGCTTTTATATTTATCCGCTTTGCCGTGGCGCACTTCAATATGAATATGCATATCCCCCGCAGGCTCACCTTTGCCACCGCCATAGCCTAATAAATCGCCTTTTTTAACTTCTCCGCCATTTTGATATATTTCTTTTGCAGGTGTAATATCGTTAGCGTGAAGAATTATAACTGACATATCCTGTTCTTCACAATAAATGATTATCATGTTGTAATCATCTGTTGCATTGGCATAGGTAATTCTGCCGTCAACAACGCTATAAAAAGGTTGTTCTTTAAAAATTGTAAAATCTGTTCCTGTGTGATAATAGCCTTCTAAAAGACCGCCAACATAGTTGTATTTTGACAAAAATCCCTGAATAATGCTACCATAATCGTTTTGTGCATAAGAAGCAAGACTGCTTTTAAATAAGTTTGAAGCAAGTTTTATTGCCCTTTCATCTTCTAAGAAAGGATTTTCCTTATTATATAAAAGCATATCGTCATACTGATTGGGGTTAGAATATCCGTAAATAACACCGGGCACGTAATTAAAATGCACCTTTTCTTTTACTTTGCCCTTTTTATCTGTTGAAACGATAGTAATATTGCGGCAATCTGTTCCTTTAATCATCTGATTGCTTTCAATCTTAGTCCATGAAGAAGCATCAAAGCCTTTTTCAACGGTTTCAGGCGTGCCGTCTTTACCGTAAATTTTATATCTGTAATTGCCTTTTTCGGTTGCGTAAAAAGTAACGTCACCCTGTTGATAAGGCGCCTGGCTTACACCAAACAAATATATGCCCGACGTTCTTTGAACGTCATCATCAATTATTAAATTTTCAGCCTTTTTAAATCTATCCCAAGGTAACATTATGGCGGTAGTTATAAGTATAACGATTAACACCGCAATCGCAATTACCGATTGAAAGTATTTTTTAAGCATAATTTTTCTCCTGATATAAATACATATAAAATTATTATATACTATTTTATCGCTTTTTACAATAGCAAAAAACAGGATAATAAAGTATCCTGTTTTTTTATTTTTTTACATTTTTTCAGGTGCTTCAATACCTAAAAGTGCTAACGCGGTCTTTAAAGAATCGCGGGTGCACTTTGTTAAAACAAGACGCGCCTGCATAACAGCTTCTTCTTCGCCTAATATACGGTTTTCAAAATAAAAACGGTTATAACTCTGGGCAAGGTTAGCGGCAAAACGCGTAATAATTGAAGGCTCGTATTTTTCAGCCGCATCTAAAATAACCTGTGGGAATGCTTCTAAGCGGGCAATTAAATCCATAGAAGTTTCATCGTTTAATGCACCGAAATCTGCTTTTGCAAAATCAATTTCAGGTGCTTTTTTAAGAACTGAACAGCAACGTGTATGGGCATACTGAACGTAAGGGCCTGTTTCGCCTTCAAAGTTAAGCGCCCTATCCCACCAGAAATCAACGTCTTTAATTCTGTTTGAGAACAAATCATAGAAAACTACCGCACCGATACCAACCTGTTTTGCAACGGTTTCCTTGTTTTCTAAGTTGGGGTTCTTTTCGTTTATAATATCTAATGCCTTTTCAATAGCGCGGTCTAAAACCTCATCAAGATAAACAACGTGACCCTTTCTTGTTGAAAGCGTTTGTCCTTCATAGCTTACCATACCAAAGGGAACGTGCACAAGGCTGTCTGCCCAATCATAGCCCATCTGTTCAACAACCTTAAACACCTGTTGAAAGTGTAAGTTCTGCTGATATGCAACAACGTAAAGGCACTTATCAAAATCATAAGTCTTTTTGCGATAGAAAATTGCCGCAAGGTCGCGGGTTGCATAGATTGTTGCGCCGTCTGATTTTAACAAGATGCAAGGCGGCATATCAAATTCATCTAATTTAACAACGTATGCGCCTTCTGAAAGTTCTAAAAGATTTTTTTCTTTTAATTCTTCAACAACGCTTGGGCATTTATCCTTATAAAAGCTTTCCCCTGCGTAAGAATCAAACTTAATGCCTAAAAGGTCGTAAATCTTCTGAACGTCCTTTAAGGTAATATCCTTAAACCAGTTAAATAATTCTATGGCTTCCGCATCATCATCTTCAATCTTTTTAAACCAGGCGCGTGCTTCTGTTTGCATATCTTCGTCAGCATCTTTTTCAAAGCGCACGTAAAGTTCAATTAAAGCGTTTACGCCCTTTTCTTCAACGTCCTGTTTATTGCCCCAATGTTTAAATGCGCAAAGCATTTTACCAAACTGTGTTCCCCAGTCACCTAAATGGTTAATGGAAACAACGTTGTATCCTAAAAAGCGATGTATCTTTGCTAAGGAATTGCCTAAAACAGTGGTGGTAAGATGACCGATATGGCATCTTTTTGCAATATTGATTGAAGAATAGTCAATACAAACTGTTTTATCCTTACCAATTTCAGATGCGCCGTAGTTTTCGCCCTGTTCATAAGCGCTTTTAAGTACGGTTTCTGCACGTTTTTTCGTATCTAAAAAGAAATTAAGATAACCGCCTTCAACCTTAACTTCCTTTACGAAAGAAGGCATTAAAAGGGTATCTTTAAGCTCATTTGCAATTACAGGCGGAGCTTTACGCATAACACGGGCAAGCTTAAAGCAAGGAAACGCTAAATCCCCCATTTCCTTTTTAGGCGGAATTTCAATAAAGGAAGCACATTCTTCCTTTGAAATGCCTGCTTTTTCTGCAATTATTGATGCTATTTCTAACTTAAAATCCATAAAAAGTCTCTCCAATAAATCAAGTCAACCTATTATACTATTTTTATTAAGTAAAGTCAAATTCTTTGTGGTTGTTTTGCCTATACATATTCAGTGAAGTTTTGGCTTTGCCAAAGTGATGTTATGCCTTTGGCATAATGATGTATTGCACCAATGGTGCAAAGCGATGAGATGTTTGTCCACTTCAACGTGAGACGAAACATCGCTTACGCAGTAAACATCACTACCAAAGGTAACTTAACTTGCCCACAAGGGCAAACATCGTTCAAAAAAGCCTATCACAATAGTGATAGGCTTTTTTGTGGCACCCCCAAGGGGATACAGTCGCTTCGCGCCTTACCTGCTCAACGACCGTTGCTTTGCAACAGTACCCGTTTCGCACAACAAACCCTAAAAACGATTATCAATCGTTTTTTCTTCGGGTTTGTTCTCTCTCAGGGTTCGAATCCCCCTGCATAATACTGAAATAAAAAAACCGCTTTTATTAGCGGTTTTTTATTTGGCACCCCCAAGGGGATTCGAACCCCTGTTGCTGCCGTGAGAGGGCAGTGTCCTAGGCCACTAGACCATGGAGGCAAATTTAATTTTACAGATGGATTATAGCATAGTATAAAAAACTTGTCAACGAAATTAATAAAACCGATAAAACAAAAATACCGAGAACTTTTTCTCGGTATTTTTTTAATCTTGTGGTATAAATCAACACACCGTTACGCCCTGCTTTTTCAAAAATTCTTTAGCATCGTTTACTTGTTGTTCGCTTGGAATCCAACTAACGTTTCCGCTATCCTGTAAACCGATAAACACCGATTTAGTTCCGCCATAGGCGTGGTAAGGAATAAATTCCACACCATCAAAATTCTTAATTGATTTGGCAATTTTTACAAGGGCTTCATAGTGTTTTTCATCAGTATTAACTCCGTTTACAAGAATACATCTTAATCTGATTCTTGCGCCTGTTTCGTTAACAATATCCAGATTTTTCAAAATAGGTTTATTGGATACGCCTGTATATTTTATATGCCTTTCTTCGTTTGTATCTTTAACGTCCCACAAAAACAAATCGGTAAATTCCGTTGCTTTTTTTAATAGGGCAACGTCAGCATATCCGCTTGTTTCAACGGCAGTAGATATTCCTTGTGCCTTACATTCTTTTAATAATTCTACAACTCTTTCCCCCTGCATAAAGGGTTCCCCGCCCGAAACGGTAATTCCACCCGATTCTCCATAAAATGCCGAATCCTTTTTTACTACTGAAATGATTTTTTCAATAGTCATTTCATTACCGCATTTTTCTAAAGCGCCCGTTGGACAGTTTTCAACGCATTGAAAACATTTTTTACATTCATCGCGGTCAAGCACGTGGATTTCCCCTATTTTATGCGCTTTTGCAGGGCAAGAAAATTCACAAGCCCTACAAAAGATACATTTAGTGGGGTAAAACAAAAGTTCTGCTTCCTTTTTTTGAGTTTCGGGATTATGACACCAGGCACAGCGCAAGGGACACCCCTTCAAAAAAACGGTTGTACGGATACCGGGACCGTCGTGCATACAAAAGCGTTGTATTTCGGTAACGTTCAGTTTTGTATCAGTGCTCATTTTGTTCTATCACCATATCTTGCCATTCTTTGTTAAGGGTTACGAATCTTGCGTTCCAGCCTGAAACACGTACAGAAAGCGTCTGATAATCTTCAGGATGCTCTTGCGCCTGGCGAAGCAGGGAAGCATCAACAACGTCAGGTTGCATAAAGAATCCGCCTAATTCGTTAAATCCGCGCATTAAAGCAACTAATGCCTGAATGCCGTCTTCACCGTCAACGCTTGAAGGTAAAAGTTTAAGGTCAAGCGCCGCACCTGAAGCGATTTTTGTAAAATCAGGCTTACAGTAAGAACGTACGATTGCCGTTGCGCCTTCTTTATCTGAACTTGGTGTAGGTGAACAGTTTGCGGCTAAAACTTCGCCAACTCTTCTGCCGTGTGGTGAAGCAAGGCGCTGTGAAACCCATTCTAACTGTCTGCCAAAGGTACTTACACCTGCAGGGAATCTGAAGCCGGTTGTGCCGTTAAATGAAGTACAAATATCCGAAAAATCAGAAAGCACACGGGCAACAATTTCATCAACTTCATCATTATCGTTGCCGTAGTAGGTGTATTTATTAAGCACGTATTGGCGTAAAGTTTCTTCGCCTTCCCAGTTATTTTTTAAGATTTCAATAAACTCATTTAAGGAAAGTTTCTTTTCATCATAAACGAGTTTTTTGATAGCGTAAAGTGCGTTTACCGTATCAGCAAGGCCACCAATGTGCGGGGCAATAATATTATAAACGGGTCCGCCTTCAAGGTAGGATAAGCCTTTTTCAATACAACCTTCTTCAAAAAGCGAAACCGTTGTACAAGGCATTTGTTCCTTCCAAACCCAAGTGCCTGATTTTTCATCGTAGCCCTCAAACAATACCCTATATATATTAAGAACGAAATCAACGGTAATTCTAAGTTCGCTTTTAAAGTTATCGTAAAGTGATTCAAAATCGGTATAATCAAGATTTTCCTGATATGCTTTAAGTGTTTTATGTTGAAGCACCCATAATGAATCCAATGGGTAATAAATAAAGTAAGTTTTACCGGGAACCTGAACTTCCCAGCAACCGTCGTTAGCAAATTTGCGTGCTTCTTTTAATTCGTAACCGTCTTTAAGTAATGCTTCAATAACCGTATCTTCATTATATACAGCAAGAACACCACCACCAAAACGCATAACGTCGGCAACGCGCCTTAAAAGCAATTCGTCGGTATTTTTGTTAATACGTACGCTTGTGGGGAAATCGCTGATACCAAATTCTTCAATAATATCAAGCACAAGATAAGTTACTTCGTTTGTAACTTCGTTTCCGTTTTCGTCAACACCTGCAAGCAGAATATTCTGATAATGCTGTGCATCACCGCTACCAACGTCTTGCCCGTTTACCCATTCGCAACCTTTAATAAAGAAGTGTGATAAAATTTCACGGGCTTCATCAAGGGTTAAAGTGCCGTTTGCAAGGTCCTTTTTAAGATAATCGCCAAGCATCTGATCTATTCTGCCGATGCCGGGCCAGTTACCGCAAAGGCGTAAAAACGCAAAGGTAAACCATAAGCTTTGTACTGCTTCGTAGAAATTGCGCGCAGGCTCAAATGGTACGTGTAATAAATTTTCATAGTTTGCTTTATATTCAGGCATATCTTTAAGGGTGTCTAAATAACGCTTATGCCAAACTTCAAAAGCATCTAAACAATTTAAACAACTTTTTGCAAAGGCTTCTTTTTTAGTACCCTTATATTTTTTATATGATTCTTCGGCTTTTTTTCTTATTCCGTTAATGCCGTTCTTTAAAACAGGATCAAAACCAACTGTTAAATGGCTTATGCCCCAGATAAACGTATCGTTGTTTTTATATGCAGGCACACGGTGATAAATTGCGTAAGCTAATGTTGCCGCACCACTAATCTTTTCGTTTTCACAAATTCTGATGGGTGCTTGTTCTGCAATCATTTTAATTGCAAGATCATGTTTTTCTAAATTGGAAAGTTCATCAAAACCTTCAACGTCTTCGCATGAAACACCAAAGGTTTTTAAGGTATCAAGCCCATATTTTCTATTTAATGAATCGTAAGCAAATTTCCTTGTTGCTTCTGATAAACGAACAGGTCTTTTCTTTCCGTTTTGTGTGTAAAATTCCATATTTTGCACCTCCAATTATTATTATACAGAACAAAACTACAACAAACAATAGACATTTCTACTATTTATATGTATAATACTATTGAGGTGATCGCTTTGGAGATATTAAAAGCAGATATCAGATACTTAAAATCCGGAAGCTTTTGCACCGAATCCAATGAAGGTGTAAAGCACGTAAAGATACTTCCCTATCTTTCTGTTGTTCAGGCAACCGAGGGCAGCTATGATATTGCGCTTGGAAACGAAAAATCCTTTAACACAAGTGAAGGCGGTTTTTTTATTGCCCCGTCAAATGTAAAACAGACTATCGTTCATCACGTTAATCCAAGTAGCAACAAAATGAGCGCGCGATGGCTTTTTCTTGATGTTCAGGTTAATGATTCCCTTTCCCTTGATAAATTATATCGCTTCCCCGTAGTTATAAACGATGAATCAAAAATCGTACTTAACGCGCTTTTTAACGACTTTTTTGAAGCAAAAGACGTTTTTGCAAAATATAGCGCCTGCTATAAAATATTAGAGGTTATCTTAAAACAGGCAAAACAGGAAGTTTCAACAAGCAATACCGGTATTTCATCAGCGCTTGATTTTATGCTGCAAAACTATTCTGAGCAGCTTACAATTAGTAAGTTGGCAGAAATAGCCCGTACGTCAGAATCAAATTTTTACGCCGCCTTTAAAAAACAATTCGGAATATCTCCCCTATCCTATATCAATCATTACAGGTTGTCCCTTGCTGCCGAAAAGCTAACCCAAAGCAACGATTCAATTAAGGAAATCGCCTGTTCTGTAGGTATAAACGATTCCTTGTATTTCAGCAAACTGTTTAAAAAAGAATATAATATGTCCCCTAAGGAATATCGGTTGATGTATAAAAAATAAAATAACAGTGCAAAAAAAGACCAACTCACAAATGAGCTGGTCTTTTTCGTGGCTGCGGAACAAGGATTCGAACCTTGACAATACGAGTCAGAGTCGTAGGTGCTGCCGTTACACAATTCCGCAATGAATTAACTTTTAACGTGGCTATTATATTTTATTGTATGTACTTTGTCAAGCATTTTTTCAAAAAATGCGAAATTTTTAAAAAAAGTCCAAAATGCCGTCAGTACCACTCCTAACACCCGTCTCTCGACAGGTGGGTACGCCGAAAACGCGCATCTGCCTTCCACTGACATAGCCTTTAAAAAAGGCCGGTGGCTTGGCATAGCCGTTTTGCTGTTTCATAGTTTTTCACTAAGCATTCCCTATTTAATACTGTGGGTATTATAAAATAGCACCAAACGCACATTTCAGACATTAAATATTATAACACATTTTTAAAAAAAATACATAATTTTTTTGATTTTACTTTTGTTTATTTTTGACAACAGTTGTTTATTTTTGACAATTGATTTTCTCGTAATACCTGTCGTATAATAATGCTGTATATAATAAATTATGGAGGTTTTTATGACAAACAAAAAATTACTTGCATTGCTGCTTGTTTTGATAATGTTATTTTCAGTAGCAGCATGCAAAAATAAAAATGCTGATCCAAGTACTTCTGCTGACCCTTCGGCAACAGCAACAGCAACAGCTAGCCCTACGGATAAAGTACAGGATCTTACTTCATCCGTTACACCTATCCCTGACAAGATGCCCCCCGTTATTGCAGATAAAGATGAAACTGTTGACGAGGAAGATCTTGTTCAGACAGAAGTTTTATTTCAGGATTTTGAAGATGTAACATCCGCAAAGGATGCAGGTTGGTCCACCTTCATTTCAGGCAAGATTGAAATTTCTGCCGATGGCGGTGTTGACGACAGCAAATGTATAAAATACTACGACGCTACAAGGGAAAATGATCGTTATACTTTCTCATCCCCAATGATAAATCTTTTCCCACACATTAAAAAGGCTGGCTCATATAATATTTCATTTAAAGTACGCATTGATGGTGAAGACGCTGATTCCGTAAGCGGTAATGGTTTTCACATACTTGTTCGTGGTAGTAATGCAAATGACGTAAACTCATTTATTTCTACCAGCAAAACAAACTATTTTTACAGCGTTACAACTGCAGAATTTGATGGCGAAGTTGGTGATTGGGTAACAGTATCATTCCCCCTTCACGTTCTTTCTTCCGATCTTGCAGGTACACACAAATGGAATCTTTGCTTCCATAAAGTTGATGAATATGCTACTGAATTCTATATTGACGATTTCAAAATAGAATTTAACGAGCCTAAGCCTGAAACAGAAAAGCTTGTTACAAGCGCAGAAACCTGGGTTGCCAGTGAAATGACCTTTATTGCTAACAAAAAGGTTGAGAATGCAGGCAACAAACAGCTTTTTGACGTTGAATTTACCAACGGTCACACAACTATCAAAATGCCTGGTTTCTGGGATGGTCAGAACATTTGGCGCGTTCGTTTTGCACTGCCAAGCGAAGGCACATGGACTTATAAGACCATTTTCAGTGATAAAACTGACACCGGCGTGCACAACAAGACCGGCAAAATTGAAGTAAAGAAATATTCAGGCGACCTTGAAATTTACAAACACGGCTTTGTAAAGACCGAAGCAAACAAGAGATATTTTATGTATGCTGACGGCACACCATTCTTCTATTTAGGTGACACACACTGGACAATGTTTACTGAAGAATATGCTTCCGCCGGTTCAAAAGCAGGAAACATCAAAACAACTTCACACTTCAAGTACATTATAAACAAACGTATCCAGCAAGGCTTTACAGTATATCAGAGTGAACCTATCGGTGCACCCTTTAACTTTGCCAACGGTTTAGATGAAGGTGATATCGCAGGCTTACAGGCGGCAGATAAATACTTTAAGTATATTGCCGACCAGGGTCTTGTTCACACAAACGCACAGTTCTTCTATTCTACCACCATGAACCAGACCGTTATGGCAAACTACACCAAAGCAGAATATGAGAAGATGCTTGACACCCTTTCACGCTATTGGGTTGCACGTTTTGGCGCATATCCCGTTATGTATACCTTAGCACAGGAAGTTGATAACGACTTCTACTATAAGCGCGATAACAACAACACCACAATGAATGCTGAAAACAACCCATGGAAATTCGTTTGTGAAGCATTACATAAATATGATCCCTACAAGAACCCCATTTCTGCGCATCAGGAATCTTCAAGAACATATCCTCATCCCAAGAATTCCAACTCCACAAGCGCATCAAACTCATCCTTCCGTGACGTTAAAGGTCATACCTGGTGGGCAACACAATGGAAAGGCGTGTTAAATGACAAGTTTGATTACACCGCATTGATGGATTTCTGGGTATCAGGACAGGGTAAGCCGATCGTTAGCTATGAATCCAACTATGAAGGTCTTTGGACCAATGACTTTGGTGCAAGGGCACAAGGTTGGTTAGCATTCTTAAACGGTATGTGCGGTCATGGTTACGGCGCAGTTGATATTTGGTATTACAACAGTACTTACGATATTGATACCGATACGGTAAGAGATGGCATTACCATTACCACCCAAACTAAAAACACACCTTGGAGTACGTCTGTTGAATATGCAGCAGGCTACGAATTAGGTTATATGAAAGATTTCCTTGAAAAGTACGAGTGGTGGAAACTCACCCCCGCATTTAACAAGCAAAGCATCTTTACCGCAGAAGCCAGCCACTTCTCACTTGCCTCAATTGATACTGACGTTTATATCGCATATATCTTTGATGGCATCGCAAACAAAGGCACAACTAAAACAGGTACTATTAAAACTCTTGATGCAAACGCCGATTACACTTATCAGTGGTTCAACCCAAGAACTTCCGCAATAAGCGCACCACAGAAAGTTAATAAAAACGGTTCTGAATTCAAGATTGGCGAACGCCCAACAGCAGAAGACTGGGTACTTGTTGTACAAAAAGTAAAATAACAAAATTCAGGGAGAGCATCAGATGCTCTCCCCTTTTTTTGCAACAGTTGTTTGTTTTCTATTTTTTTCACTATTGACTTTTTTAATCTTTTGTGATATAATTACTTTAACGATAAAGCGACGGAGGTTTTCCTATGGCTAATAAAAGAATACTTGCCTTAGTACTTGTTTTTGTAATGCTTTTTGCCGTAATCGGTTGCAAAAACGGCGAAACAGGCGAAAACAATTCACCTACCCCCACGTCAAAATCAGAAAAAACACCTAAGCCTGTAGATTTGCTTTCAACAAAAACCCCTGCACCTAACAAGATGAAGCCTGTTACTGCAGATAAAGTTGATGCTGACCAGGAAGTAACTTATACTGATATTATTTCAGGTGTTAATTCAGATTTTAACGACGCAACAACAGTTAGTGAAACAGGCTGGAATTTTTATCATTCCGGTAAAGTTGAGCTTTCTGATGAAGGTGTTGATGGTACACAGTGCATAAAATATCATAGTGCTAAAAGAGAAAATAATAAATATTCATTCTCATGCCCAACAACAAACCTTTATAAATATTTAACAAAAGCCGGAACGTACAAAATTTCATATATGGTACGTATTGGCGGTGAAGATTATGACAGTGTTAGCGGCACAGGATTTAAAGTTCTTATCCGCGGTAACGGCGCTCAGGATGAAAACTCCTTTATCGCCCCTGATAAAAATAAACAAAACTACCGCTTTGACCCATCTGCTACCATTGATGGTGAAATTGGCGAATGGATGACCATTGAATTCAGCCTTACCGTTTTACCTGATGATATTGAGAAGAACGTTTCACACGCTTGGTATCTTTGCTTGCATATGATTGATGAATATGCAACTGAATTCTACGTTGATAATTTTAAAATTCAGTACGCTGAAGCTGCACCTGAAAAGGAAAAGCTTGTAACAACTGCACAGACGTGGGTTGCAAGTGAAATGACTTTCCTTGCTAAAAAAGAAGTTGCAGATCCTGTAAACACCCGCACTCTTGATGTTGTATTTACAAACGGCAACAAGACCATTACTATGCCTGGCTTCTGGGATGGCGATAACGTTTGGCGCGTTCGCTTTGCACTTCCAACAGAAGGCAAATGGACCTTTAAAACAGTTTACTCAGATACAACTGATACAGGCGTACATAACAAAACAGGCGAAATTCAGGTAGATAAATATTCAGGCAGTCTTGATATTTACAAGCACGGGTTTGTTAAAACTGAACCTAACACAAAGTTCTTTATGTATGCTGACGGCACGCCTTTCTTCTATTTAGGCGATACACACTGGAACTTTGTATCAGAAGAATACGATAAAGCAGGTTCAAAATCCACAGGTACAGATACAACCTCACATTTTAAATATATTGTAAATAAGCGTATTTCACAGGGATACACAGTATATCAATCACAGCCTAACGAAGTTTCTTTTGATATGACCGACGGCATTACTGTTAAGGATATTGCAGGCTTAAAGAGCATGGACAGATACTTTAAGTACATTGCCGATCAGGGTATGGTACACGCAAACGCACAGTTCTTCTTTGCTTCTTCAATGAACCTTTACGTTATGAAAAATTATTCAAAGCCTGAATACGAAAAACTTCTTGATACCCTTTCAAGATACTGGGTAGCACGCTACGGTGCATATCCGGTTATGTATACCTTAGGTCAGGAAGTTGATAACGACTTCTATTATAACGAAAACGACAAAAGCAACGTTGTAATGAATGCTTTAAACAACCCATGGAAGTTCGTTTGTACCGCTATGGCAAAGTATGATCCATACGATAATCCTATTTCAGCGCATCAGGAAGGTGCTTCCAAGATTATGGATTATACCACCGCAGCAAATTCAGCATTCCGCAACATTGAAGGTCATACCTGGTGGGCAAATCAGTGGAAGCCTGTTCTTAACCAGCCTACCAATTTCTCTGCTGCAAGAGATTATTGGGAAGGCGGTCAGGGCAAGCCCGCTGTTGTTTACGAAGGCAGATACGAAGGTCTTTGGACTAACGAATACGGCGCACGCGCACAAGGCTGGTTAGCATTCTTGAACGGTATGTACGGTCACGGCTACGGTGCAATTGATATTTGGCTTTACAACAGTACTTATAATATGGATATGGATACCAATCGCGATGGCGTTACCGTTACGGTTGAAACCAAGCAGACACCTTGGGGCGAATCCATTGAATACGCCGCTGGTTATCAGATGGGTTATATGAAGGATTTCCTTGAACAGTATGAATGGTGGAAGCTTGTTCCCGCATTTGACGATAAGAAGATATTTACTTCTGATACGGGTTACTATTCAGTTGCTTATATTGAAAAGGACCTTTTCATCGCATACCTTTACGATGATATTTCAAAAGCAGGCACAAAGAAAACAGGTACCTTAACGGGTCTTGATGCAAACGCTGAATACACTTATCAGTGGTTTAATCCAAGAACAAC